>NZ_MLBG01000019.1 GCF_001936595.1 Desulfovibrio sp. DV
ATGCCGCATATCGGCGTGGGCCGCAGCCATGCCACAAGCCAGCACATCACTCCAGAGCCGAAGGGAAGCACTCTCACCCCCACGGCCAACTTCACGAGCCTTCCTCACGGAATCCCTGCCGGAAGGGCGATCCATCCGGCGTTCCTCGCCGACCGACCCTTGCCTCGAAGGAAATCTTTACCCTTTTCGATATGCTTTTCCAACGGCGTATCGTGATCTGCTGGGCCATGCTGAAATCCGCATCAGCTTGCAGACTGGATATGTCCGGGAGGCTCGGCATAGAGCTTCTGGCTTATATGCCATGTTGCTAAAGCTCATTGGGGGTGGAGTGTTGGACTATCAAGAACTTCGGGCGCAGCTTGCACAATGACGGCAATGTCGCCCGCCATGGTTGCCGGCGACAAGAGCATCGCGGGTTTTCGCAGCAAAGCGATTGAAGCTGCCCTGAATAACCCCAGCATTCTCTTTCGGCTTTGCGTCGTTTACCGAAATTTCGTGGACATCACCCGCACAATAACATCCTTGAGAGCCTGTATTTCAATTGGCTTGGAAACATAATCGTTCATTCCTGCCACCAGAAAATGTTCCCGATCGCCTGACATGGCATGGGCAGTCATGGCTACGATCGGGATGTTGGCTTTTGCCTTTAGCTCTAAAGAATTCCGAATCGACTTGGTAGCAATTATGCCGTCCATAACGGGCATCTGTATGTCCATAAAAACCAAGTCATAATTGTTGGCTTCAATCATTTTTAAAGCTACGCTACCATTATTTGCAGTCTCTACGTCATGGCCTAATTTCTGCAATAACATTTTTGCAACCATTCGGTTCAAATCTTCGTCTTCAACAACCAAAATTTTAAACGCACCAAGATCATCTGGCAAGCTGTCCGGGAAAGATTCGGCGATTGCTTTCTTGTCCAATATTTCTTTTTGAAAGCTCATAACCACGAAAAACGTTGTCCCAACACCAAACTCACTTGAGACACAAAGGCTCCCTCCCATCAGGCCAACCAACCTGCTGACTATAGCAAGCCCGAGTCCTGCGCCTTGTCTTGAACGAGCATACGAACCGTCAACTTGAGTAAATGGTTTGAACATTTCATCCAGCCACTCATCTTTTATGCCGACTCCTGTGTCTGTTACGGAAAATAGAACTCGACATTGTTGATCGTTCTGGTTCGAAACCATAGACGCATCAACAACGACACTACCTTTCTCTGTAAACTTAATTCCATTCCCAACAAGATTAAAAAGAACTTGCCGCAATCGAGCTTCATCCCCAACCAATCCCTGGGGTATGCGGTTGTCGCACAAAAAAACTAATTCAATGTTTTTATTCTTACAAACGATCTCAAAAGATTCCCGAACAGATTCTACCAGCTCGTTGACGCCAAACACGTCCTCTCGGACATCAATTTTATTTGATTCGACGCGCGCCAAATCGAGAATATCTGACAACAAACCAGATAACCGACCAGAAGACCTTATAGCTTCAAGGATATACTTCTTTTGTTCAAGATCTTGGGCAGTCAACTGGAGAATCTGAAGAATCCCAAGGATACCATTGAGAGGCGTACGTATCTCATGGCTCATATTTGCCAAAAATTCGCTCTTTGCCCGACTTGCCCGGTCAGCCGCGTCTTTAGCCCGCAGCAAATCATCCTCCATCTGTTTTCTGGCTGTAATATCGGTCAAGTTCAAAACCCACCCAAGGTGCTCTGCTGTCTCAGTTTGCATAGGACGTCCGCTTAACAGCAGGTATGACTCACACTTTGATTCATGCTTTAAGCATACTTCGAGAGATCGTATGACATGTTTATCCATCATGCAGATTAAGCTGAAGCGAGGCCAGCCTGAATCATTCTTTTCCGGGAGTTGATGAGCGTTTGTTGAGGATCGACTAATGACCTCCAATGGGAAAACGTCCTCGAAGTTGCTCCCAATGGGATTCTCCTGGCCGCAAAGTCGTCGAGCCTGCGAACTGGCGCGAATGATGGCTCCCTCGGGGTCGCATACCACAATCGCCTCAGCAGCCTGCTCTAAAATAATGCTGGCTAGCTGCCCTGAAGAAAGTATCTTCTCGATCCTTTTCTGCTCGCGCAGATCCGTAAGCAGTATGGCGACAATGGGATTATCGTCCAGTTGCAAGAGACTCAAAGAAACGAGCACCGGTAATTCACTGCCATTGGCTGCCTTCAGTTTGACCTCACCCTTGGACTTATCAAGTATGACTTGTTGCAGGAGAGATCGAAACAGTTCCCGGTCGGGGGGCGAAATGAAGGCCAGGAGAGACTTTCCAAGGATCTGTTCAGCCCCAAGATCTAAAAGGGTAAAAAAATTCGAATTGGCAAAAAGAATTTGGCCGTCCAAATCTACAGTCACCGCAGACTCGCTCATTTGCTCAAACATCACCCGGTAGACGTGGTCTGCTCCGCTCAGTGTGAAGACTTGGTCTCCCTGAACTCCAGACGAGATAACAGCGTCAATTTCTCCGTTCCTGATAGCCCGCAGAGTGTCCTCGGCCTCCTCGAGACGAATTCGCAGCTCCTCATTTTCCTGGGCTAACACTTCCAGTGGCTTGGTCCTATTCATGTCCACAAGCGATGCGCTCCTTTGGCTGGACATCAAGTCCTTTAAGGATACGGCCTTCGTCGGACAAGCTGCCGATAAACTTGCGCAGTGGGAGTGGAAGTTCCTTGATCAGAGTTGGAGCGGCGATAACTTGCTGTGCGCTGGCCAGCTCCGGGTGTTGGTAGATATCGAGAATCTCGATTTCGTAACGCCCTTGCAGGTGTTCCTCACAGAGTTTCTTGATAGAGGTGATCGCCTCCCTCGACCTCGGTGTCATACCTGCCACATAGAGGCGTAGAACATACTTTTGCTGGGCACGATCCTGGAGCGCCTTTTCAAAATCAGCAGCTCTATTTTTTGGTTTATCCACGGCGTACTCCGGAGTCTTGCATCATTTTACCGGAACTCGCCTGGATATTGAGGCCGACCAGGACACGTTCGGTGTCGACCAGGGTGCCGATGATCTTTTTGATCGGTTGCGGCAGCTTACGAATCAGTGTTGGGATGGCGACGATTTGGTATTCCCTGGCGAGATGCGGATTTTCCAGAAGATCGACAACCTCAATCTCGCATCGGCCCTGTAAGTACTCTTCGCAAATCTTTTTCAAGTTGGCGAAGGCCTCCAATGATTTGGGCGTCTGCCCGGCTACGTAAAGACGCAGACTCCAGAATGTACCGACCATCGCACCACTCTGCTCCGGAGATATCTCTTCATTTTCCATCATGTCGTCCTCTTCAGTGGTTCAGTCGGCCTTGCGGATCCGCGCCATGTCATCCCGGCCCTTGGCCAGCGCGTCGTCCTGCGCCATGGCCTCGACCTTAAACATCTCCACCTCTTCATCCAGGCAAATGACCTCCTGCTTAAGCGAAGCCATCTGTGCCTCAAGCATAGCCCGTCTCGTTTCCAGGCCGCGCGTCCTGCCTTTGAGTTCCTGACTGCGCCGCATCGATTCCGCCTGCGCGCGCACTTCCTGGGCTACTCTGGCCGAGCCCATAAGCACCCCCTCAGGGCCAAGGTAAGCGTCAGTCAATTCCAATCCTTGGCTGGAGAGGACAAATTCTCGGACTTGGTTTGAGTGGTCTGTGCCCCGAGCCTTGAGAACAAACAACGCCCGGTTGCGCTCTCCATTCGTCTCAATGTTTCGCAGCAAAATCCACGTGTCCATGAGGGAAGAAATGGCGGCTTCGGTATACTCGCCAGCGGTCTTCCCTGAAGTAAGGTCAGTGAATAAAGTAGTAATGCCTCGTCCCTTAAGGTAGTCCACAAACCTCGTCAGGACAGACTTGACCTCTTCCTCGTTCCCGACTGAAGACAAGTTCGAGATTGGGTCGATGATGACAGCACTAGGATTAAACTCCTTGACCATGTTATACATCGTCAAAAGGTGCATTTCCATGCCGAAGGTGGTTGGCCTTGAGGCGTGGAACTTGAGCAAGCCGGCATCGACCCATTGCCCCAGATTAATGCCGATGGAGCTCATATTGCGTAGAATCTGGCTGACCGCTTCCTCGAATGCGAAATAGAGGCACTTTCCGCCCGTAGCGCAGATTGACTGGGCAAAGGCGGAAGCCAAACTCGATTTGCCCGTTCCGGCTGTACCTGTGATCAGGACGCTGGAACCTTTGTAATATCCACTGCCGCCGAGCATTGTGTCCAGGCGCTCGACCCCCGACGGGACTCGCTCCATTAATGTGGCATAGTCCAGATTAATGGAGGTGATGGGCATAACCGAAAAACCGGTCGCACCAATGAGGAAGGGGTACTCGTTGGTGCCGTGGCGGGATCCACGATATTTGACGATCCGCAGCCTGCGTGTGGCGATGTCGCTTTTAACCCTGACATTCAGATCGATCACGCAGTCGGATACATACTCCTCAAGTCCGTGCCGGGTGAGGTTCCTGTCGCCCCGTTCCCCCGTGATCATCGCCGTCAGCCCTTTGTCCTTGAGCCACCGAAAGAGCCGCCGCAACTCCGAGCGCAGGATCAGTTCGTTGGGCAAGGCTGCGAACAGCGATTCCACCGTGTCCAGGACGATCCGCTTGGCACCGATGGCGTCTACAGCACTGGCGAGGCGAATAAAAAGTCCCTCCAAGTCGTACTCGCCCGTTTCTTCAATATCACTCCGTTCGACCTGGACATACTCGACCAGAAGTTTGCCATTGGTTTCTAAATCTTGGAGGTTCCAGCCCAACGAAATGACGTTCTGAGCCAGTTCTTCTGGTCTCTCCTCGAAGGAAACGAAGACGCCGGGTTCGTCGAATTCCGTCGCGCCGCGAACCAAAAACTCCATGCCAAAAAGTGTCTTGCCGCAGCCCGGCCCACCGCAGACCAGGGAGGGACGCCCCTTGGGCAGCCCCCCAGCAGTAATCTCGTCAAACCCTTGTATCCCGGTTGGACATTTCGCAAGGACATCTTGGCGTATGTTAACCAACGATCTATCTGAAACCATTATGGAAACTCCTCTGCTCGGATTCGGCGAAACCCTATTAATAACTATTACACGAATACCCCTCCCTGACCAGTAGTTGCGGATGCTCTGGAAAAGATTGTAGCCAAAGTGGCTTTGACGCGGCCTGCGCAGCCTGCAAGATCAACAATCTTTTCCCGAACTGACCGCTCAGCTTTCTAAACGAAAAAGCGACAGGCCGACGTCCAGCAGATGGCGTCGGTCCTGTCGCTTTTCTTGGCTTGAACACTTCTGAAGCGGTTAATCCTCCCCTTTTCAGGCAGTCTGCAAAGGAGGGGCATGCTGCTGCGAATCAGGAATGGATGATCGCTTCGACAACGCCCGTGGAGACGCGGCAATGGAAGATAAAGATACGTAAAATGGCTTCCGGTAGCTGATCCGCAAGCGCTACGGTGTGGAGCACCATGCCGAAAAGCAAAAACTTGCACCGGGGCAGATGGTCGCCCTGCGAACCGAAAAATCCAGCCGGCCCTGGGCTGATGCGCCCGCTGGCCTGGGAGACTACTCGAATCGGCGTTCGTCCAGGAGTTTGGGCGAGCCTGAGACTATGTTTTCGCCAGAGGGCAGCACCGTCACCTGCGGGCGCAGCTTGAGCCTTTCCTGGAAACGGGCTGCGAAAGCCGCCGTGTCCAGGGGTTCGCGGCAGCACAGCCGGACCTCGATGGTGTCCTTGCCACCGGGATTCTGGATCACGATCTGCCAGTCGACAATGGCCGGGAAGGCGGCGACGACTTCGGCGGCCTGGGCCGGATAAATGAACTGTCCTTTGACCTTGGCCGTATCGTCGGCCCGGCCGAGGATGCCGGCCAGACGCGGGGAGGTGCGGCCGCAGGGGCAGGGCGTGTCGTCAAGCCTGGAGAGATCGCCCGTGGCCAGGCGGATGAGCGGATAGGCGTCGGCAAAGGGTGTGAAGACCACTTCGCCCACCTCTCCTGGCGGCAGGGGGCGGCCGGTGCCCGGTTCGCAGATTTCCACAATACCCCGGGAACTGACGTGCATGCCGGTGAGGGCGGCGCATTCGTAGGCGATGCAGCCGACATCGGCCGTGCCGTAGCCTTGGCGGATGGTCATGGCGAAGGCGTTCTGCACTTTCTGGCGCAGGCTCTCGGGCAGGCGCTCGGCCGCCACAAAGGCCGTGCGCAGCCGGAAATCCCGATGCAGGTCGAGGCCCCGCTCCCGGGCCTTGTCGGCGATGACGGCGAGGTAGCTGGCCATGCCGACGAAGCCGGTGACAGGCAGCCGGGTCATGAGGTCGATCTGGACGTCGGTGTTGCCCGGTCCGGCCGGGATGACGGTACAACCGAGTTCCAGCAGCGGTTCCTCCAGCATGAGACCGGCCGGGGTCAGGTGATAGCTGAACGTCATCTGGACCAGATCGCCCCGGGCAAAGCCGGCGGCATAAAAGGCCTCGGCCCAGCCCCAATAGTCCGGCCCCGGTCCTTCGGGATCATAGAGCGGTCCCGGCGACTGGTAGATGCGCCGCAGTCCGGCAACGCCGCCGGTGAGCAGGCGGGCCAGTCCGGCCCCGCCGTCCTGCAAGGCCAGCAACTGTTTCTTGCCCAGAGGCGGGATGCGGGCGAAGTCGTCCCAGGAGGCGACGTCGTCCGGCGTCAGGCCGGCCCCGTCCAGACGGGCCTTGAATTCCTCGCTGCGCTTGTAGGCGTGGCTGATCAGCCGGCGCAACCGGTCGAACTTGCGGGCTGCCGCGGCCTCGCGGTCCATGCTCTCCAGCGGGTTGTAGAAACCGGACTCGGGCTTTGCTGCGTCCATGATATGCCCCTTTCTCTCTGGTTGGGCCGTCCTGCCGGCAGCCGACCAACTCTTCGCCTGCGGCAGGTATCCCTTGATCCCTTTCCCCCTTGCGGGGGTCCGGGGGCCTCAGGCCCCCGGCGGAGAGGTCCAGGAGAGGCAGCGCCTCTCCTGGCCGCCGGAGGCATCATTCCTCTCGGCTACCCCAGCCAGCGTTTGCGGCGGCGGTAGTGTTTGACGTCCCGGTAGCGGCGTTTTTCGCCGCCGTGGGACAGGCCCAGATAGAATTCCTGGACGTCGGGATTGTTTAAAAGCTCCTCGGACGTGCCATCCAGGACGATGCGGCCGTTTTCCATGATAAAGCCGACATCGGCGATGCCAAGGGCCGCCCGGGCGTTTTGCTCGACCAAAAGGATGGTCACGCCCTCGTCGCGGTTGACCCGGCGGATGATGTCAAAGATTTCCTCGACCAAAAGTGGGGCCAGGCCCAGGGAGGGCTCGTCGAGGAGCAGCAGGCGCGGCTTGGCGATGAGCGCCCGGCCGATGGCCAGCATCTGCTGCTCGCCGCCGGACATGTAGCCGGCCAGTTGCAGGCGACGTTCCTTGAGGCGCGGGAAGTAGGCGTAGACGCGCTCCACGCTGGCCCGAAACTCCCTGGCCGGGCGGGTGACGCCGCCGCAGCGCAGGTTGTCCTCCACGGTCATGTCCTCGAACACCCGCCGGCCTTCCATGACCTGGAACACGCCCAGGCGCACGATGCGTTCCGGGGCGAGCCGGCTTATGGGCGCGCCGTCGTAGATGATGCGCCCGTCGGTGATGGCCCCGTCCTCGCCGGCCAGAAGCCCGGAGATGGCTTTGAGGGTGGTGGACTTCCCGGCCCCATTGGCCCCGAGCAGGGCCGTGATCCGACCCTGCACGGCGCGAAGCGACAGCCCTTTGAGGGTGAGCGCCACGTCGTTGTAAACGACTTCGAGGTTTTCAACGGCGAGCAGATCCACGGCGTCTATTTCCCCAGCCATTCGGGCTTGCGTTCCAGGGTTTCCGTGACCACTTCGACCATCTTGCCGCCGTCGACCTTGTAGATGATGACCGACATATTGGGCCGGTGGTCGTTTTGGAAGTAGCTGATGGGCGGGGTCAGGCCCATGGGATTGTAATCGCGCAGTGTCTCCAAGGCGTCCTTGATGGCCGGTCCGGTAAGCGGTCCTTTGGCGGCGGCGATCTTAAGGCCCTCGGCCATGACCAGCATGGAGGCAAAGCCCCGGATGTAATGGGTCATTTTCGGCGCGCCGTTCGTCAGTTTTTCGATGACGGCCATGCCGGGCACCTTCTGGCCGTAGACCACGGCGGTCTGGAGCGAATAGGTGCCGTTGGCGGCGTCGCCGGCGAGCTTGAACAGGCTTTCGTCCACGCCCCAGATGTTGCAGAAAAACGTGGTTTTAAAGCCCAGTTTTTGGGCGTCCTTCATGATGACGGCGGCCGAGGGCGTGGTGCCGCCGATCCAGACGTAGTCCGGGGCCAGCTTTTGCAGGCGCAGCATCTGGGCCATGGCATCCATGGCCCCCAGAGCCACGGTCTCATCGCCCACGATTTCAAAGCCCAGTTCCTTGGCATAGTCCTTGGCCGCTGGAATGGGCACCAATCCGTAGGGGTGGTCGGGATAGACAAAGGCCACCTTGGGGGCGCGGGCTTCTTTCCAGTTGGCTTTGAAATATTTGAGTGCCCCACGGATCTGGGTGGAATAGTCGGCAGCCACGAAGAAGTTGTACGGGGCCTTGGCCGGATCGGTCAGGTGGGCGGAATAGGAAGCCGACAGGGTGGGAATTTCATCTTTGCCCACGAACTTGGTCAGGGCTTCGGTGTCCTGGGTGCCCCAGCCCTGCAGGGCCACGATCTTGTCCTGGGAGGTGAACCGCTTGTAGGCGGACAGGGCCTGCTGGGCGTTGTAGGCGTAGTCCACCTCGATGAGCTTGATGGGTTTGCCGGCGATGCCGCCGTTTTCATTTAAGTATTTGGCCGCGTCCTTGATGCCTTCGGAGTAGGGCACGCCCACGGCCGAGGTCGGGCCGGACAGGTCGGAGAGCAGGCCGATGTTGACGGACTCCTCGGCCAGGGCCGGGCCGGCCAGGGTGAGTGTCCAGGCCAGGGCCAGGGTCAGCAGTGTTGCCAGTCGTTTCATTTTTCCCCCCACGGTTGCGTGTTGCGTCCCGGCTTCGCCCGCCGGGATGTCCGGAAATCCCTGGCCTGACGGCTTGCGCCGCCCCCTGAAAGTCCGCCGCATTGTGGCGCAGGGCTAATGGGCAAAGGGATAGAGCTTCCAATAGGATTTGACGAGCCGCCAGCGGTTGGCCAGCCCTTCGGGTTCAAAGATCAGGAACAGGACCAGGACGAGGCCAAAGACGCCTTCCTTCATGGCCAGGAGCGCGCCGCTTAAATCCGTGAAGGCCGCGCCGGCATGTTGGGCGATGAAATTGAGCAGTTCCGGCAGGATGGTGATGAACACAGCGCCGAAGACGCCACCTATGACGCTGCCCAGGCCCCCGATGATGATCATGGCCAGATAGCTGACCGAAAGCCCGATGCCGAACTGCTCCGGGGTGATGTACATGGTGTAGCTGCCCCAGAGCGCCCCGCCGACGCCGGCCAGAAAGGAGCTTAAGCCAAAGGCCCGCAGCTTGTAGGCGAAAAGGTCCACGCCGACGATCTCGGCCGAGAGGTGGTAGTCGCGGATGGCCACAAAGGCCCGGCCAAGGCGGGTACGCATGACGTTTCGCACACTGAGCACGCACAAGACGGCCACAGCCAGGGTCAGGTAGAACATCTTGAGGTCGGAATCGAAGGCGAAACCGAAAATGGACGGCGGATCCAAGGCCATGCCGCCGGAGCCGCCGGTGACGGCGTCCCAGTGGAGAAAGACGTATTCGAGGATGAGCTGGGCAGCCAGGGTGGCGATGGCCAGATAGATGCCCTTAAGGCGCAGCGAGGGCAGGCCGAAGACCATGCCGGTCAGCGCCGTGATGGCCCCGGCCCCGGGCAGAACCAGCAGGAAGGGCAGGCCCAGGTTGGCCAGATAGGCTGCGCTGTAGGCCCCGACCCCGAAAAAGGCCCCGTGGCCAAGGGAGATCTGGCCGCAGGAACCGGTGAGCAGGTTTAAGGATACCGCGCCGATGACGGAAATATTGATCAGGCACAGGATGGAGACGAGGTACTTGTTCATGGCCCAGGGAGCCAGGCACAGGGCCGCGAAAAAAAGGAGCATGGAAATTTTCAGGAACCGGCCGGGGAAAAGCTGGGCCTCGCCGGCATAGGTTCGGAAAAACAGTCCACATTGTCCGTGCATGGGCTACACCCGCTCGATTTCCCGGGCGCCGAAGAGCCCGTAAGGTTTGATCATGAGGATGACGACGAGGAAGAGAAACGCGGCCACGTCCTTGAAGCCGCCAAGGCCGAGGAATTCCTTGGCCGCACCGTCGCAGACGTTTTCCAGGACACCGATGATAAGGCCGCCAAGGGCCGCGCCTAGCAGGCTGTCCAGGCCGCCGAGAATCACGGCCGGGAAGACCTTGAGGCCCAGATGCCCGAGTTGGGCGTTTATACCGTTGATGTTGCCGAGGATGACCCCGCCGATGGAGGAGACCATGGCGGCGATGCACCAGGACAGGGCGAAGATGTTTTTAATCCCGATGCCCATGCTGGCGGCGGCCTGCTGGTCAAAGGCCGTGGCCCGCATGGCGATGCCCAGGCGCGAGTATTTGAAAAAGGCCGAGAAGATGAGGAAGAGGATGATGGAGAGGGCAAAGGCAGCCAGATAGACCGGGGCCACGGGCAGCCCGGCGATCATGACCGGCTCCTGGGGCAGCACCGGCGGAAAGACCTGGATCTGCGTGCCCCAGAACAGTTGGACCAGGGATTTGAGCACCGAGGACAGGCCGATGGTGACCATGATGACGCTTATGATGGGTTCGCCGATCATGGGCCGCAGGATGAGCCGTTCGATGGCGATGCCGAGGATAAACGAGAAGCCAAGGGTCAGGAAGAAGGCCGCCAGAAAGGGCAGCTTGGCCTGGACGGTGAGCGAAAAACAGATGTAGGCCCCGACCATGACCAGTTCGCCCTGGGCGAAGTTGACCACCTTGGTGGCCTTGTAGATGATGACAAAACCCAGAGCCACGAGGCTGTAGATGCTGCCGATGACCAGGCCCGAAACAAGCAGTTGCAGATAATAGTCCACGCTCTCTCCTCATGCCCTGGCCGCATGCGACGGCCAAATCCTTTGCAACAACGGCGAATCAGCCGGGACCGGCCGTCTCGGCCACGTTTTCCAGACGCAGTTCGCCGCACATCTCCCGGACGCTGGCGTCCTGGTAGGTGATCTCGGCCCGCAGATTGAGGCTGCAGGCGTCGGAGTAGAGCGCCTCGATGAGTCCGGCATAGCGCTCGCCGACCACCTTGCGGCGCACCTTGCGGGTGCGGGTCAGTTCGCCGTCGTCGGCGTCGAGTTCCTTGAAAAGCAGGGCGAAGCGGCGCACTCGCATCTGGGGAGCCAGCCCGGCGTTTATGCCGGCGATCTCGCCCTGCACCAGCCCGTAGACCTCGGCCTTGGCGGCCAGATCCTGGTAGGTGGTATAGGTGAGTCCCTTGGACTCGGCCCAGCGGCCGACGATCTCGGCGTCGATGCACACGATGGCGGCCAGATGGTCGCGGGTATGGCCGAGGACCACGGCCTCTTTGACGTAGGGCGAAAACTTGAGCTTGTTTTCCATGAACTGGGGCGAGAACTTGAAGCCGTCGGCCAGGGTCATGACGTCTTTGACCCGGTCGATGACCACCAGCCGGCCGGCGTCGTCGAAATAGCCGGCATCGCCCGAGCGCAGCCGGCCGTCGTCGGTGAGCGTTTCGGCCGTGGCCTCGGGGTTTTTGTAATAGCCGAGAAACACTGACGGACTCCGGGACAGAATCTCGCCGTCGGCGGCAATGGTCAGCTCGGTGTCCGGGATGGGCTGGCCCACCGAAGTGAAATCCACGGCCCTGTCGCGGTGGATGCATGAGATGCCGGCGATTTCGGTCTGGCCGTAGATCTGCTTGAGATTGACGCCCATGGCGTGAAAAAAGCGGAAGGCGTCGGGACCAAGGGCCGCGCCGCCGGTGCTGGCCGAGCGGACGTTGGAAAAGCCGAGCCGGTCTTTGAGCGCCCGGAACAGGCAGGCCCAGGCGAGAAAATAGGCCAGACGCAGAGGCAGGCCCGGCTTGCGGCCGGCAAAGCGGGCATCGGCGTAGCGGATGCCGACGGGCAGGAGCGTTTCATAGAGCAAGCGTTTGAGCGGCGTGGTCTCCATGATCTTGACCCGGACCCGGGCGGCCAGATTCTCCCAGACGCGCGGGGGCGAGAAGATGACGTGGGGACCGATCTCCCGGATGTTTTCCTGCACCGTGTCCGGGTCTTCGGGGAAATTGACGGTGAAGCCGAAAAGGAGCGCCGAGGCGGCAGCCATCATCTGCTCGCCCATCCAGGCCAGCGGCAGAAAGGAGACGAACTCGTCGGTGTCGCGCTTGGCATCCACCAGCCCCAGGTTGTGGGCCATGGCCAGGAGGTTTTTATGCGAGAGCAGGGCCAGCTTGGGCCGGCCGGTGGTGCCGGAGGTGGTGGCAATGAGGCAGGGATCCTCCGGGGACAGCACCTGGGTCCAGGCTTCAAATCCCCCGGCCAGTTCGCGGCCAAGGTCGCGCACGGCCTCAAAGCTGACCAGTCCGGGTTCGTCCAGGCCGGCCAGGCCCTTGGCATCGTGGTAGACGATATGGGCCAGATGCGGCAGTTCGGGGCGAAGGCCCAGGATCTTGTCCACCTGCTCCTGGTCTTCAGCGACGACCAGCCTTGCTTCGGACAGCTTGAAGATGTGGGCGATCTCCTCGGCCGGGGCGTCCTGGTACAGGCCCAGGGCAATGCCGCCAAGGGCCTGGATGGCCAACTCGGCAAAAAGCCACTCGGGCCGGTTGTCGCCAATGAGGATGACGATGTCGCCCCGGCCCAGGCCGTACTTTTTGAGGCCGCCGGCGAATTCGGCCGCAGCGGCGAGGTAGTCGCTCCAGGAAAAGCGCTGCCACACGCCCCATTGCTTTTCGCGCAGGGCGGTCTTTGGGCCATGGGCGCGGGCGCGCCGCAGCAGCAGGCCGGGCAGGGTGTCGTCGTAGATTTTTCGGGCGTCGCCCATCGTCACATCCGCGTATCGGTTATCGGTTGCCGGACGCCTCGTGTCGCGTCCCTTAAAAAATACGATAGTTTTTTAAGAAAATGCATTGTTTTAGTATGTTGCCGACGAAACATGCTGTGCTCTGTTCGAGGACGCGACACTAGCGTCCCAGAAACACCGCGTCTTCGCCGCCGAGGTAGGCGGCCACCACGGCCGGGTCGGCCATGACCGCTTCGGGCGGGCCTTCGGCCAGCACCCGGCCGAAATCCAGGACCACCACCTTGCTGGAGATGTCCATGACCACGCCCATGTCGTGCTCGACGAGCAGCACGGTCATGCCCCATTCCTCATTGATGTCGAGGATATAGCGGGCCATGTCCTCGGTTTCCTCAAGGTTCATGCCGGCCATGGGTTCATCGAGCAAAATCAGGTCGGATTCGGCAGCCATGGCCCGGCCGAGTTCCACCCGTTTTTGCACGCCGTAGGGCAGTTTGCCGGCCGGATGGTGGCGGTAGGGCGAAAGGCGCAGGAAATCGATGACATCCTCCACCCGGCGGCGGTGGGCGTCCTCGGCCCGACGGGCCGGCCCGAAGTAGAGGATGGAGGCCAGCAGACCGTAGTCCATGCGGGCGTGACGGCCGACCATGAGGTTATCGAGCACCGAGAGGCCCTTAAACAGCGCGATATTTTGGAAGGTGCGCGACAGGCCAAGGCTGGTGCGGGCGTGGGCCGGCACGGCCAGCAGGTCGCGTCCGCCCAGGCTGATGCTTCCGGAGTCCGGGGTGTAGCGGCCGCTTATGCAGTTGAGCATGCTGGTCTTGCCGGCCCCGTTGGGGCCAATGAGCGAGACGATGCCGCCTTTGTCCACGGTGAAGCTCACACCGGTCAGGGCCGCGATGCCCCGGAAGGTCAGGGTGACGTTGTCGATTTCCAGAAAGGCCATCAGCTCGCCCACTCCTCTTCAAAATCGGCGGCAGACACGAGCTTGTACCCCTTGCGCTCGATGGCCCCGGCCACCAGACACGGGTCGTCGACCGCCAGCCGGATGACCACCATGCGCCGGTCGTTGTGGTAAAAGGTGCCGGTGGCGATGATGCTGACGCCCAATTCGTTGATGATGCCGGAGACTTCATGGAGGACGCCGGTGCGGTCTTCCACCTCGAAGACAATGCGCGAACCGCCCTGCTTGAGGCCCATTTCCTCGACCAGTACATCAAGCATGACCGAGCGGTTGATGTAGCCGACGAGCTTTTGCTGGTCCCCAACAACAGCCAGTCCGGCCAGATTCTTCTGGTGCATGATTTCGGCAGCCTGCTCGATCTCCATTTCCGGATGCACGGCAATGATGTCCTTGCGCATGATCTTTTGCACGGTAAGCTTTGACAGGAGATAGAGGGCCTCGTGCTTTTCCAGGGTGGTCATGATGGAGGGCAGGGCCAGGGCGATGTCCTCCTTGCGCACGTAGCCGAGCAGCTTGCTGTTGTCGTCCACCACAAGGAGCATCCAGAAATCGCTGCCAGTAAGCAGTTTATCCGCATCAAGAACCGGCGTTTGCGGTGTGACTTTCTTGAAGTCCTTGAGCATTTTGAGACCGACGTACATGGTGCGCCCTCCGTGAAAGAATGCGATGCATGGTCGCAGATCGCTGCTGTGCAATGATCGCAGGAAACTACGGGCTGTAAGGGTGCTGTTGCTGCGATAGTCCCGAATAAAGTTTCATCGTTAACATCTTTTTGACAGTTACAAACACTAATTTTTTTGTGTGTATCGGTCAAGGATGCGGCGTGTCGTTGCCGTATATACGATTACTATGTGCATGAATGCTGGGTCGTGCCAGGTGTGCGGCCGGGACGAGAGGTTGGGACTGGGGGTAGCCACGGAAATTTGGACAGGCGGTTGACGCTTTTGACGGTCGTTGGCCTATGGATGTATACTGGGAGGACAAAACGGAGCAGAATGCGGCATGACCGATAACCGTTATGTTAAGGAGGAATGTGTAATGAACGCATCAACCAAGAAAAAGATTTCTAAAGCATCAACAATACTTCAAGAGGTTGCTGACTATTTAGAAGACAAGTCAGCCGAAGAATTTGAATTGTATGGCCAACGCCTCTTTGATTTGGCTGACGAAATTGAAACGCTTTTAAATGAAATTGAGGACAACGAGGCTAATGCTGAAGATGAAGATGACCCGCAAGAAGATGATGTCTAATCTTTTACGCGTATTGTCCTGAAGAGTTTGTCTTGCAGCAAACAAACGAATTGCCGATGCACAGATGATTTACAAGCTTTAAAGGCCCGAGGCGAAGTTGCCAGAGGTCTCCATCCTGGTGAATCCGCGCTTTTCAGTGGAGCTTGAAAGGCAGGAGTATGGTCCCTCAGAAAAATATGCCGCAACGGTACCAGTTGAAGGGCTGACGCGCCAATAATCTCATCGGTGTGACCGATCCTGCAAAATTCGGTGCCTGCACCTGTGGGAAAAATTGAGCCAGTCAAAAAATAGCAGTCCCAGTAAGGTCTATTGACGGCATTTACCCTGGGTAACAGGTGGGCAAATTCCCTTGAGGACGTTACGCAACTTCCAGGGCTTACAGCAAAACAGCTGTAAGCCCTTTTTTGTTCCCAACGCTATTCCCAACATTCATCATCATAATTGTGCGTAAAGCGCTTTCCTCTGGTGGCCTGCGGTGAGGGGCCCTCGGGCGGTCTTTTCGGTAAGGCTTCATGACTGACCAAAGCGCGCACTGCCGTCTGTGGACGGTGCTGCCGCTGGGCCTGCTCTGGGTTCCCTGGAAAGGTTCGTGATCGGGGACTCATCAACCCGTCCCAGTGGCTATCGAGCAGGCACCACATCGTCTACCGGCCCGAGCCTGCCTCGTCGCCTAAGGGAGCGGCCACTGTTCCTGCCGTCGCGGCAGTCTGGGCCGCCGAGACAGCGCCGCCAGGGATAGGCATGAGCGTAACCCGCTTGACGTCCAGAGTCCCGCCGGTCCCGGTGTACATGGCCACGCCGGCCTGACCGGCGCCGAGCGATGTATCCGTGGTTGCCAAGACCTGCGTTCCGTTGATGGAGAAGGTGAGGCTCGATCCCACGGCCTTGATGGCCAGGGTGTTCCAGTCGTTGGCTATGATGGCGTCGCTTGCGGTCCAGTTTTGCAGCATGGTCAGATACCAGTCGCGCAGGACGAATACGGCGAATGAGCCGCTGTTGGTGTAGCCAAAGACATAGCCGTAAAACCAGCTGCTATTCCCGGCGGTATTGAGGGGCTGGGGCGTGCCGCGCACAATCAGCGCATTGGTGCTGTTTGCCGCGTTGCTGCGCCGCAGGGTCGCCGAGCAAGTGAAATCACCGTAGATCCCGCCATTGGACGAGAGGCTGTACCAGGTCGCGGTCTGGGAGCCGTCAGCCGTAACGCTGGCCATGCCGTCCGCAACGCTCCAACTGCCCTGCTGCTGGGTCCAGTTGTCCAGTGTCCCGGCGAAGTTCTCGTTTATACCATGGGTGTTGGCTGGTACAGCGGCAGGAATGTCCAGCGGCAGGAAGTTTGTTCCGGAAAGGCCGTAGCCCGTCGAGAGGCTGGTGGTCTGGTTGGCGGCCACGACGACGGTCCGGCTGACCGGCGTGGTCCAACCGGCCACGGGCTTGAAGTCCACGGAATGGGATCCGGCCGTCAGTCCTCCGGCAACGTTCTGGCTGGCCCGCCAGGTGCCACCGTCCACCCGCCAGACCCCCGCCCCGCCGGTCGGCGCGGGGGTGGCGATGGTAACCTGCAAATAGCCCGTGGATGGGACCGGGGTGGTGGCTGCCACGGCCGCCTGGAGGTCGATGCGCGGCTTTGACAGGTTGGACTTCGGGTCCAGGACGGTGGTCCCGGTGGTCGAAAGTTTGGAAAAAACCTGATCCGGGGTGAGCCAGCTGCCGGTTCGGGCCTTGGCTGCGGCCTGGAGCACGGCCCCGGCCCCGGCGGCATAGGGGCAGGCGGCGGAGGTGCCGCCGAAGTTGGGGTTCCAGGTGTTGGACCCGATACCAAGGGTGAAGGCCATGTTGGCCGAGGCCAGCAGACCGACCAGGGGCGAGGCGTTGGAATAGGAGGGGACCTTGTCGACCTGGGTGACGTCGGTGGCGTAGTAGCCGGTGTCGCAGGAACTGGAGGCGGTCTTTTCCACGCAAGAGTCCGCGCTCACGCAGGGCAGATACGTCCCCACGGCCGCGTCATAGACCGAGCCCACGGCAATGACTGAGGATATGCAAGCCGGGCTTGGCAGGGCATTGCAATAGCCGCTGTTGCCGGCAGAATTAAACAACGTGATGCCAGCCGCCTTGGCCGCCGCCGCCGCGTTGGCGATGGCCGTCTTGGCGCTGTCGCACACGCCGTCGTATTTGCCGCCGCTAAAGCTCGTGCTGATGATCTTGATGGGCGCGCTGGCATTGTCGTTCTGGTGGGTCACGCACCAGTCCCAGGCTGCCACGTAGGCGTCCTCGTTGCAGTATTTGCCTGTGGCGTCGTAGGTGATCTTGAGCGCATAGAGCTTGGCCCCGGGGGCCACGCCGCCAACGTAGTCGACGCTGTTGCCGACGTCCCCGGCGGCGATGCCGGCGCAGGCCGTGCCGTGACCGTTGCCGTCCATGGGGTCGGCCTTTTGTTCCCCCACGTCGTAGCCGCCGATGACCTTGGCGTTGGGAAAGGCCGCGCCGCCGAGATAGGGATTGAGGTAATTGATGCCCGTGTCGCACACGGCGATGGAAAGGCCGGTACCGTCGTACTGGGAGCGCGGGAGGGTGGCGCCAATGAGGGGCAAGCCCTGGCGCATGTCGGCTTGCATGACGCCGACAGGCTCCACTGCGTCCACCTCGGGATTGGCCAGGATGACGGCCAGTTGCTCGGGCGTGACGGCCACGGACAGGTAGAAGAGGTTGTCATAGCGGTAGCGGATCACGCTTTCAGGCAGGTCGGGCATGGCCGCCAGGGCCTTGTCGCGGCTTTCCCGCACCACATCCCTCCGGGCGAGTTTCTGGGCCTCGTCGGCAAGGGGAGCCGAGGCGGCGAGGCGCTTGCCCGAGGCGAAGCCAACGAAGAACCGGCCCACCCCGTCACCTCGGGCAAAGGCCGCCAGAGCCTGTTCCTGGTCCGTAATTTTGGCACTGGCCGTGACGGAACGAGCGGTGTTCGCCCAGTCCGCCGCAGCGGCGCGCACTGACGTGGCCCAGGCGAGGCCGGTGGTCAGGGCCAGCCAGACCGCCGCAAGGAGGGCAAGGCGTTGCCGGGCGAGGCGGGACGGACGCCACAGGGGAGGGACGGACTCGCGGGAAGGTCGGTGCGACGAGGGCATCGAAAGCCTCCTGGAGAGGTCAAGAGGGCGTGCGGGAGTCTTGATATTTCCCGGCAGCTTTCCCCACATTATCGCGTCAAGTCAAGAAGCGCCCGCCTCAGTGACCAGGACCGACTCCCGGCCCTCCCTGGGGAGAACGGTTGGCGGGCGGGTTGTGACGCATCGCTGGCCGGCTTGCCCCGGATGGGCCGTCTTGCGGCTTTTTTCAGGGGTGTGCCGTTGCCCGCAATTGCCGGGGAGGAGAGCCTGGGGGGCGGCGGGGGCGACGACAGTCGTCGCGTTGGGGATGACCGTTTGGATCAGGCCACGGCCAGCATACCCCCGGGTGGCGGCGCGGTTGTGCCGGGCCAGGAGAGCACGGGGGTGAGGCCGAAGTCCCGGATCGTGCCGGAATCGGCGTAGAGCGTATGGAGGGCGGCCATATCCAAGACCGAAAAATTGGCCTTGTAGGTGTCGGTCTCGTTGTACGACATGACCGTGAAGTCGGTGTTGTCGAGCAGGTGCGGCAGCGTTTGGGTATAGGCCGTGTCGTCAAGCCCCAGGGTGTGCCCGGCCTCGTGGAGAATCGTTTCATAGCCAAGGCTTCCGGGCACGGGATTGGCCATCACGTCGCCGAATTCGACGTTGTCGAAGTAGACGTAGTCCTTGATGTCCAGGCTGGCGATGGAGCCGTCGGCCTTGTAGCTGAGGGAATAGTCGAAAAAGGTCAGGGCCATTGTGGCAGAATCGGGGATGTCTGCGTTGCCAAAAACGATGTCCGCGCCAAGCGTGTCGGCGGTTTCGAGGAACGTCAGGCCGGTCAGGGACTGCGACGTGCCGTAGATGAGCCGCACGGCTGACTGTTGCGTGGCATTGAGGGGCGCAAAATTATCGAAGGTGACTTCGGCGTCGCCGGGCAAAAGCGGCGTCGTCAGGAAGGCATAGGTCACGGTGAGCGGCGTTGAGATGGTCTGGCTGGTCCACAGCGGCAGTCCGACATAGGTCACCGAGTCAGTCAGGACGTTGCCGGTTTCCTGGGCAAAGGCATCAGAGACGGTGCTGCTGGCCATGGCGTGCCTCGCTGCGCGTAGTGCTTTTTATTGGGCCATACCCTCAAATTTCGGTCCGGGCAAGGGGGTGTTGCCCGATTTGGCTGTGTCGGCGGGCCGCATCCCCTATTTTCCTTCCGGCGCAAAGACCCCGTCCCAGTCGGGCGGCGGCGGGGTCTTGATCCAGACCCGGCAGCGTTCGGCCATCACCCGGGAGGGGGGATCATTGCCCCTGGCTGCATCCGCGACCAGAAACCCCTCCAATGCCCGGCTAAATTCCTGTCGGCGGTAAAGCTCCCTGGCGCTGGCGTAGGCAGTGGCGAAATCCGGGAGGCGATCCCCGGCTCGGCCCAGGGGCTCATAGACGGTTACCGCTGCGGCCCGGCCCTTGACCCGTACCGTGTCCACGGCCCGGCAGGGAAAGCCCTCGCCGGCCGCGGTCCTGGCCGGTTCGCTCAGCAAGATGTCCGTGCCGTAGTATTTGTTAAGCGATTCCAAGCGTGAAGCCAGATTCACCGTGTCGCCGAGGATGGTGTAGTCAAAGCGCTCCCTGGAGCCGACGTTGCCGACCACGGCCGCGCCGGTGGCCAGACCCATGCGGGCGGCCAGATGCGGCAGCCCCCGGGCGGCAAAATCGCGCGACAGGGCGTTGACTGCCTCCCGCATGGCCAGGGCGGCACCCAGGGCCCGGGCGGCGTGGTCAGATGCCGGCAGGGGCGCGCCCCAGAAAGCCATGACCGCGTCGCCGATGAACTTGTCAAGGGTGCCGCCGCTGGCCAGGACTATGGCCGTGGCCGGGGTGAAGCAGGCGTTTAAGATGGCGATGAGTTCTTTGGGGGACAGTTTTTCGGAAAAAGTCGTAAAACCGGCCAGATCGGAGAAAAGGACCGTGACTTCCGCCTCTTCGCCACCCAGTTCCAGGCGTTCGGGGTGGGCCACGACGGCACGCACCACCTCGGGCGAGACGTAGCGGGCAAAGGCCCGGGTCAGAAATCGCCGCTGTTTTGATTCGACGACGGCCCGGTAGAGCGCTCCGGCCGCTCCCACACCCAAAAGGCCCAGGCTGTCCAACGCCGGCGGCAGCCAGACAAAGCGCCAGAGAAAAAGGGCGGCCGCAGCCCCGAAAAAGGTTAACGCCGCTCCGACAGCCACCCCTGCCGCCGCCAGCGGCCGCAGGCCGAAACACAGCGCCCCAACCAGCGGCAGAAGCAGCCCGGCCAGGGCCAGGCTGACGCCGCGCGGGACTTCATGGCCGGCCGAACCAGCCAGCAGCGTGCCCAAGATGGCGGCATGGATCTCCGGGCCGGCCATGGCCAAGCCCGTGGTGCGCGTTCGCGGCGTGGAGAAGCTGTCGGCCTGGCCCAAGGGCGCGCCTGAGGCGGCCATGGACCGGCCGACGAGAACGATGCGGTCCCGGATGCGCGCGGCCGGCAGCGGATGGTCCGGGTCGATGACCTGGGCATAGGAGACCGTGTCGATGGTGCGGGCCGGACCGGGGAAATCGATCAGCCCGGCCGAGTCCGGCGGCAGGGCGCGGCCGGTGAGGGTCCGGGCGGCCACGGCGGCCAGGGTGGGCAGACCGCCATATTCGGCGGCAAAGCGGCGCACCGTGCCGTCGGGGTCCGGGGTGAGGACGGCCAGCCCCACGCCGGCGGCATGGGCCGCAAAAAGGGGCAGGGGATCGATGCGGATGCGCCGGACAAAGGCCGCGTCGTCCACGGTTTCCACGGCCTGGGCCAGGATGGTGGGCGGACCGTGGGCCAGAGCCTGGGCCAGGGCGTCATCCTGCTCCGGGGTGCTTGGTTCGGCAAAGACGATGTCGCAGACCACAAGCCTGGCCCCGGCCTTGGCCAGAGCATTCAGGAGTCGGGCGTGCAGCGCCCTGGGCCAGGGCCAGGGCAGGCCGATTTCCTGAAAAGACGCCTCGTCCACGGCCACCACGAGCATGGCCGGCGGATTCGTCCAGGTGTCGCGATACGGCTGCAAGGCGTCCTGGGCCATGGTTTCCAGACCCCGACCCAGGGATGTGGCCCCGGCCAGGGCCATGAGGCACCAGAGGCCGGCCCCGGCGGCCAGACCAAGCAAGGCGCTGCGGCGTCGAGACTCTCGGGGCGCGTCCTGCTCCATGGCGGCCTAGAAGTACCAGCCCAGTTTGAAGACAATCTGCCGGTCGGGATAAAAGGCGTCCAGGGCCACGGCTTCGCGTTGGTAGGTGAAGCGGGTGTTGGTCAGGTTTTTGCCCTCCACGGCGGCAAAGCCGCGTTTGCCGGGGAATTCGTAGGACACCCGGGCGTCGAGCAGGCCGAAAAGCGTTTCGGTACGCCGCTCGCCGAATACGTTTTGGTAGCGGTTGTCGTAATAGTACTGGTGCACCAGCGTGCCGCCGATGCCGGCCCCCAGTCCCGAGGAATGCAGAAAATTAAGGGCCAGCGCGCCGTCGGCCTCGAAGAAGTCGTCTTCCGGATAGCGCCGGGCCGTGGCTTCGTGGGGAAGGAGCCGCTTGGCCACGCCAAAGAGCGACAAGCCGAGATACGGGGTCAGGATGCGGTTGAGCCCCACGGTTGCCATGTACCGGGCCACATTGACGTCAAAAACCCGGTCGTAGCTCGCATAGGGATCGTACTGGGGATTTAGGACCTGATCCCAGGTGAGGCGGGCCACGGTGAAGGTGGCGTCGTCCCACTGGGCCTCCCAGCCGGCCCCCAGTTCGCTGATGGTGGAGCCGTCGTCGGCGTTTAAGCGGCCCGGGAAGCCGGCCACTTCCGAAGGCGCGATGACGGATTGGAAGAGCGTGTGCGTATTGAGGTAGCGCTGGAAGGCGAGGCGCAGGGTGTGGTCCTCGCTTACTTGCCAGTTGAGTCCGACGCGGGGACTGACGAGCTGGCGCTCGATGGGATCGGGCCAGCCGAAGCGCGAGGAGGCCACGGCGTCGTAGCCCAGGCCCAGTTCGGCAATCAGCCCCGGAGCCAGCTTCCAGTAGTCCATGGCGTAGACGCTGCCGGCCCGGTCGGCCGGATTGTAGTGCCAGCGGGTGGCGTTGTCCTCGGCTAACCGGCCATAATAGATGTAAAAGTCCCGACTCTTGCGCATGTAGTCGAGTTCGCCGCCGAAGTAGTCGCCGCCGACCATGAGGGTATGCTCGCCAAGAATGAGCTGCTGCTGGGCCTGTAAACTGATAAACCGGCGCTCGGTGCGGCGGTATTGCAGATAGGATTCCTGGGCCGGGGCGGTGTTGTCGCCAAGGCTTATAGCGTTGTAGCTGCGATCCTTCCAGTTCCAGACATTGTCGGCCACGGCGGCGTAGGTGACAAGCGTGGCCTTGGGGCCGAAACGGTGGACGTAGCCGGCCTCGGCGATGCGGTTGGCAAAGGCCTGCTTCTGGTCGGGCGAGTTTTGATAGAGCCAGTCGCTGGCGCTGGCATTGTCGCCGGTCTGGGTGTCGTTGCTGGTCAGGGCGGCCAGAACCGCATCACGCACGGTGGGTTCCCACTTGAGCTGGCCGAAACCGTACAGCGACCGTGTGTCGCTGTTTTGCTCCCGCATGCCGGCGTCATCGTTCCAGGCACCGTAGAGGTCGCCGGCCAGCCCCGGCAGGCCGCCGTAGACCTCGGTCGAGGCGGAATAGGCCCCGTGTCCGTTGCTCCAGACCCCGGCCGTGCCGATGGTCTGCAACCGCAGGTAGGGGCTTTCGAACATGGGGGTGTAGTCGTTGGACTGGGTAAAGGTGTTCTGGTTGGCCGGGGACAGGAGCCGGAACAGGAGCAGTTCCGTGCCCGAAGCCCCGACCCGCTGCCGGGTGGACCGGTAGGCGCTGCTCATAAACAGATGGGCCGAAGGATTGAGCGGGTCGTTTTTAACAGCCGTGACCGCCTTGGCGTAGGCCCAGTCGCCAAGGCCGAGGAGGGTGAACGGCCTTGCCAGGTCGGCGTTTCGCACGGCCAGGTCGCGGTCCAGCGTCAGGCGCGAGCGGAAAATGGCCTGATTGTCGTTCTTGGCGATGGAGGCGTTTATTTCCCGAATGGCCTCGCCCGGACGGTTGAGGTCGGTCAGCGCGATGCCCTTGTAGAGATGGGGCGTGGGGTCGCGGGGATCAAGGGACACGGCATAGTCGTAGGTGGCCAGCGCCTTGTCGAAATCGCGGTTTTGGTACAGCGCCTTGCCCAGGGCCGACTGGATGAGCGACAGGCGCGGGGAGAGCAGGGTGGCGACCAGCATTTCCTCCAGCCCCCGGGCTTTTTTGCCCTTGGAAAAGGCCACGTAGCCAAGGCCCAGATGGGCCTCGCCAAGGCCGGGATCAAGGCTGGCGGCCCGAGTGAAAAAGTCCTCGGCTGCTTTGAAATCGCGAAATCCCAGACGCACGAAGCCGGCCCCGGCCTGGACGACCGCCTCGTCCGGGGCGGCGGCCAAGGCCTTGGCGATGGTGGCCCAGGCGGCTTCCAGTTCATCGGAACCAAGCTCGATGCGGGCCAGGTAGACGGCGGCGGCGGTAAAGCCCGGGTCCAGGGCCAAGGCTTGGCGATAGCAAGCCTTGGCCCTGGGCAGATCAAAGTTCGAGGCGGCAACCAGTCCGGCCGTGACCTGGGCCAGGGCCGAATCCGGGGCGCGGGCCAGGACGTCGCGGGACAGTGTGGCAGCCTCGGCCAGCCGGTTCTCAAAAAGGGCCATCTGGGCGGCCAGACAGGCGGCGGCCACGGACTGCGGTTCCCGGCTGCGGGCGGCGGCGATCCAGCGTCCGGCGGCCTCGGGTTCGCCGGCCATGAGCGCAACATAGGCCCCGGCCGTCAGGAGCCCCGCATCCGGCGCGCCTTTGTCCAGCAATTGGGCCATGGCCGCATAGGCCCGGCCGACCTCGCCGTTGCCGGCTGCGGTCAGGGCCTGCCGGGCGGCAGTAGCGGCCGGCCCGGCCCCTTCCCCGACCAGCAGCGAGGTGTCGGCCACGGCCGGATAGTAGAGGGTCCATTGGACGGCCTGGGCGGGATTGACCAGCACCTGCTTGGTGGGCGCTTGGCCCGGTCTGGCGGAACCGAACTCTCCGGCAGCCAGGGACAGTTCGCCCTGGGCATTGAAAAGGGTCAGCGCCCCGCGCAAAAGGGCTACCGTGGACAACCCGTCCGGGGCCACGCGCACCACGAATTCCGTGCCGCGTATGGCGGCGGTCATGGCCGGGGTGGATAGTTCAAAACGGAAGCGTTCAGCCTCGTTTTTCAGCCACACCTCGCCCTTGGGCACGTCGTAGAGGCTGGCCGGGGCGGCCTTGGAGGCAACCGGGACCAGACCGCCTCCGGAGAGTCGTGCCGACGGCGCAGCGGCTTTGAGGACCAGCACCGTATTTTCATTGAGCTTGATCTGGGATTCATCGACGCACAAGATGGCAGCCTTGGAGGCCGGGCCGGTGGACAGGGCGTCGCCGGGGAAAAGCGACTGTCCGGCCGGGGCGGCCCGCCAGTCGCTGGCTCCGGCCGGCCGCAGGCTGACGGAACCCTGGACGGCCACGAGCCGACCCACCGGGTCGGCGGCGGCCAGGGCGGTGGCGGCGGCCAACAGCAGACAGGCCATGACCAGCCACGGCAAACGCGCAATGCGGGCGTACTGCATGGCATTCCTCCTGTGCGGATGGGGTGCTGCAACATGGGGATGATTTGCTGTAGCGTGAATCAGGGAGTAAAGCCATGGTTTCGCTGGGCCGCAGCCGAGGACCGTGCAACAACGTGTTGTCGCATCGGGACGACTGCGGATTCGTCGATGGGAATTTGAGGCTGGTGCGGTAGGGGGGGCGCGCGACGAACCACTCCGTCTCCGGCATCGTCGCGGCAATGCCGAAGCCAGGCGCACCCGTCGATGCTCGGCTGCAGCTCTTGACATCCGCAACGGCCCATCCTCATGACCGCAACCGCACGTTGGTTTTTGGTCAGGGCTTCATGGAAAGCAATCTCGTCGTTGCCGCTCAATCATTGGCCTACGTGTCGCTGCTTTCCGTGAAACGCCAAAATCTATTTGGTTTGGCAAAGGAACGGTTTATTGATGCGATGGGAAAATCACGACCAAATACGTGGCGATGATACGCGCTTGCATCGGCTTCGATATCGAAATGAAACCGATCAGGGTGTACCATGTTGGCTAAATAGCGCAGGCCAAGCACCCACTTTGGAGCGCCAAAATCGCTGGATGGGACCGGGGCTGTATGTACGCGGCCGCTGCGTACTGCGGAAACATCGAGCCCGGATTCGTGGCATTCCAGGCAAAATGATTCTGGATCGTTTGAGATAAAGGAAGAAATAAAAATAACTTCCGGGTCCAGTCGGTGCAAGGCGGCCGCATCAATGGTTCTACCCGGCCTGCCCTCCAACTCAAGCAACGTGTTGACGCTGTACCCGCCGGCAACGCCGACCAGATGATTTTCGAACCGGTCACCCTTGATGGCAAAGAGCGGCTTACCCATGGCATAGTAGGTTCGCGGTCGTTTCATCCCACTGGCGACCCCTTCGATGACGGGCGCGATCATTTCAGACAAGTAGTCCTGGAGCTTTTGGGCCTCGACGTTTCGGCCGAGTACCGCACCGAAAGAGTTGATAAGGCTGAAATAGCCGCTGATCGTCTGTATGTCCCGGTGCAATTCCGGCAACATGCCCTGAGCCAGCAGATGCTCCCAAGCGCCAACTACCTCGGCTTGGGTCGTCGCTCCCATGGCCAGACACAGGGACTCCACGATTTCAAGCCCGCGGGTGAAGGGATAGCCCCCCTGAAAGGCTCCCTCGCGGAGGACCGGCGGCGAGAAATGTCCGGTTATGACTGGATCGCCGCCGCATCGCCCACAAGCCGCAGTCGTGTCCGGAACACCGGGGGAAAATGAGAGCAGCCGGGCACCCATGGGGCCGTAAAAATCCCGAACGACAACCCGCTCCCCACAGTCAGGGCACAGTGTGTCCAGTCCCCGAGTGCCCGGGGTGTTGAACACGTAGGTAAAGGGCAAGGTGCGTTGAAGCTCCCTGGCAAAGGCCTCGGTGTCTGCAATGGGTGGTTCCAGGGCCGGGTCGGCTGTCTCGATGGGGACGAAACGCATCAGTTGCAGGACAATGTTGGGCGATATCGCGGCCAGGGCGTCTGCCAGTCGCCGGGTGTCCTCCCGATTGTCGATGCGATCCATGCAGGCGACTTCCACATGTACCCCGCTTTCATACAGCAAGCGGATGTTTCGCAGAACCACGCCCGGGTCGCCGCCGCCACAGGCCTGTACGGCCTTGGCCGTCATGCCCTTGACTCCAACATTTATGCAATCAAGCAATCCCAACAGCGGCCGCAAAGAAGTTTCAGTAAAATAGGCGTTGGAGGCGCAGCCGACTAAAAGCCCCTTGTCTGCGGCTGCCTGGGCAACATTGAGAAATGTATGGTAGGAAGCCAAGGGATCGTTCATCAAAAAGGCTATCCCTTGGCAGTTCTGTTTGATGGTCATCTCGACCACGGCTTCCGGGGGCAAGTGGCGCAGGGCTGGGCTGTCTGGTCGCATTTCCCGGGCTGTTGCCGTGGCAATGCAGCCTGGACAGTCGAAGTTGCAGCCTACGGTGCTCACTTGCAAAAATGGCGCTCCAGGATGAAAATGGAGCAACGGGATGGTTTCGACCGAGATCGGACTTGCGACCAGATAGCGATTTGGGAAGCGCTCGGCCATGGCTCCATTCGTATTTGTATACCGTTCGCAGGCCCCGATTTTACCTGATGGAACATGACAGCCTCGTTCGCAGATCATACACCGCATTGTGGGTCCTTATGGGCGGCGTACGGCGTCGCAGTCGGTAGGTGTATTAGGGGACAGGGCATAGACGCGCTTGGGCGCATCGGGCACGACGACGGTTTTCCCGGACATGTCTGTGACGGTTGCAGCCGGTATGCTGCCAGGCGCGCGGCAACAGGCCGCAGCCAGGGTCACGGCCAGGACGAAACGAATGGACGGCGCGGCGAACCACTGCATGGCGGGTAATCCTTTCGCGTCAGACGCGGTGCCAGGGGGGACCAACTGGAGGCGGAAAGCCTCGGTCTGGTTCTCCTGATTTGCAAAAACACGTTCCGGCCGGATTCAATGCCTGCACAGTATAGCCTTGCCGTAAAACCGGAGGCAACTTGACAGTGTTTTTGGTTGTACTGCTATTTTAGTGAGATGTGCGATGCGCCATGACTATCTGCTCACACGCATATATTTGGAATGAGGTCACTGGGAAATATATTTCAAGTATTGACGTGAAGATGTTCACTGTCATGACCGGAAGCATATGGTATCGATCGGTGCTGACACCGTATTTCCTGAGGGAAGCGCTAGGAAATAAGTGAATCCAACGCAGTGAATCAGAGATTAAACCGCAATACGGTTAAAGATGTGGAAATTCTGACTCGAATCACGAAAAGTTATTGGATCGTAATTCAATGGTGTAACATAATATAGTAAATAAGTATTGAATTGCCTTGTTTAGAGTGATCGTGCTTGTGTTGCTGTGGACTGGCCTGGGTTTTTTGGACACCAACCTGGCGGCAGGGAACTGTCGTCCAGGAGGTATCGTATTGCTATGGCACAAAGCGGGATGCCAGGGACTCAGCCGGTCATGATAAATCACTTCTTTTCGTGGAGAGCGGCAGGTCTCCAGGCCGTGGTCGAAAGCGTCGCTTCAGCCAGCGCGCCCGGGAAAATCCAGACACGTTACGAAGAGGCGGTCAAAGCCGTCCAGGGTGCTCAGTTCCAGATAGCGCACGTTTCTGGCCAGGATTTCCATTTCCCCGCGCGCCGCTTGTGACAGCAGGGCCAGGCTGGCCCCGCTTTTCGAGGTGTTGCCCAGATAGGCGACCTTATCGCCCAGGGCGCGGGGGATGATGCCGCAGCCGGTCAGGCTGGCCACCGGCAGATGCGCGCCGAACTGGCCGGCAATGAGCACCCGGTCGATGGCGGGAAGGGTCAGGCCGGCCTGCTCAAGCAGGGCATGGACGCCCGAGAGCAGCGCCCCCTTGGCCAGTTGCACCTGCCGGATATCTTTTTGAGTGACAAAAACGGGCGAGTCCCCGTCAACCAGCCGCAGGGCCGGCTTGCCATCGCGCAGGCACAGGTAGGCGCGGCGCGGATCATCAACGGCCAGGGCTTGCTCCTTGACCAGATTGCCGCGCGGCAAGATGAGTCCGATCTTGAGAAAAGCGCTGATGGCGGCCAGGATGCCGCTGCCGCACAAGCCTGTCGGCGGGGCGTTCCCGATGGTCGTCAGGATCAGGCCGGCCGGGGTGACGGCTACATCCTCGATGGCCCCTGACGAGGCGCGCATCCCGCAGGAAATGTTCATGCCCTCCAGGGCCGGGCCGGCGGCGCAGGAACAGGCGAGCAGGCGTCCGCCGCTGGCCAGGACCATCTCCCCGTTGGTGCCGATATCGATAAAAAGCGTTGTGTCCGGGGCCTGGGCCAACCCGGCAACCTGCATCCCGGCCACGATGTCTGCGCCGATGTAGGCGGAAACCGAGGGCAGGCAGTAAAGTCTGGCCCCGGGTGCGGCCATGAGGCCGATTTCGGCTGCAGGCAGGTTTTGGGCGTTGGTAAAGACCGGGGTAAACGGCGCCCGGCCCAGGGAAGACGGATCGATGCCCAGGAGAATATGCAGCATGGTCGTGTTTGCAGCCACGGCCAGGGTGTCGATGGACCCGGGCGGCAGGCCCGTCGCGGCGGCCAGTTCCCCGGCAAGGGTGTTGACGCAGGCAACCACGGACTGCTGCAAGGTGCGGACCCGCTCGTCGGGCTGCTCCATGACAAAGCCCAAGCGGCTGAGCACATCAAAGCCCTGGCTCGTTTGCGGATTGATGGCCGAGCGCACGGCCAACTCCCGGCCGGTGCGCAGATCAAGAAGGGCTGCGACCACGGTGGTCGTGCCGATATCGACAGCCAGGCCGTAGCGCTGGTCGGCACTGTCCTCGGCTTGCAAGGCGACCAGTCTGCCGTCGTCGAAGGTCGCGGTCAGACAGTCGTTATCCCAGTCCAGCCCGCGCAGCAGCCGGCCGGGAATCTTTTTTTCCCCCAAGGCGGCCGCCAGGCGCGCAGCACGGGAGTCGGCCGGCTGCGGCTCCAGCCTGACGACCTTTTTGACCAGGGCCGGGTCCAACCGAAAGGGCGGCAGATACCCGTCGGACAGGATGGCGCTTTCCGCGGCCTCCTGCGGCAGGGCCACGTCCAGATCGGCTTCGGGAAAAAGCGTGCAGGCCAGACGGCGGCCCTGGGCCAGTTCCTTTGCGGCAAAAAGCGAGAGCTCCTGTTCGGTGGGAGGGGGCAGGCTGTCCCCGGCCACGGTCACGGCGCATTTGCCGCACAGGCCGGCCGCGCCGCAGGGGCTTGGGAGCATAAGGCCGGCGGCGGCCAGGGTATGAAGCAGCGACCGGCCGGGCCGGCCGTCAAGGACACGGCCGCGCTCAGGAATCCGAATGGCGGGCATGGTTTTTCCCAGGGGTGTGGCCGGCCACGGTCGTGAGCATGGCCTGCATGTTGGCCAGCGGCGAGGCGTTGCCCATGCCGCAGGCCGGGGAAACGATATCCACGCCGCATTCCAGGCAGTGCCGGGTCAGCGCGGCCACCTTGTCCGGGCTGCCGGATTCCAGGGCAAAGGTGCTGACATTGCCCATGAGAGCCGTCTGCGGGAGGTGCTCCCGGGCCTTTTTGAGGCTGACCACGGCGTCAAAGCTCAGGGCGTCGCAGCCAAGGCCGGCCAGCAGGGGAAAGACCTTGTGCATCTTGCCGCAGATATGGACGATAATTCCGGCTTGGGGAAAGGCTTGGCGCAGGCCCGTAATGATCCTGGCCAGGGCCGGGAGTTCGTAGGCGGCAAACAGGGCCGGCCCGAGAATCTCGCCGGTGCCGCTGGGATCAGACAGGGCGATGACGTCCGCGCCTGCTTCCAGTTGCCCCAGGCCAAAAGCCAGGATGTGGTCGGTCAGGTGGTCCAGAAACGCATGGGCCTGTCCGGGGTTTCGGCGCAGTTCCCTGTACAGGGTGACCGGTTCGAGCAGGCTGCCGGCCAGACTCATGGGACCGGTCAGGTTGCCGATGATCGGCACGCTGCCGCCCTGGGCCGCCAGGAGCGCGATGGCGTCAAGCACCACACCCGGCCGGCCGGTACCGGCGTCAAACGGCGGCAGGCGCTCCCACTGGGCGACGGAGTCGATGGCATAGCCCACCACCCGCGGCTCATAGGTCGCCGTGCCCAGGTCGACCGTGGCACCCAGGGCTTCGGCTTCGACAGTCATGCAAAAGGGCAGGCCGTAATTTTCAAAGCACCGGGCGTTTGAGGCTGCTGTGGCCAGCCGGGCCATGCGGACCGGGTCGGTATGGGCCTCGGGCAAAAACAGGCCGGAGGCTTCCATCAGTTCGCGGGTCACCATGTTCATCATGCCGCCGGGGCAGATGCATGGAGGCCGATCTACCGGCTCGCGGGCCAGGGCCTTTTGAAGCCGCGTCTTTTCGTCAAGCATCCCGGCTGTCCCGGGCCATTTGGCCGAGTTCGGCGGCAAGAAGCTGTCGGGCCACGCTGACCGCGCTTACGGCATTGTCCGCGTAGGCGTCGGCCCCGATCTTTTTGGCAAAGGCCGGGGACACCGGCGCGCCGCCGATGATGACCTTCACTGCGTCGCGCATGTTTTCCTTCTCCAGCAAGGCCACGATGCGGCCCATGTTGGTCATGGTGGTGGTCATGAGCGTGGACAGGCAGACAAGGGACGCGCCCACCTCCTTGGCCTTGGCGACAAAGGCCTCGACCGGGACGTCGCGGCCAAGATCGTACATCTCAAAGCCGGCCGTCTCCAACATGATCTTCACCAGATTCTTGCCGATGTCGTGGGTGTCGCCCTCGACCACCCCGATTACGACCCGGATCTTGCGGGCACGCTTTTCCGATTCAGGCAGATGCGGCTTGAGTTCGGCCAGACCGGCGTACATGGCGTCGGAGCACAGCAGCAGGTCGGAGACGAAATACTCCTCTTCGTCATACAGCGCCCCGGCCCGGTTCATGCCGTCCACAAGGCCCTCCAGAATGCCTTCCAGGGCAGGATGCCCGGCGTCGACATAGGCCCGGGAGACGTCGACCACGCGCTCGTCTTCCATATTGACCACGCAGTCCGACAGGTGTTGCAAAAGTCCGTGCTTGTCGTTCATGCCGTTCTCCTCGGGAGAGGTTCTCGCCGTCTCATGTTTCGTCGTGGGGCATCAGGCCGGAACAAGCTGTTTGATGACGCCGTTTTTCAAGAAATAGCCGGTGTTTTTGAGGCAGGCTTCGCCAAGGGGCAGGCCGTTTTTACCGGCAGCCAGGCATCCTTGGCCGTAGGCCATCGGACGGGCAAGGGGCAGGTCCTGCCAGCTCGCCCGGTCTTCGCTGACCAGGGCGTGGGCCAGCTTGGGGCAGACGTGCACGGCGGCCTTGCCCCCAACGTCGGCTTGGAGCCGGCCCAACAGGGGCAGGACGAACCGGTCCGCCACAAAGCCGAAGCGTTGGGGACCCAGGATGGACAATGTGCCGGTGGGATCGGCATAGCCAAGGACCAAAACGCCCGCATCGGCCGCAGCCAGGGCGTAGCCGGCAAGCTCGTCGTGCAGCCGGGCGAGGACCTCGCCCATGAGTGCGGCGTCCCTGCGCCACTCCCTGAGGACCACAGCCAGATCCATGAGCCAGTTGAGGATGGTCATGGGGCCGCTTATTTCCAGGGCCACGGGTTCGCCGGCCGTTGCCAGCAGGGAGCAGGCCCGAAGCACCTGCCCCAGGCGTCCGGCGGCAGTCTCCATAGGGGGGAGGCGCAGGACCTCGCGCAGGGAGGAACACACGAACGTTCCCGCCCTGGGACCGATGGCCGCGTCTCCCAGCCGGATGGACGCCCCAAGGGCTTCGGCTTCCACGGTGCAGCAAAAGGGCAGGGTGCAAAGGACAGCGCCGTTGCTCTCCTTGATCCCTCGGGCCAGGCGGGCCATGGCCGCGCCGTCGGTGTGGATGCCGGGAAAGGACAGGCCGAGCCCGGCCAGGAGCCCGGCCTCGGTTCCTGTCGCGTCAAGGTGGCCGCAGGCTGGTTCGGGCATGCCGGTCAGGCTCCCTGTCCGTTGGCGGCCTTGAGCTGGATGATTTCCTCGTTGATGATCCGGATCAGGTCGTTTCTAAGTTCCACGATCTGCGGGTCCTTGTACATGGTGCTGCGGGTGAGTTGCTTGTCCCGGCCAAAGGCGTGGCGGTAGATGATCTTGCTTGGCGACTGGCCGAGGATGGCAATGTCCGTGGCCAGATAAAGGGCCTCGTCCACATCGTGGGTGACGAAGAAAATGGTTTTGCGCCGGGCGGTCTCTTTTTGCCAAAGATCGAGCACCAGCTCCTGGAGCCTGGCCCGGGTCACGGCGTCCAGGGCGGCAAAGGGCTCGTCCATAAGGAGAATCGGCGGATCAATTCCAAAGGCCCGGGCAATGGCGCAGCGCTGGCGCATCCCGCCGGAAAGCTCTCTGGGGAACTTATCAAAGCTGGTCGCGTCCAGTTCCACCTCGGCCAGCCGGCGCAGGGCCTTTTCCCGGCGCTCGGCTGCGGACAGGGACGGAAACTTCTGCTTGAGCGCAATGGTGATGTTGTCCCCGGCACTCATCCAGGGGAACAGGCCGTAGTCCTGAAACACCACCCCGCGCTCCAGCCCCGGCCCGGTGACCGGCTCCCCATCGACCAGAATCTGCCCGGTCCTGGGTTTCTCCAGCCCGGCCAGCAGGCGCAGCAGGGTGCTCTTGCCGCAGCCCGACTGGCCAAGCAGGCAGACGAAGGCCCCGGCCTCCACCTCCAGATCGATGCCGCCCAGGATCTGGGCCGTGTCGTAGGCGAAACACAGCTTCTCAATAGTCACATTCAACAAAACGCACTGCCTCCCGCATCCGGTTTCACTCGTCGTTGGCGCTGGTCAGGCGTCTGCCCCGTCACTGGGCAGCCGGTCCAGCAGGTCCCGAACCGTGTCGGGCCTGACCGGGTAGCCCACTTCCCGCACGACCTGCAGCATGGCCTCGATGTTTGTCAGCGGTGTTTCCACCGGCAGGCTGCATCCGGACATGACGACATAGCCCTTGGGACTGTCGTAGGCGTCTAAAATGCACTCCAAGGTCTTGCGGCGCACGTCGGCCACCGTGCCGCCGTACATGACGCTGGCCGGGTCGACATGGCCGAGAATTTTTGTCTTGTGCCCGATTGTGAGGCAGCAGTCCTTGAGGTTGACCACATTGTCCACGCTAAACCCGCCGACGCCGAGATCGGCGATGTCGTGCCAGATGCGTTTGGTTGCGCCGCAGATATGGATGACCGGCGACCTGCCGTGGCTTTTGATAAAATCGACCAATTCTTTCAGATACGGCAGGGAAAACTCTCGGAAGGCGGCCGGGCTGACCACGGTGCACGACGACATGGGCTCGGAGATGGTCGGCGACAGCCCTTTGTCGATGGCAGCCTCGGCGTAAGCCAGGCAGGTTTCCAGGGACACCCGGCACAACTTGTGAAAGGCTTGGGGGTTTTTACGCATAAGCCGGAAGGATGCATCGACCCCGTAGAGGAAAAAGGCGTTGGTGAACGGGCCGACGATACCGGCCGAGCAGCCCACCTCGTTGCCGATGGCCTCAAGGAGGATGTCCATGGCTTCGAGGTAGACGGGCAGCCGGCCGTCCTTGCGGGGATCGGCAGGCCGCAGGCCGTCTATGGCCGCGACGCTTTCGACGGCCGGGGCGGCCAGATCGACGGTATGGTCCTCGGGGCAGGTCACTTTGGCGCCCATGGCCTCGGCCCAGGCGAAAAGGTCGGTAAAAATCCGCACGCTGTCATAGCCAAAGCGCCGGTAGGAGGCGATCTGGGCCTTGGCCAGCACCTCGGGATCGGTGTTGAACTGGGAAATCCTGCAGCCGTAGATTCTGGCCGCGCCGTTGGCCACATTGGGGTTGCATGGCAGCCGGTCCGCTTCCCTACCCTGGGCAATGGCAGCCGCCCGCTCAACCGGAGTCATTTCGCGCATGGGTTCTTCTTCCTGGTGCCTGCGTCTGCGGGGCGCTGGCGATTTCATGAGCTGATTTAGCTGTTAAGCGTCCAGGCCAAGGCCCGCCTTTTGATCAGGTCAAACAGGATCATGATGCCGACCAGAATAAGGGCCATGAAGATGAAGCCGACAATGACCATGTCAAAGCGGGCAAAGTCCGAATAGTATTGGACAAAATAGCCCATGCCCGACGTGGCCCCGAACATTTCGGCCACGGTGAGCAAAATGAAGGAGAATTTGAGCGCAATGGAACACCCGGCAAAGATGGTGGGAGCGGCGGCGGGCAGGACCACGCGAAACATTTTTTCCAGGCCCCGGATTTCCAGGGTGGCGGCGTTGTCCAGATAGCGTTTGTCGATGGTGACCACCCCGGCGATGGTGGTCCCCAGGATGGGCCAGAACGCCCCCAGGAAAATGACGAACACCGAGGCGGTGTAAAAGGTGGAAAAGACGTGAATGGCAAAGGGCGTGATCAGGGTCACCGGCACGGCGCTTAAGGCGGTGATGTAGGGGGTGATGTTGCGGCGAAGCGGCACGACAAGGCCAATGACCACGCCGAGGCTCACGCCGAGGACCACGGCCAGGGCATAGGCGGGGACCAGGAGCTTGAGCGAACTGAGCAGGCCTTCAAACAGCTTGCCGGCAGATTTTGCGAACGCCGGCAGCACCTTGCTCGGTCCGACAAAAAGAAATGGGTCCAGCACGCGAAACGCGTCGGTTGCGAGCCAGTAGCCGAGGATGAGGCCGATTCCGATACAGCCAATGCCCCAATTCTGCTTGAAAGCCTTTTTCACCCGATCCTCCAGGGAAACGGCGGCTGCGGCATTGTCCGCCGCAGCCGCCGCGCGTACTCGCGCAAGCGCTGTCGCTTGGCTGTTACAGATTGTACTGGTTGTACATTTCGAGCTTTTTCTTGAAGAACGGATCGTCCGGGTACTGGGCCAGCAGCGAATCCAGGGCGGATTTGTAGATGACGGTATTCAAGTGGTCGTCGATGTTGACGGTCTGGTCCTTGATGTAGCCAAACGACTGCATTTTCTTCCACATGGTGACGACGTTGTTCTTGTAGGGGTCGGTCTCGTAGATGAGGTGCGGGCTTTGTACAAAGCTGCGCACGAGCCCTTCGGGCATGTCGAGCTCTTTCATCGTGAGCTTGACCACTGTGTCCATGCCGCCCGGCGACTGCATGTCGCGTTCGGCGCGCAGATAGGCGCGCAAAAGCTTTTTGAGGAGTTCGGGGTTGGTGCCCATCCATTCGGTCTGGGACAACATCCGGCAGCAGGAGTGGTTGGGCCACAATTCATCCGGCCATAGGACAATGCGCATCCCGGATTCGTTGATCTGCGGCTCAAAGCCGGTGGACACCGCACCGAAATCGCACTGGCCGCTGCGCACCGCTTCCATGACGTCCTGGTTCCGCTTGATCTCGACGAAGGTGACGTCCTTGTTGAGGTCAAACCCGGCGTCATGGAGGATGCCTTTGAGGACGATGTCCGGCGTTCCGCCGCGCATGATGGCGATTTTTTTGCCCCGAAACGACTCGATGCCCTTGTATTCCGTACCCGGCAGGGCGAACACCGGCGTTGCGCCGATGATCATGTAGCCGCCGAAGATGGAAAATTTCTGTCCGTTGGCGATCTGAATAAGCGGTCCGCCCGTGCCGTAGGTGGAGATGACGTCCACCTTGCCGGAACTGAGCGCTGAAAAGGCATCGGTGCCGTTATTGATGTAGACCATCTCGACGTCGATGCCTTCGTCGTCCAGGTAACCCTTTTCCTTGGCCAGGAATTGGAAGACCTGGCCGGAAGTGGCTTGGGCCGCCACCTTGATCTTGGGCTTGTCGCCGGCCGCATGGGCCGTTCCGGTAAACCAGACGGCGCTGATACACAGGCCAAGGGCCAGGGCGGCAAGCGATCGTGCAGTCTTCGTCATGAAACGCTCCTTTGTCGGGATAGGGTGTTGCTTCCGCTCGGCAGCAGAAAAAGTCTTCCGGACGCCAGGTCCGGCGGGCTGTCGTCAAAATCCGGGCGTCCGCGACGCCTGGCCTCTCCCATGTCCGCTCAGAGCAGTTCCAGGAAGGCTTCGATGCGGGTTCGCAGTTGTTCCGTGTCGGACTCGGAATAGTCCGTCTCGATGTGCAGCGTGGGCAGGCCGTGCGTTTCCAGCATGTGCGCCGTAACCAGCGGCGACTCCACGTTGTAGGTGTGGCAGCACTGCCAGGTGAGATCGATGACGCCATGGGGGCGAAATTCCCTGGTCAGCCGGTCGAGCAGGGCAAAGCGCCCGGTATTGGGGGTCATCACCGAGCAGGGAATGCGCAGGTAGCGCCGGGCAATGGCGGTCAGCGGGTCGCCTGTCTCGTCGACGAGCAGGTCGAAACTTTTGACTCCCGAACAGTTCTCGGCCGCCACGACCACACCCCCGCTTTCCTCGACCAGCCGGACGACTTTTTCCGATCCGCGTCCAACCGGGCAGCCGGTCAGGAGGATGCGCCGGGCCTCGCAGGGCACACAGGACTCACCGGCGGCAACGAAGGCGTCCAGTTCGGCCAGCAGTTCGCGCAGCGTGGCGGCATAGGCATAGGGATCGGCGCTAAAGCTCTTGGCTTCACTGACCAGCATCATGTCCAGGCCGCTTATGGGCAGGCAGGTGCCGGCGGCTGTGGCCAGCAGCCGGGCGAGAAGGCGGCGCACCTCGTTTTGGATGCGGATTTCTTCGCCCAGAGCTTCCGGTGTGATGGCGTTGCCGGTGGCGGCTTCCAGGAACCCTTGAAAGCGCCGCACTTCGTCGCGCCAGTAGGCATCCTGGGCCGGGCCGATGGCGGCCGGCAGGTGCATCAGATGCAGCGGCTTGATCCTGGACAGGTGCTCGTACATCTTTTTTTTCCCGTCGCAGGTGGTCTCGCCCACGAGCAGGTCCGAGGCGGCAAAGTACGGGCAGGTGCCGGTGACGGCGTAGCCGTAACTCGACTTGATCAGCGGACAGAGGTTGGCGGGCAGCGTCTTCTCGGCAGCCGGGATTGGAGCCTGTTTCTTGCCGCAAAGGCCAACGGGAATGGCTCCGGCGGCGCGGACCAGTTCGACCGGGGCAAAGGTGCAGTAGATGCCGACGACCAGCGCGCCGGCTTCCTTCATGGGTTCGATGTCCGCCAGAAACCGGTCTGCCAGTCCATCGAACCGTTCCAAGAGAGCTGCTCGCATCGTGCCTCCAGGGCTTGTCAGCGTTTGCAAAAAAGGAGCACCGTCCCTCATCCAGGTCCAGGAGTGTGTGGTGGCTTCGGTTCCGGCAAAAAACATGCACAGGGAACTGAAAAGCGCGACAAGCGCTCTCGTGCGCGAGCCGATGTCGATGCCAAGGGCGCGGTCGTCTGGCATCATGCGCAAGTCGCCCCTTGGCCTGTTCGCCCAGGAATAAGAGTCGACCCGCGTAGCAGTGTATTTTCATTCAGTCTAAGGCGAGAAACAGTGCCTGTAAAATTGATAGTTTTGATCGGTTTGTGTCGCATCAATCAGGAAATGGCTCATCCACCTGACCAGTGGTCAGGGCAGGCCGGCCCGGGTGGCGAGGGGCTTGGTCTGATCCAGGTCGGCAGCCGTGTATCCGGGGAGTGGCGCGAAAGCCCCATCCGTCGGTGATGGTTAGGGTCGGGGAACGGAGCGGCCCTCGCATTCGAACCCAGCCAATGGCCCGAAGCCATTATTCAGGGGAGATCGACGAACCGCCTCCACCAGCATCCCAAACCAGTGTGAGACCCGGATGCAATCTAGTTTGTGTGTAAAGTTTTCCGACACGGGTGGCAGGAGACAGCGCACTTGGGTAACTCAAATAGTGGTTAGGGTGTGAAGACCGAACACCTTGCCCGATCCAGATGGCGGCCGCGCTTCTCCCCATCGATGCGTGCGGGCAAGATGTTTGATATTAAGCGTTCCCAGTAATAACTTCTGCTTCTTGCTTCCGGTCTGTGGGAGCGAACATTTCAGGATAACGTAAATGCCCCAAGCCTCTGACATGCTGCTGAAGAATCCTGCAGGGAACGAGGGCAGGGCAGGAAATGAGATCCTCATCCTCTGTCAGCGGCTCCCATATCCCCCGAATAAGGGGGACAGAATCCGCACATTTCATATCATTGATCACCTTGTCGGGCAGGGTTGGCGAATTCATCTGGCGACGTTGCTTGATAAGCCGGAAGAGGCGGTCCATGTGGACGCACTGCGTCCCTACTGCGCCAGTCTGTATGCCGTGCATCTGCCCCGATGGAGACGACTTCCCTTCCTGTGGCGGGGGGTTCTGGGATCTTCGCTGTCAGTGGAATATTTCCGTAGCCGACGTCTGCAAAAGCATGTCGATACGCTTCTGGCTACTCGAACAATTGCTGCAACGCTGGCGATCAGCGCACCCATGGCAGAGTATCTGCGGCGGACCCCGGGGCCGCTTCCGCGTCGCATGGTTCTGGACCTGGTCGACGTGGACTCCGAAAAATGGCGTGCCTATGCCGCCAAGGGGCGCTTCCCCCTGGGCTGTGTCCATGCTCTGGAAAGCCGTTTGTTGGCCCGGTACGAGGAAAAGGCCGGTACGCACTTCGGTTCGGTGATCCTGGTCTCCGACCCCGAGGCGGCCCTGCTGCGACCGAGGGCCGTTGGCAGATTCTCGGTTGAAGGTGTGCCAAACGGTGTCGATGCCGACTATTTTGCTCCAGCATTACATGAATCAGAACCCGCACGGAACACCATGATCTTTTGCGGAGCCATGGATTATCCCCCCAATATCGATGCCGTTGAGTGGTTTGCCCGTGAAGTCCTGCCCCGGATCCGCCAACGCCTGCCGGATGTGCGGTTTTGTATTGCAGGCTCCAATCCGGCCGCCAGGGTGCGCGCCCTGGATGCGCTGCCCGGTGTCCAGGTGACGGGGACTGTGCCGGACATCCGGCCGCTGGTGCAGGCGGCGACGGTTTCCGTGGCTCCCATGCGTCTGGCCAGAGGGGTGCAAAACAAGGTGCTCGAGGCCATGGCCATGGGCAAGGCGGTGCTAGCCACTCCCCAGGCGCTGGAAGGCCTTGACGTGGTCCCCGGCGAAGCGGCCGCCATGGCCCCGGATGAGCCGCAGGCATTTGCGCAGGCCGCCCTGGGGCTTTTGTTGGATGGCGAGCGTCGTCGGGCCATGGGCCGACGGGCCAGGGCGCTGGTGGTCGAGCGCCATGCCTGGGACGCCTGTCTCAAACCCCTTGAACGGTTGCTGGCCTGAGGCCCTCTATGCGGATTGTCATTGCCGCCCGGACGGACAAGAGGGCCTGGGACGCTTACGTCGACAGTTCGCCCATGGCCGGCCCATACCACCGGTATGCCTGGCTTGAGGCCGTTTCCGACGCGTATGGGTTCGCCGCCATTCCCCTGGCGGCCGAATGCGACGGCCAGGTCGTCGGCATTCTCCCGCTGGTGCGCATGTGCACACCCGGCCGGACCGGCCGATGGGTGTCTCTGCCGTATTGCGATTACGGCGGCCCCCTGGCCGAGGACGAAGCGACCTGCACCCGGCTCGTGGAGTACGCCCTGGATCTGGCCGGACAACAGGGCGACAGTCTGGTGACGGTACGGCGGTGTGGAGTCAGCGAATCGGGGTGCGGCAAGGTCCTTATGCGTCTGGCCCTGCCCGAGGCAGGCGAGGCGCTTTTGCAAGCCTTTCCGGCCAAGCTGCGCAGCCAGGTCCTCAAGCCCGTGCGCGAAGGATTGACCGCCATTTCCGGGGGAGCGGAACTGCTCGACGCATTCTATGCGGTCCTTGCCCGCAATATGCGCGACCTCGGTTCGCCGACCCACTCCCTGGCTTGGTTTCGGGCCGTGGCCCGGGCTTTCGGTCCCCTTTGCCGGGTCTGGCTCGTGCGCCTGCCCGATGGCCAACTTGCGGCCGCCGGGCTGACCCTCTCCCAGGGTCGCCTCACCAGCCTGCCCTGGGCGTCGTCGCTGCGGGAACACAACCGGACAAACGCCAACATGCTTCTGTACTGGTCCATGCTGGCCCAGGCGGCCGATGATGGGCAAACAACCTTTGATTTCGGGCGCAGTTCTCCCGGCGGGGGAACGTACCGGTTCAAGCGCCAGTGGGGAGCCGGGGCGTCGGGGTTGCAATGGGCGACATATGACGTGTCGACAGGCGGACTGCGGCCTGAGGAGCCTGCCACAGGGCCCAATGGGCTGCGGCGGTTGGCGGAATTCTGCTGGCGACGCCTGCCCCTGCCCGTGGCCAACCGAGTCGGGCCTTGCCTGCGCCGGCACATATCGTTGTAAATGGGGAGAGAGCAATGTCGCTTGTCAGATCAGTGCTGGAAATCTGGAAATTTCGCGAACTTGTCTGGACTCTCGCCTGGAAGGACATCGTGGTTCGCTACAAGCAGGCCTACATGGGCGCGGCCTGGACCATACTCAAGCCCGTGATGCTCATGCTGGTGTTCACGCTCATGCGCAGTTTTATCGGCATCGACTCCGGCGGCATTCCCTATCCGGTACTGACCTTCACGGCGCTCATCCCCTGGGTGTTTTTCCAGGAAGGGGTGGCCTTGGGTGTGACAAGCGTCGTCTTAAACGCCGTATTGGTGAAGAAGATCTACTTTCCCAGAGAGGTGTTCCCCCTCACCGCGGTCCTGACCAAGGTGGTGGAATTTTGCGTGGATTTGTTCGTCCTGGCGGCGCTTATGGCCTGGTACGGCATGTTGCCGTCGCTGCAGGTCCTCTGGTTGCCGGCGCTGTTGGCCTACCTGATCCTGACGACCCTGGCGGTGAATCTGGCCGGGGCCGCGCTTAACGTCTACTACCGGGATGTGTCGCAACTGCTGCCGGTGGCCATTTCCCTGGTCATGTATGCTTCACCCATCATTTATCCCCTGAGCCTGGTCCAACAGACGCTGCTCGTGCGCATGGCCGCCGGAACAGCCTCCAAGGCCCTGTTCTTTCTCTACACGATGAATCCGCTGGTGGGCATCATCAATGCGTTTCAGAACATTTTACTGCGTGACCAGCCACCGGATTTCGCCATCATGTGGCCCGGTGCTCTGCTTGTCTTTGCCGTTCTGCCGTTGAGTTACGCCCTGTTTAAGCGCATGGAAACATCTTTTGCCGATGTCATATGAACATGGCCCGGTGGAGCAGTGTTCGAGCGACAGGATCGATCATGCATCAAGCGATAGACGCCTGATTTACGGGTAACAGGAAAGCGAATGCCAATTATTGAGGTTACAAACGTCAGCAAGCAATTCAGGCTTGGTCAGCTGCATACAGTCAAGCATACGGTGCAGGAAGCGCTTGGCTGGTTCACCGGAAAAAAAGTTGCTGGTCCCCGGGTTTTCAAGGCCCTCGACGAGGTGTCTTTTTCCATCGAGCCCGGCGAAGTCGTGGGGTTTATCGGCTCAAACGGCGCCGGCAAGTCCACGCTGCTCAAGATCCTGTCGGGTATCACCAGCCCCAGCCGGGGGAACGTTGAGGTCCGCGGTCGGGTCGCCCCCCTCATCGAGGTCGGGGCCGGGTTGCACCCCGAACTCACGGGCCGGGAAAACATATTCCTCAACGCCTCCATCCTGGGGGTGCCGCGCAAGCACATTGAGGCCTTGGTGGACCCGATCCTGGATTTTGCCGAGATCGTCCCCTTTGCCGACACGCCGACCAAGAAATACAGTTCAGGCATGAAGGTCCGGCTGGGCTTTGCCATCGCCACGAGCATCGACGCCGACATCCTCATCGTGGACGAAGTCTTGGCTGTCGGAGACATCGCTTTCCAGCGAAAGTGTTTCGACAAGATGGAAGACCTCATCCACAAACAGAAAAAAACCGTGCTCCTGGTGAGTCACAACATCAGGCAGGTGCAGCGCATCTGCCAGCGCGGCATCCTTTTCGAGCATGGCAAGGTGGTTGCCGACGGCCCGGCGGAGACGATCTGCAAAGCCTTTTTTGAAAAAAGCGATCAGGCCATCTATAATCAAGGAAACAACGGCAAAGCCAACCTCAAATCCATTGATGGCTTTGAATTGCTCTCCTTCACCCTGTCCGATCCCGAGGGAAACCCGACCAACAGGATTCGGGTCAATGATCCGCTCGACATCCGCATCCGCTACCACAACCACCATCCCCTTGTCCGGCCGAAGTTCGGCATCGGCGTACACACTTCCGATTTCCTCTATCTCACCACCTACGACAGCCGCAATGAAATCGAGTTGGACGAACTGCAACCCGGAGAACACGAGGCTATCTGCCGCATCGAGCGCCTGCCGTTCACTCCGGGTGTCTATTCCCTGCGCCTGGGCGTCAGCGCCGGCCGCGTGGAGAATACCATCTTTTATGGGGAGAATCTGCTCAACTTCCATGTCGAGGGCGAGGAGCGGTTCAGGAATGTTGCCGGATCGGAAGGCTTTATTCTGCTCGACGCCACCTGGAGGCAACTGTGCTGAAGGCTGGCGACACGGCCCAGGCCCGGCCGAGCCGGTCAGCCGGACCTCTTTGTGCCGGTCAGCCCGGGACTCGGTTGGGCTATTTCCTGCGGACCTTTCCGGTCCTCTCCGAGACCTTCGTGTCTGCCGAAATCCGGGCTATCGCCGCCGTTACCAGCCAGCCTCCGGTGGTGGCGGCCATGTTTCGGCCGGGTCCGGGGCAGGCGGGCTCCCTCAAAGCCGTCGGCCGGGGCCGATTGCTCTACTGGCGCGATATAGACAAGAAGCAGATCCCCTGCCTCGCGTATGCCCTGGCCGGGCTGCTTGCCCGTCGTCCCGGGGCGGCGTCGGACGCCCTCTGGCGCTCCCGGCCAGGTCTGGCTCTGCAGGATCGTCTGCGCGCCGTAGGGCTGGCGCATTTTTTTCGCGCCCACGGCGTCACCCACCTGCACAGCCATTTCGGCTGGGAGCAGGCCGACGTGCTGGCCCACCTGCGTCGGCTGGCGGGGCTTCCCTACAGCCTCACCCTCCATGCCGCCGACATCTTCGTCGATCCGGCGCATCTTGCCCGCCGGCTGGCCGATGCCGCTTTCGTGGCCACCATAAGCGCCTTTAACAAGCACCTGCTCGTCGAGCGGTTCGGCATTGCCCCAGGGCGGATCCATGTAGTGCATTGCGGCGTGGACGTCGCAACAATCGACCCCGCCCCGGCGGCGAGGCCGCCTGTGCCCCGGATATTTGCCCTGGGGCGCATGGTCCCCAAAAAAGGATTCGACGTGCTGCTCCAGGCCCTTGCCCGTCTGCGTTCACAAGGGCAGGCGGTCACGGCCGAACTGGCCGGCGACGGGCCGCTGCGGCCGCAGCTCATGCGGCTGGCTGGCGAGCTGGGACTTGCCCAGAGCGTTTTTTTTCCCGGAGCCCTGCCCCATGAAGAGGCCATGAGGCGCATGCGCGACGCCTCGGCCGTCGTCCTGGCCTGCCAGATCGCCCCGGATGGCGACATGGACGGTATCCCGGTGGTCCTCATGGAGGCCATGGCTCTGGGGCGTCCAGTGGTTTCCACCCGCTTAAGCGGCATCCCGGAACTGGTGGCCGAAGGTTGCGGCCTTCTGGCCGATCCCGGGGACAGCGCCTCCCTGGCCGAGGCGCTCAGGCAAGTCCTGGGAAACCCCTCCCTGGCCGCCTCCCTGGCCGCCGCTGCCCGCTGCCAGGTTGAGCGCCGTTTCACCTTGGAGGGCCAGGCCCGGCGCATCCTCCAACTGGCCCTGGGCCACCCGGAGGGCAAGGCGGCATGAGGATTCTGCTGTGCTGCGCCGACTGGGGTGTTCCCCTTGGCGGTTGCGCCGGGTCCTCGGTCCATGTGCGGGCCATGGCCCGGGCCCTGTCCGGCCTGGGGCATGAGGTGCGGCTGGTGGTCAGCAACGCCGACGGCCCCAACCTGCCGCCGCTGCCCGTCACGGTCGTGCCGGGCCGGGCGTGGTGGCCGGCAGTCCGGGACGGCGTTGAACGCTGCCGGGGGCGGGTTGCCCGCGACGTGTCCCCTGCGGCTACGCGGGTGGAGGCCGGGTCGGCAGCGCCGGGCGGGGCTTGGCAGGATTTTTGTCCGGGCAGCGAAAAGGCGGACGTCCCGTCCTTGAAAACGCGGCTTTATTACGAACACCTCCCCATGTGGTTCGACAGGGTTGAGGAATTGGCCTGGCACCGGCGGCGTTTCGAGCGGGTCGTTGGCAAGGCCCTGGACGAGTTTCGTCCCCACGCCGTCTATGAGCGTTATGCCCTTGGCCAGACAGGAGCGGCCCGGGCTCTGGAGCGCTTCGGTCCCGGCGCACCGCCATTTTTGCTTGAGGTCAACGCCTCGCTGGCCGACGAGCGGGCTTCTCGCGGGGACCTGCCCGGACTGTTCGGCCGGCTGGCCCGGTGGCAGGAAGTCCGGCAGTGGCGTCGGGCGGACACGGTGTTTTGCGTGTCCCGGACCCTTGGGGAAAGGCTCGAGCGCAGCGGGGTCGATCCCGGCCGCATCGAGGTCACCCCCAACGGCGTGGACGTTGATCGCTTTTCCCCCGACCGCCCCAGGGGGACGCTTCGCAGCCGGCTCCAAGCCGAGGCCGACGATGTCCTGGTCGGATTTGTCGGATCGCTTTCCCCTGGTCGTGGCGCTGTGGAGTTCCTTGAGATCATGGCCAAAACCCTGCCTATGGCCCCCCGAGCCCTGGGCGTTGTCGTGGGAGGCGGCCCTCTGGCCGACGCGCTGCGACGTCGGGCGGGTGAACTTGGCCTTCACCGGCGGGTCGTGTTTCTCGGCCCGGTTGCCCATGAGGCCGTGCCGGACCTGCTGGTGGACCTGGACATCGCACTGGCTTGCTACCCGGCCCAGGAGGCGTTTTACTTTTCACCGATGAAGGTACTTGAATACATGGCCGCCGGCCTGGCGGTTGTTTGCGGCCGGGTCGGCCAGATGCGGGAATTGGTGGCGGACGGCGTAAGCGGCCTGCTCGTCGAACCCGGAAATCCGGAAGTCTGGGCCGCGGTTGTGGCCGGTTTGTGCCGGGATTCCCGGCGCCGCGCCGCCTTGGGGGCCCAGGCCCGGAGCAGCGCTTTGGCTGGTCCGACCTGGGGAAAAAATGCGGCGCGCGTGGTCGCGGCCATCGAAGGGGTGACCGCCCGGCGGGGCGGCAGGTACAGGCCATGACCGGGGGGTGGGAAACGGTCGTGTTGGCCCTCGCCGAGGGCGAGGGCCAGCCTTTGCCAGGACCGACGCTGGGTGCGCGGGTTCGGGCGCTTGGGGGCGGACGACGGCTTTTTTTCCCGGCGCTTCGGGCGGAGCCGTCGCGTCTGTCCGGCGTGTTGCTCAAAAGCGCGGGCCGGCCCGGCCAGGTGGTGGTCAATGGACGCGAGGCCAGGGTGCTTGGCACGACGCCCCTGGGGCCGGTGCTCGATCCCGAGCCGTTTTGCCGCTGGGAAAACGTGGTTTCGGTCCGCGCCGACGTGGCCGGTCTCGATCTGGGACTGGTCCTGCCGGACAGGGATGCGGTGCGCTCCCTCGACCTGCCGGAGGGCGTCCGCTGGAGCTTGTACGACGGCCGTGGGAGGGATCTTGGAGCTTTTGAGACGCCGCTCCAGCCCCGGCCCACCTTTGATTCAACCCTTTCCGGACTGGCCTCGGGTCTTGCGGCCATGGTCACGCCCCGGGGAGACGTCTGGTCATTTTACGACCTGCCAGGGGCGGCATTCCGTCTGGCCGGCTGGCGTTGGGATACGGGCATCGTTCTTGAGGCGCTGGCTGCCGCCGCTGCCGCGCGCCAGGACGATGGGTTGCTCCGGATCGCCCGCACGGTTGGCGACCGGCTTCTGGAAACGCGCCTGCATGCCCCCGGCTGCCCAGGCGGCTTTCCGGAATGGGTCGATCTTCGCTACAGCGAGTCGGCCAGGCAAATCAGCCAATGGGTTGTGCCGTTTAACACGGCTTTTGTCGCCGCCGGGCTGGCGCGCCTGTCGGCGGTCTGCGGCGAGGCGGCGTATGCCCGGGGAGCGGGCGAGAGCCTGTTCGCCGCCGCGAGCTGGGGCATGACCGGGTCCGGCGGAGTTGCCGGATATTATTTCGAGGGCGCGCGCCACCTGCGCTACCTCGGCCAGATCAACGATTCCGGCATATTCCCCAGGGGACTGGCCTTTTTCCCCAACGCGCCCCAGGCGGCGGCAATAGCCGGGCGCTGGGCCGGCTACGTGCTGGATAAGGCAGCCTGCCCGGACGGGCACATCGGCCGGGCCTGGTGGGACCCCGCCGGCGCGGCCCGGCCCGGCCCGCCCCTTTTCCCCGAGTGGCGTCGCCATCCCGGTCGCGTCGTGCCCAAGGTGTTCCTGCGGGGCCAGGCCTGGGTGCTCTTCGGTCTGACCGGTGCTTTGGCCCTGGGCGCGGGGGGGCGGATCGGGGAGGCTGCCCGGCGGCTTCAGGACTATGTCCGCTCGGTCCAGCAGGCCGACGGCTCCTGGCTTTACAGCCAGCTCCAACCCGCCCTTGGGGCCTGCGCCAAGACGACGGCCGCCCTGGCCCTGGCCCTGGCCGAATGGTCGGCGGCCACGGGCGATGCCTCCCCGTTGCCGGCAGTGCGCTGCGCCCTCGATTATCTTGCCGCCTGCCGCCGGCCGCACGCAACGCCCCGGGAACTGTCCGGCCTGCCCGTGGACGCGTCGGAGGAAGGCTGCATCATCTATTTCCGCAATCGGCCGGTGGTGTGCGCGTATGCCGGCGCTCTGGAGCTTCTGGCCCGGCTGGCCGTGGGGGAGCGCGCGTGAAAATCCTCCATGTCTGCAAGTATTTCTATCCCAGGATTACGGGGGTGACGGCCCATGTCGGCAATCTGGCCAAGCAGCAACAGGCGGCCGGACATGCGGTGGCTGTGGCGAGTTGGGCCCAGGACACAGGCGTTCGCGAGGATCAGGCCGTGGCGGTCCTTCGGGCCTGCCCGGGTGACGGCCGGTCCCTTGTCGGGCTCATGCGGGAGTTCCGGCCCGACCTCATTCATGCCCACTCCATCTGGGAAACCACTCGGCACGCCGTGGCCGCAGCCCGGCAAATCGGCTGCCCCTATGTGATAACCACCCACGGCACATGGCATTTTTTAGGCTACACCGGAGCCTTGGACCGGTGGCGGGATTGGTTGCGTCAGGAAATCTGGCAGCGTCGCATTCTCTGGCCCCGGGTCTTGCGTGGGGCCGGAGCGGTCATTGCCCTCAACGCCCTGGAGGAGGTCGAGGGCTTGCAGGCCGGTGTGCGGCCGCAGCGGTTGCGACGCATTCCAAACGCCGTGGACCCGGACCAGTTTCGCCCGGGCGATCGCCAAAGCGCCCGGCAGGGACTTGGTTGGCCGGATGCGTTCACCGTGCTGTTCGTCGGGGCCATGCAGGCGCAAAAAGGAATTTTTACGCTGATCGAGGCTGTGGCCGCCCTGGAGTCTGACAGGCGTCCAAGGCTGGTTTTTTGCGGCGAAGGGCCGGATCTCGAGTCGGCCGAAGCTATCGTCGCAAAAACGGGGATTGCCGCAACCACACAATTTCTCGGCCGTATGTCCAGGGAGCGCATGCCTGCACTGTACCAGGCCGCCGATGTGGTGGCCCTGCCCTCCAGGCAGGAGCCCTTTGCCACGGTGCTGCTGGAGGCCATGGCCTGCGCCAGGCCCTGTGTTGGCACCAACGACGGCGGTACTCCCGAGATCATAGACGATGGCCGAACCGGGTGCCTTGTCGCCCCCGGGGACAGCCGGGTGCTGTCCGAGATGTTGGCCGGCCTCGGCCGCGCTCCCGATGCCGCTCGGGCTATGGGCCGGGCAGGGCGGCAAAAGGTTGAGGAACGTTTTTCCTGGCCGCTGGTCGCCGTGCAGGTCGAGGCCGCCTACCGGCAGGCCTTGTTGGCGTTGTGCCTGTTGGCGCTGCTTCTGGCTTCCTGTCCTGCCCTGGCCGCCAGCCCCGTTCCCCAGGCCCTCATGGCCCTGGAGCCGTCTGGGCAAAGCCAGACGTTAAATCCGGTCTGGGACGGCCGGGCCATCAGCCTGGCCCTGGCCCGGGGCGAGACATCGGGGTTTCAGTTGCTGCTGACCCCCGAGGAAGGGGAGTGCCTGGACGACGCCTCCCTGGTCCTTGAAGCCTCCGAGGGCCTGACCATCCGGCTCTATCGGGTCTGGGACATCTGGGGCGTGCCCGAGGTTGCGGTTCCCATGGAGCAGGGGCAGCCGAGACACTTTCCGGTCCTTGGCGGGACGGCCGGGCAAACGGACGGTCGGCCGTGGCGGGCCGTGGTCGAGGTGGCCGCTTCGCGCCAAGCGCCCCCCCGCGTCCGCAGCGGCTCGGTTGTCCTGCGTTGGCCCGGTGGCGAGCGCAATTTCCCGCTAAAACTCGTCGTGTATCCATTTGCCTTGCCCCGGCGTCCGTCTCTGCTGGTGGAGATGAATTCCTACGGCGACTGCCTCCGGCTCCTGCCTGCAACTTCGGACACACTGCTCAATGTCCACCGGCTCTTTCGCCATTTCCGCACGACCTTCACCCTGGTTCCCTACCGCCAGGACGGCACGCTTCTCCTGGATTGTCTGGCCCCGTCGGCACGCGGCGCAAAGTGGGACTTCACGGCCTTCGACGCGGCCTGGGCCGGGCTCTTCGATGGGTCCGCCTTTGCCGATGGCCAGCCGGTGAGCCATTGGATCCTGCCGTTGCACACGGATTGGCCCTGCTCCTTCGCAGCGCCCGGGGCCCGGGAGTGCAACATCGCCGGGCGAGAGCTCCTGGCTGCCCACATTCTGGAGAAAGGCTGGCAGGCCACCCGGTTCCAGGAGTTTCATAACGAAAATCCCGAGCACGGCTCGGTTGCTCCCTGGCGGCTGGACGAACCGGCCAGCGAACGTGACCTGGAAGGCCATACCCTTTTTCTCGACTATCGCCGGGCCGCCTGCCGGGAGTGGGGTGATGCCTGTCCCCTGGCCTACCGCCTGGACATCTCGCGCTGGCAACCGCTGGCCGCCGGGATCAAGCGCCTCGGAACCGGGGTGACGGACTGGTCCGTGTCGGCAGACCCGGCTTTTCTCGACGCGGGGGCGGTGCGTTTTTTTCGTGGCCTTGGGGCAAAAGTATTGCTGGCCTATGGAGAACTGCCAGGGTTTATGACCGATGGGCAGGCCACGCCGTGGACCGATTTTTCCCGCCCGGCTGGCCGCGTTTTCCCTGCTTGGGGTCGACGGCTTCGCCCAGTGGCAGGCTGACCGCTGGCAGGCCAAATCCATGGTCGGCGTGCCCGAAGCGGCCGTCCCCCTGGTCTATTCCAACGCCTCCGGAGCCAGGGATTTCATCTGGCCGGGAGAGGCCTTCGGGCTGGCCGGGGCCGTTCCCTCCATGCGGCTTTTTGCCCTGCGCGAAGGCCTCAACACGCTCGATTATCTCGCT
>NZ_MLBG01000020.1 GCF_001936595.1 Desulfovibrio sp. DV
CCAGGCTGAAGGCGACCTCCCGGTCGTGGAAGGTCTCCCGGTCGGCCAGGATGGTCCGCAGCACTTCGCTTGCCCGGATAAACGTCTGGATGTTGCGGCCGGTGGCGTCGGTGGCGAGGCCCAGCATGGCGCAGGCCTGCCGGTTGATGCTGGCAATGGTGCCGTCGCCGCCAAGGACGATGACGCCGTCGTCAAGGAGTTCCAGGATGATGTGCTGGGTGCGTACCAGGCTGCGCAACCGCAAATGTTCCTCGATGGCGTGGGCGGCGGCCTCCACCAGCCCCAGGGTGTGCTGGTGGAAGTTCTCGGTGCTGATGGCCAGATTGAGCGCGCCGAGAAAGCGGCCGGAGCTGTCGTGGATGGGCGCGGCCGAGCAGCTTAGATAGTGCAGGGAGGCGCTGTAATGTTCCGAGGCGATGATGTGGACGGGTTTGCGCTCGATCAAGCAGACGCCCATGCCGTTGGTGCCAAGCGTCGCCTCGTCGCAGCGGCGTCCCGGCGCACCGTAGGGGACATTGTTGAGGTCCTCGCTGGTGGCCGAGACATGGAGCACCAGCCCTGATGTATCAACTAGGGTGACCACGCTGCTCGAAAGGTGGATGGAGTGGGCGAGGCGATCCATGACCTGCTTGGCCGTCTCCACCAGTTCCCGGTTTTCGGCCACGGCCCGGGACAGCCCGTCCTGGTCGATGGGGCAAAGCGCCAGGGTGTCGCGCGGGAACCCGGCCCGGCGGCAGCGCAGCCAGGAGTCGAGGATGGCCGGACGCACCACGGCCGTGTCCACGTCCATGCCGGCCATGAACCGCCGCCATTGGGCCGAGACGGCGATGATGCGTTCCCTGGAGAGCGGGAGATGGACTGTGGACACCATGGGCGTGCCTCCCTTGCAAAGTCGCCTGTCTGTCGGGGCACGGCCAGGATACGGCCAAGCCGGCGGTAATTCAAGATAGAGTGGCCTGATCCATTGCCTTTCCCGGGCCAAGCGATTACCCGATTATGCGGCAGGCCAGCCTGCCCTACAATATTATGACAACGCCGCGCAGTATTCTCAAACGGGTCTTCGGCCACGACCGCTTCAAGGGTCCCCAGGAAACCGTCATCGACCACGTGCTGGCCGGCGGCGACGGGCTGGTCCTTATGCCGACCGGCGGCGGCAAGTCGCTGTGCTACCAGATCCCGGCCATGCTGCGTCCGGGCACGGCAATAGTGATCTCCCCGCTCATTGCCCTGATGCGCGATCAGGTGCAGGCGCTTTCCGCCCTGGGGGTTGCAGCCGAGTGCCTGCATTCCGCCCTGGCTCCGGGTGCGGCCCGGGAGGTGGTGGACAAACTGCGCCGGGGCAGCCTCGACATCCTCTATACGGCGCCGGAACGCTTCATGTCTCCGGGTTTTGCCCAGCTTTTGGCCGGCCTGCCCCTGGCCCTTTTCGCCATCGACGAAGCCCACTGCGTTTCCCAGTGGGGCCATGATTTCCGGCCGGAATACCTGCAGCTGGCCAGCATTGCCCAGGATTTTCCCGGTGTGCCGCGTCTGGCCCTGACCGCCACGGCCGACGGCCCCACCCGGGCCGACATCTTGGCCCGCCTGGACCTCGGCCACGCCCGGATTTTTGCCACCGGCTTTGACCGGCCAAACATCCGCTACATCGTCGAACCCAAGGACCACCCCCGGCGGCGACTTCTACAATTCATAAGCGAGGAGCATCCCGGCCAGTCGGGCATTGTCTACCGCCTGTCGCGGCAAAAGGTCGAGGACATGGCCGATTGGCTGACCGACCATGGCGTGCCGGCCCTGGCTTACCACGCCGGTCTGGCTCCGGCCGAGCGCGACCGCCGGCAGGACCGGTTCATGCGCGAGGAAGGGCTGGTCATGACCGCGACGGTGGCCTTCGGCATGGGCGTGGACAAGCCCGACGTGCGTTTTGTGGCTCATCTCGACCCGCCCAAGAGCCTGGAGGCCTACCACCAGGAGACCGGCCGGGCCGGGCGGGACGGCGAACCGGCCACGGCGCTCATGCTCTACAGCCCCGGCGATTTCGCCTCGCTGCGCCGGCTCATTGCCCCGGAGGGCGGGGAGGGGACGCGCACGCGCATTGAGCTGTCCAAGCTCGACGCCCTGGCCGGCTACTGCGAGGCCGACGCCTGCCGCCGCCAGACCCTGCTCGGCTATTTCGGCCAGAACATGCCCGACCCGTGCGGCAACTGCGACATCTGCTCCGACCCGACCGAGCCGACCGATGCCAGCATCGCGGCCCAGAAGGCGTTATCGTGCGTGTTTCGCACCGGCCAGCGTTTCGGGGCCGGGCACTTGGTTGACGTGCTCCTGGGCAAGCCCACCACCCGGGTGGTGCGCCTGGGCCACGACGCGGTGAGCACGTTTGGCATTGGTGAAGAGCTGACCAGGCTGCAATGGCGGGCGGTCTACCGCCGTCTGGCCGCCATGGGGGCGCTGGCCCCGGACGAGGAGGGCTACGGCGGGCTGGTGCTGACCCCGCTTGCCTGGGAAATCCTCAAGGGCAAGCGCGGCCTGACCATGCGGCTGCGGACCGATCCCGAACCCCGGTCGAAAAAGCGCGGCAGCCGGGGCGAACGGGCCGAGGCTGGCGGCCGGTCGAAAAAGAGCTGGGCCTATGACCATCTGGCCACGCCTGCAGACGAGGCCTTGTGGGAAGGGTTGCGGTCCTGGCGCTCGGAAACGGCCAAGGCGGCCGGTGTGCCGCCGTACGTTATTTTTCTCGACCGCACGTTGCTGGATGTGGTGCTGCTCAAGCCCGTGGACGCGGCCGGTCTGGCCGAAGCCGGCGGCATGGGGCAGGCCAAGATCGACAAATACGGCGAGGTGCTGCTCGCCATGCTTGCGGCGCATTACGCCGCCAACGGCCGGGATGCACCGCGTCCGGCCCTGCCGCCCGAGGCGTCGGGCAGTGGGCCGGTGCGCGAACCCGGTGATTCGGCGGCCAAGAGCCTGGAGCTTTTCCGTGAGCTTGGGTCTGTGGACGCGGTGGCCGAGCGGCGAAACCTCAAGGCGTCGAGCATCCACGGCCACCTGCTCGCCTACGTGGCCTGGGGCCGTTTATCGGCCGATGCCGTATGCGGCCTGCCCGATGATGTGCTTTCCCGGGCGCGCGAGACGCTGACCCGCCTTCGCCGCGAAGGGGCATCCGGCCTGACCCCGGCCTATGAGGCCCTTGGGGGTGCTGTGTCGTATGAAGCTCTGCGTTGCCTCGACGCGGAACTGCGCGCCAAGGTCCGCGACGGGCAGGGCTAGTCTAGTCCGACTGCGGCGGCTTCTTCAGCGTTTCTTCATAATGAGCCAGCCGGGTTGCGTCGTTTCGCGCCCGGGCGCGCTCGGCTGCTTCACGCAGTCCTTTGGTGACTTCTTCAAGTACGTCAGCATCATCCGATTTGCCGAACTCTGCCACCATGGCGTCGCAGGTGGTCTGGGCTTCGTCATGCCGGTCAAGCGCATCCAGGGCATCGGCTTTGATGGCCATGGCTTCGGCAAATGGAGCCAGCCACTTGAAGCTGTCGGCGGACTGCTTGTAGCGTGTCAAAATCTCTTCGCAGCCGGCCAGCGACTCAGGTGCGCGCCCAAGTTTGAGAAGGGCTGCGCTTCTATTGGCCATTGCGCTGGCGATAGCGTCGGAGAAGGCATTCTTGTCGGATTCCAGAAAGCGGCGGAGTGCTTCTTCGCTGGCAGTGAGGGCTTTGTCGTATTCGTAAAGGCCAAGGAGTGCGAAACTTCGAGATGAGAATGCCTCAGCTACCTGTTTCCGAATCCCTGGCTCGGTATCGTTGCCGAATCGTGCGATGACTGCGTCGTAGGCGTCTAATTTTTCTTGTGGCCGTTTGAGCTGCCCGAGGGTGAGGCCTCTGTTGAACATGGCCTTCGCGACCTGCTCCCGAATACCCGGTTCGGTATCGTTGCCGAATCGTGCGATGACTGCGTCGTAGGCCTCTAATTCCTCTTGTGGCCCTTTGAGTTGCCCGAGGGTGACGCCTCTGTTGACCATGGTCTTCGCCACCGGCTCCCGAATCCCCGGCTCTGTATCATTGCTGAATCGCGCGATGATGGAATCGTAGGCCTCTAATTCTTCTTGTTTTTCTTTGAGTTGTCCAAGGGTGACGCCTTTGTTGAACATGGCCATAGCCACTTCTTCTCGAATTTCTGGTCCAGTATCACTGCCGAATCGCGCGATGACGGTGTCGTAGGCCTCTAATTCCTCTTGTGGTCGTTTGAGCTTCCCGAGGGTGACGCCACGATTAATGAGCGAGTTGGCTGCATTCAACGAGGTTGTGTCTTTGGTTGAAGCAGACTTCAACCAGTAGTCAGCAGCATTTGATAAATCACCTGCATAATATGCAGCGAATGCTTTGGCAGACCAGTCTTCAGAAGTAAAAGTATTTTCAGGTTTTTCTTTAGTTGTGTCGGCAAGTTCTGTCAATTCTTCACGTTCTGAGTCGTCAATCGGCCCTAGGTTTTTCGATTGTATTATTTTTAATGAATCTATAGCTGCATGGTGTTTGCTATCGAGATCTTTTATGTGGTCATCAAGTTGTTTCTTTGCTTCTTTTTCGTAGATACGTATTTTATTATATGAATCAATAATAAACTGATCTATTATGGTGTGGAGTTTGTCCTTTTCCTCCTCAAACCATCTGTTGACGCCTGACCGTGCCTCTTCCACAGCTTTTTGATAGGTGAGTACACCGCCTACCGCGACGACACCGGCAAAAAGCAGCGATAAAATTGCAGAACTCAAGGTGATGCTAAAATTCACATCACTTACCCGGCTGTGTGCATCTGAAATACGATCCTTGTGCGACTCAAGCGTAGCCAGCGCATTGCCTGCATTGGTCTTCGCCATCTCAATCTCCGCCGCCTTCGCCGCCTGCTCCTCCCGCAACTGCCGTATCTCCAGTTCCATCCGCGTCAGTCGCTCGTTTACACTCTCGCCAGCAACAGGCACCGCGCTGCCAACATTCGCCGCCCCATCGCCGGCCTTGGCCGCAAGGCCGACGCCGGCCGTCGCCAGCCACACGAGCAGCCAGCCGGTCAACAGGGCTACGGCCAGTAAGGCCCGGCCACGTCGGCGCGGCAGTGCGTTCCCCAATGCGTAACGGTTTCTGGCGTGTCCCATGCGATGCTCCAGGCTGTTGGCAGGATGTATCGCCCTATACGCAACATTCCATGCAACGGCAATACGGCGAATTCGCAGTCTGGTACACAGAGGGCACAAACACAGTGCAGTGCCAAACACAGCAGGCAGGCGGGGAGACGTCTGAAAAAAACTGCAGGCTCGTCGGACGGGAAGGGAATCAGGCGAGGCGCGGGCGGGAATGGTCCGAACGCGGGGGCGTGGCGGGTTCGTGTCACCGTCCGGGCCGGGATGTGCCCCGGACCGGACGGTGACTCAGGCGATGGGCGTCGGCGTAGCCGGGCTAGATCTTGTTGCCGAGCTTGGCCGCCGCCGTCTCCACGTCGCGGGCGAAGCCTTCGCGGGCGGCGCGGATGCGGGCGGACAGTTCGGCGTCATTGAGGGCCAGGATGGAGGCGGCCAGCCAGGCGGCGTTTTTCGCGCCGGCCCCGTCCAGGGCCACCGTGGCCACCGGGTAGCCCGGCGGCATCTGCACCGTGGCCAACATGGCGTCCATGCCGCCAAGGGCCGAGCCGGAGGTGGACAGCGGCACGCCGATGACCGGTTTGATCGTGCGCGCGGCCACGGCCCCGGCTAGATGGGCGGCCAGACCGGCGGCGCAGATGAAAATCTGGCAGCCGCCTTCCTCGCACTCCCGGATGATGCGCTCGGTGCGCTCCAGGGTGCGGTGGGCCGAGGTCACGGTGAAAAGATGGTCGATGCCTAAAGAATCGAGCACCTTGGAACAGGGCCGCATTTTTTCTTCATCGGAAATCGAACCGATCAAAATGGCGATGCGCATCTATTTCCCCTCCCGTTTGCGTCCCTTGTCGCCGATATCGCGGCGGTAAAACGCGCCTTCGAAATGAACTTTTTCCGCAGCCCGGTAGGCCGCCGCCTGGGCCGCCGCCAGATCATCCCCCAGGGCCGTGACGCCAAGCACCCGCCCGCCCGAAGTGACCAGCCGGCCGCCGTCGAGTTTCGTGCCGGCCTGAAACACCTTGACCGCACCGTTGCCGGTGGCCTCGGCCGCCTCGATGCCGGTGATGGGCATGCCCTTGGGATAGCTGCCCGGATAGCCCGGCGCGGCTATGACCACGCAGACGGAGCTTTTGGGCGACCAGCGCACCAACTCCGGCGTGAGCTTCCCGGCCCGGCAGGCCAGGAAAATGGCCGGCAGATCGCTGTCGAGGCGGGCCAGGAGCGGCTGGCACTCCGGATCGCCGAAGCGCACGTTGTATTCAAGGACCTTGGGGCCGGCCGCCGTCATCATGAGGCCGGCATAGAGGATGCCGGTGAAGGGATGGCCGCGCTTGGCCATTTCCCGCATGATCGGATGGATGACCAGCTCCATCATCTCGTTGTAGCGCGCCGGCGGCAGGATGGGAGCCGGGCAGTACGCCCCCATGCCGCCGGTATTGGGGCCGGTGTCGCCGTCATGGGCGGCCTTGTGGTCCTGGCAGGCGGTCATGGGCACGGCGGTTTTGCCGTCGCAAAAGGCCAGGAACGAGGCTTCCTCGCCAATCAGCGCCTCTTCCACCACGACCGTGGCCCCGGCCGAGCCGAATGCGCCGGCCACCATGGACTCGTCAATGGCGGCGATGGCTTCTTCGGTGGTGGCGGCCACGGTAACGCCCTTGCCGGCTGCCAGGCCGTCGGCCTTGACCACCACCGGGCCGCCGATTTTTTTGGCATAGGCCCGGGCCGAAGCGGCGTCGGTAAAGGTTTCGTAGGCTGCGGTTGGTACGCCGGCCGCGGTCATGACTTCCTTGGCAAAGGCCTTGCTGCCCTCAAGCTGCGAGGCATAGGCGTCGGGGCCAAAACACGGCACGCCGGCCGATTCCAGGGCGTCGCGCAGCCCGGCCACCAGCGGCGCTTCCGGGCCGACCACCACCAGATCGATGCCCCGATCCTTGGCCAGGGCCACGATGCCGGGGACGTCGGTGTCGGACAGGGCGACGTTTTCGCCGCACGAGGCTGTGCCGCCGTTGCCCGGTGCGGCCAAAACAGCCGAAACATCGGGACTCTTGGTCAGGGTATGGGCCAGGGCGTGCTCACGGCCGCCGGAGCCGACCACCAGAATGCGCATCGCGCGTCTCCTTGTGCGGTTGTGCCGTCGGCTGCCGGGAGGGGATGCCCGTCCTGGGAGGCCGCCGGGAAAAACACCCCCGGGTCCGGCGCGCGGCCGGGACCAACTCTCTGACGGGGGAGGGGAAAAGCCTTACCAAGAAAAAAAACAAATTAGCCGCAATGGCCGCAAAATGCAAACGGCCGGGCAGCGGCAATGCGCTGCCCGGCCGGCCGGAGATGGAGCTAGGACAGGGCTTTTTGCGGCCCGTCCGTCCCGCGCAACTGGGCCATAAGGCTGTTGAGATCGTGGGCCTGTCGGGCCAGATCCGACACGGCCTGGGCCGACTGGTGCATGGCCTGGGAGGTTTCGGCGGCAATGGAGCTGATGGATTCCACGGCCCGGTTGATTTCTTCCGAGGTGGCGGACTGCTGTTCGGCGGCTGTGGCAATGGCCCGCACCTGATCGCCGGCGGCTTCCACCACGGTGACGATTTCAGCCAGGGCCGTTTCCGACCGGGCAGCCAGATCCGAGGCCGTGGCGACCCGCGAAACGGCCCGCTCCACCCGGGCCACGGCATCGGAGGTTCCCCGTTGGATGCCGCTGATGGCCTGGCCCACTTCCTTGGTGGCGTTCATGGTCTTTTCGGCGAGTTTGCGCACTTCATCGGCCACGACGGCAAAGCCGCGTCCGGCTTCGCCGGCCCGGGCCGCCTCGATGGCGGCATTTAAGGCCAACAGGTTGGTCTGGTCGGCGATATCGGAAATGACTTCCATGATGGCCCCGATGCCCTGGGCCTGCTGTCCGAGGCTTTGCATATTGTCGGTGAGGACCACGGCTTCTTCACGGATGGAGGCCACGGCGGTCTCGACCTCGGCCACGAGCTGCGCCCCGTGGCGGGCCTTGTCCCGAGCCAGTTCGGCACTGCCGGCCGTGGCCGAGGCGTTTTTGGCCACTTCCATGATGGTGGCGTTCATTTCCTCGACAGCGGTGGCCGTTTCCTGGACCCGGCCGTTTTGCTCCTCGGCTCCCCGGCTGGACTGTTCGATCTGGGCCGAGAGTTCCTCGGAGGCGGCGGCCACCCGGTCGGCCACGGCCGATGCGCTGGCTGCGGTCTGGGCGATGACGACGTTTTGCTCCTCGATGTGCTGCTTCTGCTCGTGAATCTGGGTCAGGTCGGTCCAAAAGGAAATGGAACCGAGGAGGTTGCTGTCGAGATCGTAAAAAGGCGTGGTGCGCACTGCGATCCGCAGCTTGCGGCCCGAGGGCGTGGCATAGTCGATCTCGGCGGCCAGGGGCTGGCGTTCCTGGATGGCCCGGTCCGAGAGGGTCTGGCGGCTGGCGTCGTTGTTGTAGAAAGCTCCGGAGCGCAGGCCGATGTAGGATTCGCGGGCGTCCCGTTTTTCCAGCAAGTCGCAGACTTCCTTGTTGAGCCACAGCATGTTGAAGTCCGGCCCTACGATGCCGCAGGGGGAGGGGATGCCGTTTAACACGCCTTGGGCAAAACCGAGCTTGGTTTTGAGTTCGCCGACCATCTGGCGCAGATGATCGGCAAAGACAGCCAGCTCCGCGCGAAACGAGCCGTTCAGGGTGGCGCTCAAATTGCCGGAACCCACCTGCCGGGTGAAATCGTTTAAGGCCAACAGCGGTCCCAGAACCAGACGGCGGTTAATAAGGACGATGACCAGCACGGCCAAGGCCGCCACTGCGAGCCCGAGGCCCATGAGCACCGACCGCTGCCGGGCGGCCATGGCTGTCATCTCGTTGGTGTCGGCGGACATGCACACAATCCATCCGGTGGTCGGGACCCGGCTGACACCCATAACCTTTGACTCCCCCTTCCAGTCGTAGTCAAAGGTGCCGTCGCGCTGGGCCAGGGCCTTTTGCGTGGATTCAACCTGGGAGACGTCCTGGAGCAACAGGGATTTATCCAAGGGGTGGGCGATCATGTGTCCGGAATCGTCAAGCATGAATCCATACCCGAGTTGGCCAAAACGGATCGGATCGATGGTGGCGGCGGTAAAGCGGTTCCACAGCGGGCAGGCTGCCACGCCGCCAAGCAGTTTGCCGTTGGCATCACGCACGGCCTTGGCCACGACATAGATCAGTTCATTGCCGGTCGTGGCCTTGAAGACGGATTTGCTGAAGACCAGATCCTGGCCGGCCAGGATGGCTTTGACGTAATCGCGTTCCTTGCGGTCGCCGCCGGTGAGATCTTTGCCTTCGCTTGTTCTGCCGGCGATGATGGTGCCCGAGGCGTCAAACAAGAAGAAGGAAAAATAGTCCTTGTAGGCGTCAACGTAGTTGCGAAGGCGCTCCTGGGCTCTGGCCGGGCTGCCGGCAAAGGCCTCCCGGATGGCGTCCTGGCTGGCCAGGGACTCTGCCACCGAGGCGGTGCCCTTGAGATAAATTTCAGCCGACTGGGCCGAGATGGCCGCAGCCTGGGCCAGGGATTTCTCCTGGACCGCCTGGACCATGGTAAAAGACGAGTTGGCGGCGTACAGAACCAGACCGGCAACGCCGGCCAGAATGGTGACGGCGACGGATGCGGCAATGATGGTGGTGATGCCTGCTTGACGCATAGTGGCTCCTTGGCAGTGTGCATCCTTGGGATGCCAGCGCGCTGCTTGATGTTATGGCTTGGTGCCACAGCAGACGATCACCACTCTGGGAACGAAAAGCGGTCAGCGTACGTTTCAAGAGCCGAATCGGCTTTGTCACGCGGCTTTCTTGGCAGTACGAAAACGTACAGGCAAATCCAACCGGGCACTCCTGGACTGTTGGAGCGATTGGCTTTGCAGTATGTTGACGCACTGGCGTCGGATGTGGGCAACGGCGCGAATACCTACTGTCAAAATGGGAAATTGGCAAGTGTTCTGCGCCCTCAATTTTCCTTAGGCCAGAGCTTTTTGCCCTCCTTTCTGTTGCTGCAGATTGTCGATAAGGACGTTGAGATTGTTCGCTAATTCTGCCAGCTCCCGGACTGCGACCGCCGATTGGGACAGTGTGTCGGCGGCGTCAGCGGCCAGGGTGTTGATGTCGCCTACAGACTGGTTGATGGCTTCGGTAGTGGAGGATTGTTCCTCGGCAGCCGCAGCAATGGAACGGACCTGATCGCCGGCGGCGGCCACCAGCTGGACGATGCTGGCGAGCGAGGCCCCCGAACGCTCGGCCAGTCCGGTGGCATCGGCCACCCTGGCCACGGCCCGGGCCATACGGGCGGCAGTTTCGTCGGCCCCGCGCTGAATACCGGTGATGGCCTGGCCCACGTCTTTGGTGGCGTGCATGGTTTTTTCCGCGAGCTTTCTGACTTCATCGGCCACGACAGCAAAGCCGCGACCGGCCTCGCCGGCTCGGGCCGCCTCAATGGCAGCATTTAAGGCCAGCAGGTTGGTCTGGTCGGCGATATCGGAAATGACGCCCATAATGGTTCCGATGCCTTTGGCCCGGTCGTCGAGTTCGCCCATGGTGGCGGTCAGGGCTTGCGCTTCTTCACGCACGGCGGCTACGGCCTGGGTGACCGAGGCAACGAGGCCGGCCCCATCCTCGGCCGTGCTCCGGGCTTTCTCAGCCAGTTGGGCGGTGCTGCCGGCGTTTCTGGCCACTTCCAGGATGGTATCGTTGAGCTGGTCCACGGCCGTGGCGGTTTCGTGGACCCGGCTGCTCTGGTCCCGGGCGCTGCCGCTGGCCTGTTCGATGCGTTCGGATAGGTCGGCAGCCCCGCGGGCCATGTTTCGGGCCACCTCGGTGGCCTGGGCGGCCAGACTGGAAATCAGGGCGTTTTGTTCCTCGATGCGGTTTTTCTGGGCAGTGATGCCGGTAAGATCGGTCCAAAAGACGAGGCAGCCCAGGAGTTCGCCGTCCATGTCGTAGAAGGGTGTGGTGTCCACGTGCAAATGGAGTTCGCGCCCTTGCCGGGTGTGGAAGTCAATGTCGAGGGACAGGCCCCGGCGCTCGCGCAGGGTCCGCTCGGACACGGTATCCCGGTCGGGATCGCCGTAAAAAAGCTGTCCCGTGATCTGGCCCTTGGCCGACTCCGGGGTGGCATCAAGGCCGAGCAGGTCGATGGCCTGCCGGTTGATCCACAGGGTACGGCGATCCGGACCGATGATGGCGCACGGGGCCGGGATACCGGCCAGGACGCCCTGGGCAAAGCCGAGCTTGTTTTTGAGCTCGGCCACCATGCGGCGTACGTTATCGGCCAGCTCAAGCAGTTCGAACCGGAAGACCCCGGCCAGGGGCGATCCCAGGTTTCCGGCGGTCACCGCCTGGGCGTAGCGACTCACTGCGGCCATGGGGCGCAGCATGAAGGCGCGGTTGGCCAGGGTGATGCCGGTGACCGCCGCCGCCAGGCATAGTGCGCCGATGACCAGCAGCATGTTGCGCTGGGCTGTGGCCGTGGCCGTCATCTCGGATTCATAGGCCGTCATCAGCACCAGCCAGCCCGTGATGCCGACCTTGGCCAGGGCCATGATCTTGCGCTCGCCCTTCCAGTCGTAGGCGATCACGCTTTCCTTGCCGGCCAGGGCCTGTTTGACGAAGTCCTGGTCAGCGAGGTTTTTAAGCAGCATGTCCTTGTCCACGGCATGGGCGATGACCGTTCCCCGGGCGTCGAGCATGAGCCCGTAGCCCCGGGTGCCGAACCGCAACGGATCGATAAACTGTTTGGTGAAGACGTTCCATTTGGGGCACACGGCAATGCCGCCCAGCAGCTTGCCATCGGCTCTGCGCACTGCCTTGGACACCACGAAGATGAGGATGTCGCCGGTCTTGGCGCTCATGACCTGATCACTAAAGACCATGTCCTGGCCGTTTAATACGCCCTTGACGTAGTCGCGGTCCGAGCGGTCGCCGCCGGCCATGTCCTGCATGTTGGCGTTAAATCCGGCCACCACCTTGCCTTTGGTATCGAAGGCGAAGATGGCCCAGTAGTTTTTGTAGCTTTCGATGTAGTTGCGAAAGCGGTCCCTGGCCCGGGCCGTATCGCCGGAAAGGCCGGCCACGATGGCGTCCTGGGTGGCCAGAGCCCGGGCGACATCGGCGGCGTCTTCCAGATAGAGGCCAAGCGTGTGGCTGGTGGAGGCCGCCAGTTGGGACAGGGCGCTCTCCTGGAGCCCGGAAGACATGGTAAACGAGGTGCGCGAAACGTAGAGAACCAGGATAACGATGGCCGTGGTCACAAAAAAGGCCACGAGCAGCGTGAGAATGGTGTTGATACTGGCCTTGCGCATACAGTCTCCCTGCATTCCGGGTTGGAGGACCCTGGGCGGAGCGTGCCGACAGCGGCTGGCAAGAAAGAGAAGGATCAGCCCCGGGGGGGCAGTGTATTATGTTACAAAATAACGACAAGTTTAACGGAAATACGAAAGGAAGGCCAATATAAAATGAAATCGTTACCCTAAAACCGGGCCGGCCAGAATCTGGCCGGCCCGTTAGCGCTGCCGTTGCGCCACGCGGGAGGGGGAAGGGGAGTGTTTCCCAAGCACGCCGAATGGGCAGGGCCTGGGGCTTTGGTTCCGAACGCCGCGCTAGGCGGTCAGGGCGGGCTGTCCGCTGCCGCCCTTGATGTCGGCGACCAGGCTGTTGAGTTCCTGGGCCTGGGCGGCCAACTCGGTGACGGCCTGGGCGGACTGGCCCATGGCCTGGGCCGTTTCCGAGGCGATGCGACTGATGGATTCGACAGCCCGGTTGATCTCTTCCGAGGTGGCGGACTGCTCTTCGGCAGCCGTGGCAATGGCCCGGACCTGATCGCCGGCGGTTTCGACCACGCTGACGATTTCGCCCAGGGCTGCGCCTGACCGCTCGGCCAGGGTTGTAGCCTGCTCGACGGCGGAGGCAGCCTGGTCGACCATGCCAATGGTCTCGGCGGTGCCGCGCTGGATGCCGGAAATGGCCTGCCCGACCTCCTTGGTGGCCTGCATGGTCTTTTCCGCCAGTTTTCTGACCTCATCGGCCACGACGGCAAAGCCGCGTCCGGCCTCGCCGGCCCGGGCGGCCTCGATGGCGGCATTTAAGGCCAGCAGGTTGGTCTGGTCGGCGATGTCGGAAATGACCCCCAGCACGGCACCGATGCCCTGGGCCTGATCACCCAGGCCCCGCATGGTGCCCTTGAGCTGTTCGGCGGCCTGGCGCACCTTGTCCACCGCGTCCACCACATCGACCACGAGCCCCGCCCCTTCCCGGGCCTTGTCCCGGGCCATGAGGGCATTTTGCGCGGTTTCACCTGCGTTTCTGGCCACTTCCAGGATGGTGGCGTTCATCTGTTCCACGGCCGTGACGGTTTCCTGAACGCGGTTGTTTTGCTCCTGGGCGCCCTGGTTGGCCTGCTCGATCTGGGCCGAGAGTTCCTCGGCCGCCGAAGCCATGCGGTCGGAGGTGGCCGATGCCTTGTCGGCCGTGTCGGCCATGAGCGCATTCTGGGCGGCAATGCGGGCCTGCTGGTTATGGGCCTCGGTCTGGTCGTTCCAAAAGGAGATGGAACCAAGGAGGTTGTTGTCCATGTCGAAGAAGGGGGTGGTCACGACATCGATATGGAGTTGTTTGCCCGAGGGCGTGACGAACTCGTTTTGGGCGGTCATGACGCTTTTTTGGCGCAGGGCCTTGTCCGAGCAGGTTTCCCGGTTGGCGTCTCCGAGGTAGAACAGACCGGATTTCTGGCCCTTGAAGGTCTCGGGCGGGGCGGTTTTTTCCAGCAGGTCGCAGATGGGCTGGTTGGCCCAGAGCATGGTGCAGTCCGGGCCGATGATGCCGCAAGGGGTGGGGATGCCTTGCATGACGCCCTCGGCGAAACCGAGCTTGGTCTTGAGTTCACCCACCATGCGCTCGAGGTTGCGGGCCAGTCCGGCCAGCTCGAAGCGGAAGCGGCCGGCGAGGTCTGCCTTGAGGTTGCCGTCGGCCACGGCAGCGGCATAGGTGGCGATGGCGGCCAGGGGGGTGAGCACCACGATTTTGTTGAAGATGATGATGAGGGCGGCCACGCCAAGGAGGACGACTGTTCCGAGGATGATAAGCACGTTGCGCTGGCCGGCGGCCAGGGCCGCCATTTCGGACTCCGAGGAGGTCATGCAGACGAGCCAGCCGGTCATGGGCACGTCGGACACGGCCATGTATTTCTGCTCGCCTTTGTAATCGTATTTGAGGATGCCGTTTTTGAGCGCCAAGGCCCGTTCGCTGATGGTCCGGTCGGCCGGTTGGGTCAGCAGCACGGATTTGTCCTTGGCATGGGCGATGATGCGTCCGCTGTCGTCGAGCATATAGCCGTAGCCGGTTGCGCCGAAGTGCACGGTGTCGATAAATTTCTGGGTGAAATGCTCCCAGAGGGGGCTGACGATGACCATGCCCAGGGTTTTGCCGTTGGGACCGGTGACAGCATGGGCGGCGACGAAAATCAGGGATCCGCTGGTTTTGGCCTTGAGGATCGTCTTGGTCACGTAGCTTTTCTGGCCGGCCATGATGGCCTTGAAATACTCCCGGTCGGCATAGGAGGTCGGCAAGGCTTCGCCGTTTTTGGTTGCGCCTGCCACAGGTTTTCCGGTGGCGTCGATGATGATGGCCGAAGCCAAATCCTCGGATTGGGTGACGACTTGTTGCAGCATCTTGTCCGCCTGCTGCGGCGACCCGTTCAGGGCATCGGAAACGATGGGCTGGGATGCGAGGTTCTCGGTCTGATCGATGGCGTTATTGATAAACATTTCGAGGACATTGCTCATGTTCTTGGCAGTTCCCTGCAATGCTTCCTCTTTCATGCTCAAGGAGATGTCGTGGGTGGAATTGGCTGTATAGACAATGATACTCGATATGCCGATAAACAGAGAGAGGATGACAGCCAGTGTCAGCACAGTATTAATGCCAAGATGTTTCATGATAGTCCCTCTTATAGGATGTAAAATAAAGGATTGTGTTGGATACCTTCTCGCGGAGGCTGCCATGTCTGGCGATTGCTTCCGTTTTGCGAGGTCACAGATGGACAGTCAGGTCTGGAGTCGGAGTCCCAAATACTCTTGGTCGCAGGTGCAGCATTTGGCTATCAAGTCGACCTTTGCCGTTGCTCATTGCGCCAATAGGAAAAATGGGGAAGTATTACCAGATTCCTTTTCTGGTACTATTTGACACCAAACAAATACCAGAATAAGGCGCAGAGGCGCAGAGGGAGTCTGTGAAGGAGTTTCAGCCATGCCACAGGGAAGGCCTCGGGCTTTGCGCCTCGAAGGGACTGGTGAAAAATTGTACATGGCGCTCAAACTCACGGGGCTGTCCTGGGGAACCCGGGAGGAGGCGGAACATTTCACCCGCAGTCGCCGCTGGCTCGATTGCGGTCTGCCCCGGAGCGTCAACACCGTGATCGAGGATATCCGCTCCGGTATTGCTGCCGAGCGTCTCGACCGATATCTGGCCTATTTTCAGATGCCGGCCGAGTTGTTTCTCGATGCCGCCGTCGGGGCTTATTCCCCGGAATTTTCCTGCGGGGTGCTCAAAAGCCGCCATCAGGCCCGGGCGGTCAGTCCCCTGGACCCCCGCCACGACGCCGTCACTTTTGAGCATCTCAACCGGCAAAACGACGAAAAGTACCTGCACGACCTGTTGCGGATGCTCGGCGGGGTCTACGATCTGGCCGTGCGCTATGAGCATAGCGACGCCTGGTTGCTCGGGGCGGCGATCATCGGCGAACCCACTGATGGCGGTCTGCAGGCAGCCGGGGTCCTGACCGTTGGCGAAGTCTCACTCGATTTTCACGCCCGCCTGTTTCGATGGCACAACTACCTGCACGTGCACTATGCCTCCATCGACAATCAGCTGCTTGGCTACATGATGACCCCGGATCCGCTGCAATCCATCCTTATCCGCCATCGCCGCCCGTTTTACATGAAGTTAAACACCCTCTCGGGGAATCTTATCCCGGCTCCTGAGCCGGACCGTTCCGTCATTTATGCCCTGCGCCAGGAGCCAGACGGCAGCGGGAGCATGTCGGAAGTCTACAACGCCCGGCGCGATGCGGTGGCGCGCCAGCCCCTGCTTACGCCGGACCAGCCCCGTTATGCGGCCATCATGGAAATGCTGGCCCGGGAAAGGGTGTTGTGAACAGCAAACGGCCCTTTCCGGTGCTGCCGGAAAGGGCCGTTTGCCTGGGAGCGCTTCCGAAAACTGACGAGCGCAGGACCGGGATGTGTCTAGGCGGTCAGGGCGGCCTGTCCGCTGCCGCCCTTGATGTCGGCGACCAGGCTGTTGAGTTCGTGGGCCTGGGCGGCCAGCTCGGTGACGGCCTGGGCGGACTGGCCCATGGCCTGGGCCGTTTCCGAGGCGATGCGGCTGATGGATTCCACGGCCCGGTTGATCTCTTCCGAGGTGGCGGACTGCTCTTCGGCGGCCGTGGCAATGGCCCGGACCTGGTCGCCGGCGGTTTCGACCACGCTGACGATTTCGCCCAGGGCCGCGCCCGACCGTTCGGCCAGGGTTGTAGCCTGCTCCACGGCGGAGGCGGCCTGATCGACCATGCCAATGGTATCGGTTGTGCCGCGCTGGATGCCGGAAATGGCCTGTCCGACCTCCTTGGTGGCCTGCATGGTCTTTTCCGCGAGTTTTCTGACCTCATCGGCCACGACGGCAAAGCCGCGTCCGGCCTCGCCGGCCCGGGCGGCCTCGATGGCAGCATTTAAGGCCAACAGGTTGGTCTGGTCGGCGATGTCGGAAATGACCCCCAAAACGGTGCCGATGCCCTGGGCCTGATCGCCCAGGCCACGCATGGTGTCCTTGAGGCGCTCGGCGGCCTGGCGCACCTTGTCCACCGCATCCATCACATCGACCACGAGCCCCGCCCCTTCCCGGGCCTTGTCCCGGGCCATGGCCGCGTTCTCGGCGGTTTCCCCGGCGTTTCTGGCCACTTCCAGGATGGTGGCGTTCATCTGCTCCACGGCCGTGACGGTTTCCTGGACGCGGTCGTTTTGCTCCTGGGCGCCCTGGTTGGCCTGTTCGATCTGGGCCGAGAGTTCCTCGGCGGCCGAGGCCATGCGGTCGGAGGTGGCCGACGCCTTGTCGGCCGTGTCGGCCATCAGCGCGTTCTGGGCGCTGATGCGCCCTTGCTGGGCATGCAGTTCGGTCTGGTCGGCCCAAAAGGAGATGGAACCCAGGAGGTTGTTGTCCATGTCGAAAAAGGGCGTGGTGACAACATCGATATGGAGCTGTTTGCCCGAGGGCGTGATGTATTCATTGTGGGCGGTCATGACGCTTCGTTGGCGCAAAGCCTTGTCCGAGCAGGTTTCGCGGTTGGCGTCTCCGAGGTAGAACAGGCCGGATTTCTGGCCCTTGAAGGTCTCGGGCGGGGCGTTTTTTTCCAGCAGGTCGCAGATGGACTGGTTGGCCCAGAGCATGGTGCAGTCCGGGCCGACGATGCCGCAGGGGGTGGGAATGCCATTCATGACGCCTTCGGCAAAGCCGAGCTTGGTCTTGAGTTCGCCCACCATGCGCTCGAGATTGTGAGCCAGGCCGGCCAGTTCGAAGCGGAAACGGCCGGCAAGCTGCGCCTTGAGGTCGCCATCGGCCACGGCAGCGGCATAGGCGGCGATGGCAGCCAGGGGGGTGAGCACCACCACCTTGTTGAAGATGATGATGAGGGCGGCCACGACAAGCAGGACTGCCGCGCCCAGGCCGATCAGCACATTGCGCTGGCCGTTGGTCGTGCTGGCAATTTCGGAGGCCGAGGCGGTCATGCACACCAGCCAGTGGACACCGGCAACCTGGGCCACGGCCATGTATTTGCCTTCGCCCTTGTAGTCGTAGCGCATGATGCCGTTTTTGAGCGCCCCGGCCCGTTCGGCGATGGTGCGGTCGGCAGGTTGCTGTAGCAGCAGGGACTTGTCCTTGGCATGGGCGATGATGCGTCCGGTGTCATCGAAAATGAAGCCGTATCCGGTCTGGCCGAAACGGATCGGGGAAATATACTGGCGGGTAAGCCGGTTCCAGTCGGTGCAAATGACCACCATGCCCCGCACCTTGGAGTCGGGGCCGTGCACGGCATGGGCCGTGATGAAATAGGTGGAGCCGGAAGCCTCGTCGTGGCGGATCGTGCTGCTGGTGTACTCGTCGTTGCCGGCCGTTATGGCCTTGAAAAAGTCCCAGTCCTTATAGGAAGCGGCCAGGGGCTTGTCGGATTTCGAGACCGAAGCCACGGCCTTGCCGTCGGTATCGACGACCAGGACGCCAAACAGGGCATTGGAATTTTTCAGGAAGCCGTCGAGCATTTTTTGGGCCCGGTCCGGCGCGCCGATGAGGGCTTCGAGAAAGATCGGAAGCGAGGCCAGGGTGTTGGCGTTATCCTTGCCGTTTTCCAGGCTGAGGCTGATCAGGTTGACCACGTCCGTGGCCGTGCGCTGGAGTTCCTCTTCCTGCAACGCTGTGGAAATGTTGGCTGTCGAGGTCGCTGCATAGGTGATGATGGCGGCAATGCCCAGAAACAGCGAGGCAATGACGGCCAGGGTCAGGACGGCGTTGAGGCCCAGTCGGCGCATGGCAAGTCTCCCGGATGCGGTGGATGGAAAAGGGGAGGGCTGTATGGAGTCGCAGCCAGCGCCGGCGTTCCCTCAACCGGCCGTTCGGCGTGCACTACGGTGCGTTTTGTCAATCTTGCAAAAAAGTATCTCCATTCCCCCGGATGGAAATAAGGAAAAGAAGCGGCTGAGGCCAGCGTTATTTTTTTTCTAACAATCACGCTTCATTACTGATTTGGTGCCAGTTGCTTGGCCTGGGGTGCCTGTTGGGCGCGAAAGCAGACACGAGGGTGACATTCGGGTGGTCAAACAGGGGTGTTGCGTGATCATCGGGGCTGTTTTTTTTCGTTGCGGCAAAGACCTCGGGGGAGAGGGGGGCGGCGGCCTGCGCCACGGGCAGGGGCCGGGAGAGGGCTGTACAACGGGGCTGTGACGTCGTATTTTCATAATGGAAAATAACACCGAAACTTGCCGATGTGCCTGCAAGCGTCCATGGAGATCGTCCCATGAGCAACGGCGTCTTCCTCGTTGTGCTGATCGCCCTGGGTTTCGTCTTCCTGATCTACTTCAACCGCCGGGCCAGGAACTATCAGGAACGCCATCCGGGCGAGAAAAATCCCGTCAACAAGTGGCTGACCGGCAAGGACGACGACAAGGATCAGGAATTGTAGCCCGGCCTCATGCCATGCCCTTTTTCAAGGGGCATGACACTAGGGCAGAAACCGTCCGGTCACCGAGTTCGGGTCGGCCTTGAGCTGTTCGGGCGTGCCCTGGGCCACGATGCGCCCGCCAGCCTCGCCGCCGCCCGGGCCGAGATCGATGACGTGGTCGGAAGCGGCCACGACGTCGGTGTTGTGCTCGATGACCAGGACGCTTGCCCCCTTGTCCACCAGCCGGTGCAAGACGGTGATGAGCTTGCCCACCTCCTGCATATGCAGGCCGGTGGTCGGCTCATCCAGGATGTAAAGCGCCCCGGGCAGGCTGCGCTTGCCCAGTTCCCGGGAAATCTTGATGCGCTGGGCCTCGCCGCCGGACAGGGTGGTGGCCGGCTGGCCCAGGTGCAGGTATTCCAGCCCCACCTCTTCAAGCACCTGCAGGCGGCGGTCGAGGACCGGGTAATTCTCAAAAAATTCCCGGGCCTGCCGCACGGTCAGATCCAGCACTTCGGCGATGTTTAAGCCCTTGTAGCGCACATCCAGGGTTTCGCGGTTGTAGCGCAGGCCCGAGCACACCTCGCAGGTGACGTAGATGTCCGGCAGAAAATGCATTTCCACCCGGATCTGCCCATCGCCGCCGCAGGCCTCGCAGCGCCCGCCCTTGACGTTGAAGCTGAAACGCCCGGGCTTGAAGCCGCGCCGCTTGGCATCCGGGGTGGTGGTGAAGATGTTGCGGATCTCGTCGAAAATCTTGGTGTAGGTGGCCGGGTTGGAGCGCGGGGTGCGGCCGATGGGGGTCTGGTCGATGCTGACGATCTTTTCGATCAGTTCGGCCCCCTCGATGCCGGCAATGGCCCCGGGCGCGTCCACCTTGATGCCCTTGGCCAGGGCCAGGTGTTTGTAGAGCGTGTCCATGATCAGAGAGCTTTTGCCCGACCCCGACACGCCGGTGACGCAGACCAGGCAGCCAAGCGGAATGACGGCATCGATGTTTTTCAGATTGTTGGTGGACACACCGCGCAGGATAAGATTGCCCTTGCCGGTCCGCCGGGTTTCCGGCCGGGGGGAGACGGCGTCGCCGCGCAGGTATTTGCCCGTGAGCGAGGTGGGTGAGGCCAGCATGCCGGCCACATCGCCCTGGTAGACAATTTCGCCGCCAAGGCGTCCCGAGCCGGGGCCAAGTTCGATGATATGATCGGCGTTACGGATGGTGGCCTCGTCGTGTTCGACCACGAGCACCGTGTTGCCCCGGCCCTGGAGCTGGCGCAGGGTGGCAAGCAGGCGGTCGTTGTCCCGGGGATGCAGGCCGATGCTCGGTTCATCGAGCACATACGTGACCCCGACCAGACCAGAACCGAGCTGGCCGGCCAGCCGGATGCGCTGGGCCTCGCCGCCGGACAGGGTGGCCATGTTGCGCGACAGCGACAGATAGTCCAGGCCGACGCCGGACAGAAACTTCAAGCGATGGTTGAGCTCTTTTAACAGCGGCTCGGCAATAACCGCGTCCGAACCGGTGAAATCCAGGCCCGAGAGCCAGGGCAAGGCCCGGTCGATGGGCATGGCGCAGAATTGGGCGATGTTCTGGTCCGCCACCCGCACGGCCAGCGATTCCGGCCGCAGCCGCGCCCCGTTGCAGGTGGGGCAGGGGCGCGACTGGCGGTAGCGGGCCAGCTCGTCGCGCCAGACCGTGCCAAAGGATTGCCCCTTTTCCAGCAGCCGGACCACGCCCTCCCAGCCAAACGCCTTGTCGCCGTAAAAAAGCGCCTCCCGGGCTGGGTCGGAAAAATCGGCCAGCCGGGTGCGAAGCGTAAACCCGTGGCGCACGCCAAGCTCTTCCAGGCGCTTGCTGTAGCGGGCCAGGGCCCGCTCGCTTTTCCAGGGCAGGATGCCTCCCTCGGCCAGGGACAGGCCCTTGTTGGGGGCTAAAAGCGCCGGCTCGAAATAGTCCACCGTGCCCAGGCCCGAACAGGCCGGGCAGGCCCCTTGCGGGCTGTTGAAGGAAAAGAGCTGGGGCGAGGGCGGCGGCACGCTGATTTTGCAGGTGGGGCAGGAGGAGGCCGTGGAAAAGATGCGGTCCTTGGCCTTGCCTTCGTGGTCGGCCACGTAGACCCGGCCCTCGCCCTGGGCCAGGGCCAGCTCCACCGAGTCGGACAGGCGCGAGCGGATGCCGTCCTTGACCACCAGCCGGTCCACCACCAGATCGATGGTGTGGCGCTTGTTTTTTTCCAGTTCCGGCAATGGCTCAAGCGGCACGACCACGCCGCCGATGCGCACCCGGGCAAAACCCTGGCCCTTGAGCTTTTTGAGCCGGTCGGCGTGGGTCCCTTTCTGGTATTCGACCAGCGGGGCCAGCAGCAGCAGTTTGGAGCCTTCGGGCAGGGCCAGGATGTCGCTTATGATCTCATCGGCCGTGCGGGCGGTGATGGGTTCGCCGCAGCCCGGACAATGGGACTTGCCCAGGCGGGCGAAAAAGACGCGCAGGAAATCGTAGATTTCCGTGACCGTGCCGACCGTGGAGCGCGGGTTGCGGGTGGCAGTCTGCTGTTCCAGCGAGATGGCCGGAGACAGGCCCTCGATCTTGTCCACCTGCGGCTTGTCCATCTGGGGCAGGAATTGCCGGGCATAGGCCGACAGCGATTCCACGTAGCGTCGCTGCCCTTCGGCATAGACGATGTCGAAGGCCAGGGTGGATTTGCCTGACCCCGAAGGGCCGCACACCACGACCAGCTTGTCGCGGGGAATGTCCAGGGTGAGGTTTTTGAGATTGTGCTGGCGTGCACCTTCAATGCGGATACGGGGAGCTTCGCTCATCATGCCTCCAAACGTCTGCGTGGCAAGGAGGCAAAATAAGGACCCTGTCCGGAAAGGCAAGGGTCGTTTGACAAGACGCGGCCGGCAGGGCAGAGGATAAAGACTGGTATCTTCCTGTCTGCCCGGTGTTTTCAGGCGGAAATTGCGGCGGTGGTGTTGCGGTTAACAGTCGTTTACATTATGTCGGATTTGCCGGTGTCGCCATCCCGCGCGGCAGCGGCAAAGGAGCGACCATGCGTTTTGAGGTCCCCTTTGTGCCCGAGGCGGCCTATGCCTCGCTGGTGGCCGGGCAGGCCCGTGCGCTGGAGGCCGTCTATTTCCGGCTCGGCCCGGAGACGCCGGACGCCCGGTTGCCGGGGCTGGCCGATCCCTCACCCATGGAACTGGCTGCCGGGCTGGCCGCCCTGCCCGACATCCCGCGCCTGGGCCTGTTAAACGCAGCCTTCCATGCCCCGGATCTGCTTATTGGCGACGGGCTGCGCGATCTGGTCATGCTGCTTGACGGCTACCTGGCCGCCGGGGCCGTGACCGGCATCATCTACGCCGATCAATACCTGCTCCAGGCCCTTTCCGACGCCTCCCCGGAGGTGGCCGGGGCGCTTTGCGCCATACCGAGCATCAATTTCCGTCTGGACAGCCTGGAGCGGGCCTCGGCCATCATCGAGGCAGCCGGCTCCACCCGCTTTCGGCCGCCGCCGTCGGTGATCCTCGACCGGGACAGCAACCGCCGGCCCGGCCATCTGGCCGCCATAACCCAGGGGCTGCACCGGCAGTGGCCGGGGATACGGGTGGGGGTGATGGCCAACGAGGGCTGTCTGTATGCCTGTCCCTACAAAACCGCCCACGACGCCCATATCGCCTTGTCGCGGCTGGCGGCCTGCCGGGTGGGGCCGGACATCAACCGCGACCTGGGCTGTCTGCGCCGTTTCGCCGAAGACCCGGGGCGGATGCTGGCCTCGCCGTTTATCCGGCCCGAGGATGTGGGACGACTGGAAGGAGTGGTGGATTTCGTCAAGGTCTGCGGGCGCAGCCGCACGGCCAGGGATTTGCGGACGATTGTGTCGGCCTATCTGGCCGGGCGGTATGACGGCAACCTGCTGTGGCTGCTCGATACCCTGGAAATTTTGTCGGATCGGTTTACCTGCGACAACGCAGCCCTGCCTGAGGATTTCTTTGCGCGCACGGCTGATTGCTCGCGCCAATGCCGGGTCTGCGGCTATTGCCGCACGCTGGCTGACCGCCTGGTGTCGCGGCGCGACCCGGCTTTACCGCGCTATACGCCGGACTGAACCGGGGTGAGGCCAAGGGCCGGGGAGACCGGCCCTTGGGCAAGGTCAGGGATGGGCAACCGGCGGCTGGAACGGACCGGGTGGGGCCTGTCCGGGCTGGTACGGGCCTTGGCCGGGTCCGGGCATTCCGGGCTGATGCGGGCCTTGGCCGGGCGCGGGCATTCCGGGCGGCGGCGGGGCGTGGCGTCGGGGCCCCGGACAGCCCATGGTCGTGGCGGCAAAGGCAATGAGCGCCAGAAGGCACAGCAGGCGTTTCATGCGTCCTCCAGGGTTATGCCGCAAGCCACCCTTGCAGAAGGCACGAGGGGGCTGCGACACAACCCTTATAGCGGCAACGGCCCAAACTGCCAATGCAGCTAGAGCAGCGAACGCCGGCAAAATGACAGGAAATCCTCTTCCTCGTCTGTTTGCCCGGTGCGGGTTTCGTCGTCTGTCGGTCCGTTGACGTTTTCTTCCCGCCATACGCCTTCGGTCGGCTCAAAAAAACTGACACATTCCAGATGGATGCTTTGTGCGAACATGGGCAAAACCTCCCTGCATGGGGCAGGCCTTGCAGAATCCGTTCCACAAGCCGCCAAACCCTTCCGGCAAAGGCTCCGGGGCCCCCTCGTCCCATCTGCACCTGTGCCCTGGTGACCATGTCGCCGGATCGCTCCTGCCGGTTACCGGCCTAGACGTGGGCGTGGAAAAGGCTGCTCCCTTGGGATTGCAGCGGGAAAACGCCCCGATTCTCTGGCTGCCGGCCCGGGGCCAGGCCCGATGCGAATCCGTGACAGCCGGCAGCAGGCATCCTATAAGGACCCTCGATTTGGTCTGTCAGGCCGCCTGCGTTCTTGCAATGACCCGTTACCGCTTGGAGGATCCCCGATGCGCCAGTTGAGCCGTTCATTTCTGCTGCTCCTGCTGCTCCTTTTGCCCCAGGCCGGCTGGTCCGGCGAGACACTGTTCGTCGCCCGGGAACAGATTGATCTGGCCCGGTTGCTGCCGCCGCCGCCTGCCTTGGATTCGGCCTGGCAACAGCAGGAGATGGACCTGCTGGCGACCCTGCAAAAGGAGCGCACGCCGGCCATGGAGGCTTTTGCCCAGGCCGATGCCGAGCGCTCCGTTTTCCGCTTTGCCGACGTCGTCGGCGACACCTTCACGGCGGCCAGGGTGCCCGTGGCCGCAGCCTTTTTTACGGCAGTCAAGGAAAACGGGGACGCCATCCTGGGGCAGGCCAAGAAGCACTGGGACCGGCCAAGGCCCTATGCCACCAACCCGGCAATCACGCCCTGTGTGCCCAAGCCCGGCAATGCCTCCTACCCCAGCGGCCACTCGACCTTTGCCACGGTCATGTCCATTGTCCTGGCCAACATGGTTCCGGAAAAACAGGTGCAGATTTACGAGCGGGCCGAGCGCTACCGGCTCAACCGCGAAATCGGCGGGGTGCATTACCCAAGCGACGTCGAGGCCGGACGGCTCTCCGGCACGGTCATCGCCGCCTTCCTGTTCCAGTCTCCGACCTTCCTCGAAGACTATGCCAAGGCCAGGGCCGAAGTGCGCCAGGCCCTGGGGCTCTCGCAGTAGTGTGCCGCCCGTTGGGGAGAAGCCGCGGCAACCGTCTTGAGCGGCCCAGGCAGACCTGTGCGGGGGAATCCGTGATGCAGAGGCCTGAGGCCACGCGCCGGATCGAATCTGCCGGGCGCGTGCGGACCGTTGTTGCCTCTGGTCTTGGTCTGGCCGGGGGCGGGCGGACGTGAGGCGGCCGGTGGTGCGGCGGCGGATCGTGGCGGCCTGGCTGCGGGGGGTGGTCCGGCTGGGCGGCGAGGCGATCAGCGCCTTTTTCCGTTCCGGCGGCCCGACCCAGGCTGCGGCCCTGGCCTTTTACGCCTTGCTCTCCTCCGTGCCGCTGCTCTTTGCCATGCTGGCCCTGTGCGGGGCCGTGGCCGGCGAGAGCTGGACCGGCCAGATGGCCCTTCGCCGCCAGTTGGCCGTCATCACGCCCTATATCGACGAGGTTCTGGTGTCCCGGGCCCGGCGGCTGTTGTGGGCTTCGGCCGGATTTTCCCTGGAGAGCGCGCTGTTTATTCTGTGGTCGTCGTGGCTGTTTCTCGGCGCGTTGCGACGGGCTTTGGCCCGGCCGTGGCGCGAGTCGCCGCTGCCGGGCCGCTCCCTGCTCGGGCGCGCCTTTGCTGCCCTGTGGGGCGCAGTGGCCGGGGTGCTCTTTGTGGGTGCGGTCACGGCGGCCATGTATCTGGCCTATCTGCCCCGCCTGGAGCCCCAGGGCAGCCTGTTGCGCCAGTGGTCGGCGCTGTGGGGCGTGGGCTGCCTGACCGGCATCTTTGCCGCGGCCTATCTGCTCTTTTTGCCGGGCCGGCGGCCGCTGCGGGCCATTGCCGGGGTCTCGGCCGGGCTGGCCGTGGCCGGCTGGGGGGTGAGTCTGACCTTTGCCGAACTGGTGGCGGTCCTGCCCCGCTATGAGCTGGTCTACGGGTCGTTAAGCGGCGCGGTGCTCTTTTTGCTCTGGCTAGATTACAACGCCTGGCTGGTGCTTATGGGGGCGTGGTTCCTGCATGTGTGGCAGCGCGACCACGCCCCGTCGGCCCTGCGCCGCCGGCTGTCCCCGGCCGGCTGGTTTGATCGGCTGCGCTCCGGCCGCCGCACCGGGCGAAGTGGGCCGGGCGCTTAACTTTTTTGGTAGGTTGCCGTCACCGAGATGGTGATGCCGCCCCGGGCCGCGAAATCGCCGGTCACTTCCATTTCCAGGGGGGAGGCCGCCTCCACGAGATCATCCAGAATGCGGTTGGTCAGGGTCTCCATGAAGGTGCCCTCGTCGCGGTAGCTGAAAAGATACAGCTTGAGCGACTTTGATTCGATGCACAGCGTATCGGGCATGTAGCGGATGGAGATGGTGCCGAAATCGGGCTGGCCGGTTTTGGGGCAAAGGCTCGTGAATTCGTCGCTGGAAAAGGTCACGGTATAGGGCCGGCCCGGAAAGGCGTTGGGAAAGGTTTCGATCAGCTCCGGCGATACGGTGTGGGGGTAGACCGTTGCGCCCTGGCCGAGGGTTTTGAGCGTGCTGACGTCATCTTTGGGAACCGGGTGCGACATGGGGAGTCTCCTTGACGGCCGGGTAGGGCCGTGGTTGTCTTGACACAAAGGCCCCGCCTCCATACCGTTCCCGGCCCCGATGTTCAATGACCAGGGAGAGACCCCTATGGCCCCGCTTTACACCATTGCCGTTTCCGGATCCTTCAGCGCCGCCCACCGCCTGCCCGACCATCCCGGACCGTGCGCCGCCATGCACGGCCACAATTTCGAGGTCGTCGCCGAACTTGGAGCCAGCCGCCTTGTCGACGGCATGGTGGCCGATTTCATGGACGTGCGCGCCGCCCTGGACGAGGCCTTTTCCGGCCTGGACCACGCCTGCTTAAACGACCATCCCGAACTGTCGCCGCCAACAGCCGAGGTCCTGGCCGCCTGGATTTTCGGCCGGCTTGAGGCCCGCCTTGGTAACGACCGGGTGCGCGTCCTTCGGGTGCGGGTCGAGGAAAGCAAGGGCCTGTCCGCCACCTACCGTAACGACCCATGCTGAAAGTCCACGAGATTTTTGCCAGCATCCAGGGCGAGTCGGGCTTTGCCGGCTGGCCGTGCGGTTTTTTGCGCCTGTCCGGCTGCAATCTGGCCTGCTCCTGGTGCGACACGCTTTATGCCGGCGACTCTTTTGCCGAAATGGCCGTGGCCGACGCCGTGGCCGCCCTGGTCGGCCTGGACCTGCCCCTGGTCGAAATCACCGGCGGCGAACCGCTCCTCGCCCCTGAGACACCCGGCCTGGTGGCTGCCCTGGCCGACGCCGGCCTTACCGTGCTGGTCGAGACCAACGGCAGCCTGGACATCAGCGGACTCGATGCCCGGGCCGTGGCCGTCATGGACGTCAAATGTCCGGGCAGCGGCATGGAAAGGCGAAACGACTACGCCAATCTGGACCGGTTGCGGCCTCGCGACGAGGTCAAGTTCGTCCTGACCGACCGGGCCGATTACGAGTTCGCCCGGGAGATTGCCGCCCGGGTCTGGACCGGGCACATGGTGCATTTCTCGCCTGTTCCGGGCCGCCTGGACCCGGCCAGGCTTGCCGCCTGGATGGTGGCCGACAGGGTGCGCGCTCGGTTGTCCCTGCAACTGCACAAATACATCTGGAGCCCCGATGCCCGGGGCGTATGAGGGAGCGGCCATGACCGCAGACACGCAGAAAAAAGCCGTGGTCCTTTTTTCCGGGGGCCTTGATTCCACCACCTGTCTGGCCGTGGCCCGGGAGCAGGGCTTTTTGCCCTGTGCCCTGAGCTTTGCCTACGGCCAGCGCCACATCGTCGAGATCGAGGCGGCCAGGCGCGTGGCCAAGGCCATGGCGGCCCATGCCCACCTGATCCTGCCCCTGCCCCTTGGGGCCATCGGCGGTTCGGCCCTGACCGCCGACATCGACGTGCCCAAGGACCGCGACACGGCCGCCATGGAGTCCGAGATCCCGGTCACCTACGTGCCGGCCCGCAACACCATTTTCCTGTCCATGGCCCTTGGCTGGGCCGAGGTCCTGGGGGCCAGCGACATCTTTATCGGCGTCAACGCCCTGGACTATTCCGGCTATCCCGACTGCCGGCCGGAGTTTGTGGCCGCCTTTGAGGCCATGGCCAATCTGGCCGTCAAGGAAGCGGTGGAAGGGCGGCTTCATATCCGTATCCACACGCCGCTTCTAATGCTGTCCAAGGCCGAAATCGTGCGCCTGGGGACGAGGCTTGGCGTGGACTACGGCCTGACCCATTCCTGCTACGATCCCGACCCTGCCGGTCTGGCCTGCGGCCGTTGCGACAGCTGCCTGCTGCGCAAAAAGGGCTTCGAGGAAGCCGGCGTGGCCGATCCCACCCGCTACCATCCAGGGCTCTGATCCGATGCAGCGGGCGGGCAACCGTCCGCGACCGCCGGTCCCCGTCCGCTGCCAGCCTGGTTTTCCGCCAGCGCCGGGAGGAAACGCCTCGCCCGGGGTGCCCGCGTGGCCGCTGCCGATCCGGTTGCCGGCCTGTCCGTCGTCATAAAAAAGCCGGCCTCCGTTGGGAGGCCGGCCTTTTTTTCTCTGGAGCGAGCCCGATTCAGTCGGCCGTCGGGGCCAGAAGCTCGGGGCGGACGTATTCGGAGATATTGTTGCCGTAGTGGAGGTACAGGCCGGGAACGCCGGCCAGGGGCGTCCAGTAGCCGTCCAGATATCCGCCGAGCCGCTCGGAATAGGACCCGGAGCGCTTGGCTTTTCCGTCGGCCAGGGCGGCGTTGCCCTTGCAGTGCTTGCACACGCTTTCGCAGCCGGCCAGGGTGAAGCACTTGATGCCTTCGGGGATGCCCAGTTCCTTGCCAGTCGCGTTGACGGCCACAATTTCGCGGTTGGCCCGCACCAGCATGGCCGGTCCGGGGTGGAGATCCCACATGAGGTGGAAGGCGTCGAGAATTTCCTGGGTGACGGGCGTTTGTTCCATGATGCGTCTCCTTGTGCGGCGACGGTTTCGACCGCGGCCGGACAATGCCAAAACGGCCGCCGCCATGCGTCTCCGGGAGGCAACGGATTGTAACAGACTGTTGCGTCCGGGCCGACACATTTTGTTACAAACCGTTTCCGGCCGGAAAAGCCGGGGATGGGTCCGCGGGGTAAATCCTCAGGGCAGGTTTGGCCGGTTTTCCCGGCCGCTACCGTGCGGAGGTGCGCCATGTACTGGACAGTTGTTTTGTGGATCGTGGTTCTGGCCGGGTTTGGCCTCAGCTTGCAGCTGTTTCTGGAAGAGGCTGCCCGGCCGGGCGAGCCGCTGGCCACCCAGGCCGCCTTGCGTCTGGCCCGAAGCGAACTGGAATTGTCTGTGCAGCAGCGCCAGATGCTCGGCTTTTCCCTGGCCCTGCAGCACGACGACGTCTCGGCCCTGGCCACCGGCAATGCCGTGCTCTGCCACGCCCTGGCCGAGGCCCTGGTTGACCCCGGGTTTGGCCGGGAGTCCCTAAACGATCTGTATGCTGAAAAGCGGGGGCTGGCCGAGCGGGCCTATGTCCTGGCCCGGGACCGGTTTCTGGCCTTTCACGCCGTCCTGACCCCGGTCCAGCGCCAGCGTCTGGCCGGGCTCGTGCGCCAGGGCCGGGGCGGCTGGCTGGTGCGTCAGGCGCTGTTGCCGTGACCGATTTCGGTTCACAACCATGGCCGGTGCTTTTACAGTCTGCCGCAAACCCGACCATCCACGGCCAGCCGGCCGGCAGGGAGACGCCATGGGCACCAAACGCATTCTGGTTATTGAGGACGACAGGCGGCTCCAGGATCTCCTGCGCGAGTATCTGGCCACCTTCGGCTTTGAGGTCAAAGCCGTTGGCCACGCCCGGGAGGGGCTTGACGCCCTGGAGGCCTTTGCCCCGGCCCTGGTCATCCTCGACCTCATGCTGCCCGACATCGACGGCTTCGAAGCCTGCCGGGAAATCCGCCGGCGCGGGGCAACGCCCATCATCATGCTGACCGCCCGCACCGATGTGGCCGACCGGGTGGCCGGGCTGGAAATCGGGGCCGACGATTACGTCCCCAAGCCCTTTGAGCCGCGCGAACTGGTGGCCCGCATCCAGGCGGTGCTGCGCCGGGGCGAACCGGCCCAGGCGCAGCCCGCCGGCGAGAGTCTGTCCTTTGGCCGACTGCGGGTGGACCGGGGGGCCAGGGAGGCCTTTCTCGACGAAGTTCCCCTGGGGCTGACCACCACGGAATTCGAGGCCTTGTCCCTTTTGGCCGGGAGCGCCGGCCGGGTGCTCGACCGTGACGCGCTCCTTCGCGAGTTGCGGGGGCTTGAAAGCGACGTCTACAACCGCTCAATCGACATCGCCATGAGCCGGCTGCGCCAGAAGCTCGGCGACGACGCCAAAGCGCCCACCTTTATCAAGACCGTGCGCGGCGCGGGCTATGTTTTTATTGCCAAGGCGGACGATCATGCTTGATTTCCTGCGCCGCCACCTGCGGTCGGTTTTTACCCGTCTGGGTCTGGTCATGCTGTGCATGGTGGTGGTCATCAACTGTGGCACCTGGCTGCTCTATATCCACTTCCACAGCCGGGCCGACACTGCCGACAGCCGGAATATGGTTCGCTATACCCGGTTTTTAGCCGAGTCCGTGGGGAGTCCGCCGGACAGGGCCAAGGCCGAAGCCCTGGTCGCCGATCTGCCTCTTCGGGTCACGGTTGGCGGGGAGCAGGGCTGGAGTGTTGGCCGGCCCGGGGATTTCCCCGAGGCCTACTTAAGCCTCCGGCCCCTTGGCGACGGCGTTTCGGGCGGGGTGGTCCACGGCCACCGGCGCATGGTGGTGACCGCTGCCGACGGGAGCACCATCACTTTCGACAGTTTCCCCACTGATGCCGAACTGGCTTCCTTTCGCTTGTTTGCCGTCCTGTCCCTGGCGCTGACCTGGGTGGTGGTGTTGGCCGGCTATGGTTTCATGCGCTGGCTGCTGCGGCCGGTGCGCTGGCTGTCGGAGGGGGCGGCGGCGGTTCGCGACGGAGCCTACGACCACCGGGTGCCCGAGACGTGCGGCGGGGAGCTTTTTGAGCTGAGCCGGACATTCAATGAGATGACCCTGGCCCTTCGGGCAACACTGTGCGCCCAGAAACGGCTGCTCATCGACGTCGGCCATGAGCTGCGAACGCCGATCACCCGCCTCAAACTCGCCCTGGAACTGCTGCCGGACCGGGAGCGGGCCGAAGCCATGCGCGAGGATGTGGACGACATGGAAGTCATGGTGGTGTCCATCCTCGAATCGGCCCGGCTGCGCCACGAGGTCCGCTCGGTTGGCGCCGCCCCGGTGGACGTGGCCGAGCTGGTCGGGACTGTTGCCGTGCGGTACGTCGAGGGGACACCCGGGGTGACGGTTGACCTGCCCGGGGAGCCGGTAGTGGCCATGGTCGACGGCGAAAAGCTGGCCATGGTGGTGCGCAACCTGCTGGACAACGCCTGCAAGTATTCGCGGCCCGGCGATGCCCCGGTTGCCGTGACCCTGGCCGGGGAGCGGGAACGAATCGTGCTGACCGTGGCCGACCATGGTCCGGGTATCTCGGCCGAGGCCCTGCCCCATATTTTTGAACCGTTTTACCGGGTGGACGCCTCGCGCACCCGGGATACCGGTGGATTTGGCCTGGGCCTGAGCCTGTGCCAGGCCATTGTCCAGGCCCACGGCGGCAGGATTACGGCCTCAAGCGTCCAGGGGGCCGGCCTCACGGTAACTGTGGCCATTCCCCGCCAACAGCCCGCGCCGCCCCGGAACTAGCCGGAACGGAAGCGACGCGGGCGGTTGGCGCACGACGCCGGTCAGATGCGCCCGATGGGTGCGCCTGTGGCGAAAGACGGCTCGTGCAGGGGGATGACGATGTCGGCTGCGGTTTTGATGCGCCGCAGGATGTCGTAGGCCGCGTAGGGATTCACGCAGGTGCCGGGCGGGATAACCTCCATCTCCCGGGCCGTTATGGCCTTGGGCGGTAAAGAGGTTTTTCCCGGATGACGCAAAATCCGGTGATGACCGCCTGCCCGGCCGGGGTGTCCACAAAGACGGACATGCCGCCCTCGGTGTGGGCCGGGGTATGGACCATGCGAAGACCGGGCAGAATTGCTGTATCACCGGTCAGGGCCTGCATCTGCCCGGCTTCGATGACGTCTTCGACGTATTCCTCGTTGTAGCGGAAATCCAGGGGATGCGGATCGCGTATGTGCCTGAGTTCCTGCTCGTGGGCATAAAACACCGCGTTTTCGCACAAGGCGTCGTTTTCGCAGTGGTCGTTGTGCAGATGGGTATGCACCACGATGTCGATGTCCGCCGGGGTCAGGCCAAACTGGGCCAGCCCGGAATCCAGGGTATGGATCTTCCCGCCAATGGCCGCCTCCCGGGCCGCCGACTGCACCGGCCGCATCTCTCCGGTATCAACCAGCACCCGCTTGCCGCCGCCCTCCAGATACCAGCCGTAAATGGGAATGGTGTAGGGCGTTCCATAATCGAACTGATAGGTCATCATGCCCTTGTCGAATTCCTTGGTGCCAAGGACGATGGGATGGATCACGAACGCGGCCACGCGAAACCTCCGGCGGATACGTTTGGGAAAACGCCGCCGCCCGGAGTTCCGGGCGGCGGCGTGGCTGGCTCTGTCAGCCCGCACCGGCAAAAAGATAAGCAGGAAGCGTGGAAAGACAAGGGGATGGGAGCCGGAGCTGCGACAATGGGGCACGCTTTAACGTGCGGATTTTGCGTAGATGCCGGTCCTGTTTTCAATCTGGATCGTAAAGTTGTATTTTTCCAGCATGGCCATTGCCGGCGCCACGTTATTTTCCCTGCCGTCCTTGCCGTAGGGCGCCGCCACGAAAATATTCTCCACCAGATGCTCGGTGCCGTCGAGACCTTCCAGCGCCTCAAGTTCCGAGCCGTTGACCTGGATGGTCAACAACTTGAGCCGAGGGAAACCGCACTGGGCCAGGATGTTGGCAAGCGTGTCCACGGGCACGTCGACTTCCTGATAATCTCCCGGAGAGGCCTTGCACACGTCAAGGATAACGTCCTCACGGAAGCTGTTGGCCTGGTTGCGGAAAAGAAAGGCCTTCTGTGTGCCGGTCGTGTTGAAGACACCCTTGTGGATGGCGGTAGCGGTCTCCGGGAAGTTGGCGAGGAAATTCCGTTTCAAAATTCTGTAGGCTCCGGGATGGAACTCCACTGAAAAGACCTTGCCCAGCGGGCCGACCCGACGCGCAAAGTACATGGAGTAATACCCCAGAAAGGCGCCTGCCTCCATGATCGCATCGCCGGGAAGGATGTCGCAGTGCTTGTGAGGCACGACGCCGCGTTTGAATTCATAGCGGAAGGAGATATCCGTCAGGATTTGGGCGAAAGCCTGCTGCAGTTCCTCCGCTTTACGGTCCGAAAGGCCCTTTGGGGGAAACGCCCCTTTTACAGGCATGCCGTGAAAAATGAGGCCATCATAAACAATGAAGGGCACTCCGCTTCTGGTCAGTCCGGCTTGCGGCTGGGCAGCCGCCTCTTTGCGTTTTTGCCCGACTGCTGCCTGCGTCTGGTTCATCCGCCCTCTCCTTGACAATGTTTCGGGTCTTTAAAACGCTTCGCCGCCAAGTCGGCTCATCCAATCATCCAGTGTTCGGGATGAATGAGAATCTGTATGGAACCATTCTGATTGGCAGCTTCGGCCATGGCCTCGCCGTAGGCCGCAAGCAGCTCCGACAGGGGATACTCGTTCAGGTTGGGATGCCTGGACTGTGCAATGACAGAGCCGTTCCATTTCTGCTCAGAATCAGTCAGATAGTGATCATGAGGCAGATTATACGCCTCGTAACCCAGGCCAAAATCGGATAAGTGAAGCGAATGCAATTGAATAGGAGCTCCATTGACTACAATTGTTCTACCGCGATCGGCCCCAGGCTTGACCAGAGCTTCGCTGAATATTTCGTAACTCACGAAATCATGGTCACGGTAAAATTGGCTGCCATGTCCTGAGGTCCCCACAAGATTTATTCCATGTGTCTTAAAATATTCTATCTCATCGGTAAGTGTCTCGCGCAAGTCCATGCCCATAAATGCAGCCAGTTCGGCTATGTTGTTATGAAGCCCGACGTCGTGTCCCTTGTCCACGAGGAATTTTGCATGCTCGAGCATCTTGGAATTTCGAATCAGCTTGTGTCCATCGAAATGTCCGTAATAATTTCCCGGGCAGTAGTAGGGACTGGGGGGAAGCAGGAAATAGGTTGAAACAATATTATTCTTGTATTCAAGTTGGGCCATTTGCAGAGAAGTATCTATGGAGCTATCCACGTCGTGGCGCAAGGCAAAACTCTGATCCCCGACGGCCAGTTCGCTCAGGCGTACGTTGCGCTTTTTTTCCAGCAGGGGAGACAGCATATCCTGCACATAGCGGATGCCGTCGCTTATCTTTTTCATCTCGAAATTGCCGTCCGTTTTAGCCTCTTTGCTTGCGGCGTCATTTTCATAGCAGCGAATCTCGTAGCCACAAGCCTTAAGGAGCGGCGCATACTTTGACAGTGCATATTCTTGAATTGCCGGGGGCATGGAAGATTTCCAGCGTCCCACCGAAGTGGAGAACATTTCCAGCGGGAAGGCCTGCTCCACGCCGCAAAAGGCAGCCACCCTGGCCAAGATCTCGTCAGGGGCTGTCACCAAATCTTCATAGCGAATGGTCAGACTCCAGGACGAGGGCAGGGTTTGCAGCGCAACGAAAGAGTTGGCTATGCCGACAGCCCACCAGTCCAAGCTCTTGGCCAAATCCTTCTGTCCCCAGCTTACATTGCACATAGAGCATGCGACATCGCGGCCGTCGCGCACGATGTTCACCAGCCGCGCGCCCGGAATCCAACTATGGAGGAAACGGGAATAATACGCGTTGTTGGGTGTCTTCTCCACCCAAAATTCCCGGCCCGCCCCTTGCGCGCGTCCGGCGAAGAGCGCTGCGTAGAGCCCGCCCCAGATTGTTTCGATCTCGTGCAGGTTGTCCACATCCAGGAGCGCGTCGAGTCTGGCGAGTTCGGTGTCCAGGGTCTCAGGCTCCAGCCAAAGACAGAACCCCCGGCGCCTGTCATCGGTAGGCGACGCCTGCTCGTCCTGGACATAGCAGTAGAACCTATTACGCCAGAGGGACTTGAGCGTCGCGAGGGCCTCTTTGCGTCGATGTTGCGGAATGCTGTGGAACCAGTAGGGGGCAAGGCGGAATTGTTCGTCGTTAATGCATTTTGTCTCGCCGCCGACGTTGGCCATGCGGGGGTGGCTGCCCAGGACACTGCGTAACAGACTGGTTCCCGAGCGTCCTGTGCCGCCGATGAATACTCCCCCGGCCGCCGGGAGCCCAAGCTGGTTTGCGGGTGGCTGGTCGCCGCGTGCGCGAGAGAGGTATTCCCGGGCTTCGTCACCTCTGCCCAGGTTTTTCGAACATTCAGCCAGCAACAGCCAGGCCTCGGATTTGCCCGAGTCGGCCTCCAGCGACGAACGGAGTATCCAGCAGGCCTCGCTCCAACACTCATTGTCCATGTAGACCCTGGCATCGTCGATACTCCCGGACTTGAGGTAGGGTGCCTTGAATCGCTTCATTTGCATACGTGGTCTCCTTGAAATCTCCGGAATTATTATGCAAATCATATGCCAAAAGCAGAAAGAGGGGGGGCTGCTTATCGATGCCCCGTCATGTTCAACGACCAATCGCGCCGGCGCTAACTGCCAAATCGAATGACGACGCCCGGCGTGGTCACCCCGCAGTGTGCCCCGGCCGTCATCACGCTTCAAGCGCAATCATTGGGCCTCATGACACCGGCAAGGGAGATGTCTGGGCTTTTGCAGCGGCAATGGTCAATGACCAGATGCAGGACTTTTTGGTCTGTTCTCGGGCTGGAGAATGACGCGGGAAAATGCAATACTTCGGAAACGAATCCCAAAGGATAGTCTCATGAACCATGCCCGGCTGCTCATGCTGGTCCCGGTCCTTTGCCTTGTGCTGGCCACCGGCTCTCTGGCTGCCGACAAACCGCTGGTGTTCGGTTTGCTACTTGTTGGGCCCTTAAACGACAAAGGCTACAGCCAGGCCCAGTATGAGGGTGGCAAATATGTCGAGGCCCATCTGCCGGGCGCAAAAATGCTTTGTCTCGACAAGGTCAATCCGGCCGATCGGCCCGGCGTCACCATTGCGCAAATCGTGGATGATCTGGCGGCCAAGGGGGCACGGCTCATCATCGCCGGTTCCGACGACATGAAGGACGGCATCCACGAAGCGGCCGAGCAGCATCCGGGCCTGACGTTTCTCCACGTTTCCGGCGACGAGGTGCTGACCGGCACGGCTCCGAAAAATTTGGGCAACCTTTTTTTGAAAATGGAATACGCCAAGATGATGGCCGGCTTTGTCGCAGCCATGACCACAAAAACCGGCAAAATCGGCTACCTCGGGCCGCTGGTGAACGACGAGACTCGTCGCGTGGCCAATGCCGCCTATCTTGGCGCCCGCCATGCCTGGGTCGCTGTGCGGGGCAGGAAGGCCGAAGATCTGGCCTTCAAGGTCAACTGGATCGGCTTCTGGTTCAACATCCCCGGCGTGACCTCCGATCCCAATCAGGTGGCCGGCTCGCTTGTTGACCAGGGTTACGACGTCATCATCTCCGGCCTCGACACCCCGGAGGCCTTAAGCGTCGCCGCTGCCCGCCACAAGGCCGGGGCCAAGGTCCGGGCCCTGCCGTACATGTACAAGTCGGCCTGCCAGGGCGCGCCCGAGGTCTGTCTGGGCGTGCCCTATTTCAACTGGGGTCCGCCGCTCCTGGACGTTGCCAGGGCCGTGGCCGCCGGGGGCTACAAGCCGGCCTTTGCCTGGTTGTCCCCGAATTTTGCGGCCCTAAACGATCCCGACGCCAGTCCTGTCGGGTTCATGCCCGGACAGGCGCTTTCGCCGGTAATCCAAAAGGCCCTGGACCAGTTCACGGCCGAACTGGGTTCGGGCCGGCTCGATCTCTATGCCGGACCCCTGGCCTACCAGGACGGGTCGGTTTTTGTCGCGCCCGGCCGCACACCCACCGACCGGGAACTGTGGTTTTGCCCGCAGCTCCTGCGCGGCATGGAAGGGGCCGGCGCTTCCCGGTAAAGCCGGCTGGCCTGAGGCTACCGGCCCCACTGGACGGCGCGGGCGAGTGCGGCCATAGTGCGGCCATGGCGCGCACACCCATTAAACAACCCGATTTTTTGCCCATGACCCGGGCCGAGATGGACCGTCTTGGCTGGGACAGCCTGGATATCCTGCTGGTTTCCGGCGACGCCTATGTGGACCATCCGTCCTTTGGCGCGCCGCTATTGGGCCGCTGGCTGGTCAGCCACGGCTACAAGACCGGCCTTATCACCCAACCCCGCTGGGAGCTTGGCCCCGATGATCCGGGCGATGTTGCCGCCATGGGCCGGCCGCGGCTTTTTGCCGGGGTCACGGCCGGGTCGCTCGACTCCATGCTGGCCCATTACACCGCCTTTCGCAAAAAGCGCTCCGACGACGCCTACACTCCGGGCGGCTTGGCCGGAGCCCGCCCCAACCGGGCCTGCATCGTCTACACCAACCTCGTGCGCCGGGCCTTTCCGGGCCTGCCTGTGGCCCTGGGCGGCATCGAGGCGTCGCTTCGGCGGGTGAGCCAGTATGATTTCTGGTCCCAGTCCCTGCGTAAATCCATTCTTCTGGATGCCAAGGCCAGCGTGGTGCTTTACGGCATGGCCGAGCACTCCATCCTGGCCCTGGCCCAGGGGCTGGACCGGCTGGAGGAGGAGGGCGGCGAACTGGTCCATACCCTGGCCGCCATCCCTGGTGCGGCCTATGCCCGAAAAGCCGGCGACTACCCTGAGGACGCCCCGGCCGAGGCCGTCATCGAACTGCCCTCCCACGAGGCCATCCTGGCCGAACCGAAGCTCCTGCTCGCAGCCACCTTGGACAGTGAGCGCCATGTGCATCAAAACCGCCAGACTGCGGTGCAGCGGGTGGGCGAGCGCATGGTGGTGCTGACCCCGCCCGGCCAGGGCCTTGACGGCAAGGGGCTTGACGCGCTCTATGCCCTGCCGTTTACCAAAGAGCCGCATCCCTCCTACAGCCAGCCCATCCCGGCGGCGGCCATGATCCGGGGGAGCCTTAACATCCACCGGGGCTGCGCCGGCGGCTGCTCCTTTTGCACCCTGGCCCTGCACCAGGGCCGGGCCATCCGGTCGCGCAGCCGGGGTTCTGTCCTGGCCGAGGCGGCCCGGTTGGCCGGGGTCCGGGGCTTTGACGGCAGTGTGAGCGACGTGGGCGGCCCAAGCGCCAACATGTGGGGCGGGCGCTGCACCGGCGATGGGGCTGCCTGCCGCCGGCCAAGCTGCCTGACTCCCAAGATCTGCAAACATTTTGCGGTGGACCAGGGGGCCTTTGTGGATTTGCTGGAAGCCGTGGCCGCCGTGCCCGGGGTGCGCCATGTGCGGGTGGCCAGCGGCTGGCGCATGGACCTCGGGCTGGCCGACGAAAAGGCCCTGGCCCGTATGGTCCGGGATTTTACCGGTGGACAGGCCAAGGTGGCCCCGGAACACAAAAACGACCGGGTGCTTCGGCTGATGCGCAAGCCGCCGTTTGCCGTATTTGAGCGGTTTCTCGAGCTTTTTGCCCGGGAATCCGACCGGGCCGGCAAGGAACAGTATGTCGTACCCTACCTCATGAGCGCCTTTCCGGGATGCACCGTGGCCGACATGCAGGAGATGGCCGCCTGGTTCACCGGCCGGGGCTGGAAGCCCAATCAGGTCCAGTGCTTCATTCCTCTGCCCGGGACAGCGGCGGCGGCCATGTATTTTGCCGGAATCGACCTGGAGGGCAAACCGCTCCATGTGGCGGATTCCGATGCCGAGCGACTGCGCCAGCACGCTGTTTTAAGCGGCGAACGCGACAAGCGCCCGGGCCACAAGCCGGGTGCGCCCTTCCGTCCGGCCGGCGGCCGGCCCGGCCCCAAGCCCGGCTTCAAGCCTGGCCAGGGGCGACCCCGGAGTGGCGGCCGGAAGGAACCGAACCGCTAATACCGTGGCCCGGCCGGCCGGATGCGCCCATGCCGACCCGGCCATGGCCTCCACCCCCGGCCCCAACATGCAACTGCCGGCCGGCGGCTCCCTCCCCGTTTCGGGGCTTGCCCGTGTTTCGGGCAAGGGGGAGCCGTCGGCCGGCAGTGTCGTTGGCGACGTCTTGCGCCGCCGGTTGGCGCTATTCCCAGTTGGCCAGGGCGGCGTTGTCCGGGTGGGCCTCGCGTAGCCGGCGCAGTTCTTCGGCCAGCCGGCGGCGCTGTTCCAGTCGGGTCAGCTCTTCCAGCAGGACGATGTCCGGACCGACGTCGCCCGGGGCGGCAGTCTTGCGCAATTGGGCCACCTGCCCTTCGACTTCGGCCAGTTGGGCGCGTTCATCGTCGCTGAGCGTCCTGTCTTCGGGCAGGGTGACCTCACGGGTCTTGACCTGGGCTGTGGCCTGTTCGCCGCCCTGGGTCAGGATGGACGACGCCTCGCCGCCGGCCGGCTTGGCCCGAAGCGGCAGCTTTTCCACCACCGGCGGAATGGTGCTGTCCGGGCTTTGGCCACCCTCGGAAGTGATGAGGATGGTGGCCGGCCCCGTCCAGGCTTCGCGCTGGCCCTTTTGCAGAAAGGCCAGCTGCACCTCGGCTCCGCGTCCCAGTTCCAGGCGTTCGCCTTCGCGCAGGCGGGTGAAGAGTTCCAGGGGTTTTTTAGGACCGTCGGTTCCGGACAGCGTCACCGGGCCACCAACCGACGAGACGAGGCAGACCAGACGGGGGGCATCGGCCCAGGCTGTCGCGCCCAGAAAGAATGCTGCAAGCAACAGGGAAAATGAGAAGGCGATAGCGCGACGCATGACTGCTCCTTTCGTATTATTCGTGCGCCAGCCCCAGAATTTCCAGGGCCGGCACGGGTTCACTCTTGCCTTTGACATGGGCCAGTTCCTTGCGTCCGGTCACCACGCCCGGCCCGGCCATATCCACCACGGTCTGGCTGGCCACCACCGGACAGCCCATTTCCTTGGTGAAGCCCTCCAGGCGCGAGGCCGTGTTGACCGTGTCGCCGATAACCGTGAAATCGAGCCGCTGCTTGGAGCCGATGTTGCCGACAACAGCCGGGCCGCTGTGCAGGCCGACGCCAATACGAAACCGCCACTGCCCAAGCTGGGGAAAGCGGTTTTGCATCCAGTCCTCAAACTCCCGTGAAGCAGTAACCATGCCAAGGGCGGTGGCAAGGGCTTGATAGGCATGTCTGGGATCGGCCAGGGGGGCGCCGAACACAGCCATGACCGCATCACCGATAAATTTGTCGATCATGCCGCCGTTGGCCAGGATGATGTCGCAGACCTTGGAAAAATAGACGTTTAAAAGTTCCACCACCTCCTCGGCCGAGAGTTTTTCACTTAATGTCGTGAAATCGCGGATATCCGAGAATAAGATGGTGACCGTGGCCAGGGAGCCGCCGGGCGCGGGCGGCTTGCCGCTGGCCAGGATGGCGGCAATGGCCGATTCTGACACATACTTGCCAAAGGCGTGGCGGATATGGGCTTTTTCCCGTTCGCCGCGGGTTAAGCGCACGGCATTGGCTCCGGCCCAGATGGCGACCAGACCAAGGTCGAGCCCGGCCAGGGGCAGGAGCAGGCCCCGGAGAAAGAGGGCATAGCCCAGGCCAAAGGCGGCAAGGCCCAGGCCGCCGCCGGCCAGGGCCGAGCGGCCGGGACCCAGCCGGGCGCAGGCCAGGGAACAGGCGGCCAGAAACGGCAGCCAGGCCGCCGAGGCTGCTCCCCGGCCCACCGGCGACAGGCTGCGGCCGGCCAGCATGGCCTCGATGATGTTGGCGTGGATCTCCGGGCCGGGCATGAATTCCTTGGGCGCGCCGAAAAGCGGCAGGGAATAGGGCGAGGCCAGCCGGTCATGCGCGCCGTGGATGTCGATGCCGAGAATGACGATCTTGCCGGCCAGGGCCTGGACCTGCGGATCGCTTAAGGCATCCGGGGCCAGCAGCCGGGCAAAGCTCACATGGGCAAAGGTGCCGGGCGGGCCGGCATAGGGAATGGGCCGGGGGGAGAGTGCCTTGCGGTCGTCCAAGCCGGCCAGTCCCGGGGCGTCCGGGGCGGCTTTCTTCGCCAGGGCCGCGGCAAAGGACAGCCGTGGTTCGCCCTCGCCGTACAGCGCCGGGGCAAAACGGCGCACCACGCCGTCGCGGTCAAGCGGCACGTTGGTCAGGCCCAGGTCGGCCTCGTGTCCGGGCAGGGCGAGCAGATAGTCCGTGGCCGGCAGGCTAAAGGATGCCTCGCCGGATTCGGTGGACACGCTGGCGGCCAGGATGACCTTGCCCTTGGCCAGCTCCAGCATGAATTCCCGGTCAAAATCGCGGCTGGTGTCGGCCCCGATAATGTCCATCCAGGTGACCGGGCTTAAGGCCGGCTGGATGTCCATACCGACAGCCACGGCCCCGACCTGGCGCAGGCGGGCCAGGATCTTGGCGTAAAGCGGCCCCCAGAAGACCAGCGGACGGTCGGGCTCGGCGGCCAGGGCCTCGTCGTCGAGAAGGGCCACAGCCACGCGGGCCGGTTCATGGCGTTTGCCGGCCAGGACGTGCCACAAGTCCGAGGTCCAGGCGTCCACGCGCCGGGCCGGCTCCAGGGAACTGGTGAAAAGCCCGGCGACCAGGGCGGCCAGGGTCAGACAGGTGTAGAAGATGGGCTTGAAGTGCATGGAGTTGGCTGGATAGGCTGGAAGATTGCGGTGTTGGGCGGAAGTGGTTCCATGGGCGACCGAGCCAGTATCCCGCACTCGGCCGGCGGCGTCCACGCAAATCTGGGCAGATTTGCGGCTGCGGCGGATACGCTCCGGCACACTTCGGTATTGCCGGGCCGGTAAAAGAGCGTAGAAGGGATGGTATCGTCCCGTCAGCTGCGGCGGACGTTTCACCCGCAACCAAGGGGGCTTCCCATGATGCTCAACATGCAGATGCAACCGATTATCGCGCTTATTGCCGGCATCCTGATCCTGGTTATACCGCGCCTGCTCAACCTGATCGTGGCCATTTATCTCATCGCCATCGGGATACTCGGGCTGGTGGGCGGACGCTTGTAACCGTGCCGCAACTGCCGGACGTCATTCGTCGGATCGCAACCGCCGGCCCGGGATGAAGACGCCCGGGCCGGCGGTTGTCCGGGAATGGCTGGCGGGGAATGCCGGAAACGGCCAGGAGCAGGAGCCTTCGTCCCCGACCTGCCCGATTGCCTGTCCCGGGACGCAGCATTGAAAAATGCAAGTAGCCGGATTATTTCCCGTGTGTCGCAATGACACGGGATTCCATGACTTGATTGACGATTGCCAACAGGGAATCCTGATCCATCGGTTTGGCGATGTATGCATCCATCCCGGCCGCCAGAAATTTCTCCCTGTCGCCCGTCATGGCATAGGCAGTCATGGCAATAATCGGAATCCGGGACTTGTGGTGCAGTGAGGCAGACTCCCGGATGGTCTTTGTCGCTTCGACGCCGTCCATCCTGGGCATCTGGATGTCCATGAGTATGAGGTCAATCTCCTGCTCGCTGAGACGTTGCAGGGCTTCCTGGCCATCCCTCGCCATGACGACAGTGTGTCCAAACTTTTCAAGGATCCGCCTGCCTGTCAGGAGACTGACTGCGTCGTCTTCCGCAAAGAGTATTCGCAAAGAAAGTGGTTCGCCGGAGTGGTTTTTTGCAGGGGGGACAGGCTCCAGGGGTAACCCTTCCGGGACTTTGAAAGGTAAGGTGAGATAGAATGTTGTGCCCCTGCCCACTGTGCTGTCAATGGTAATCGTTCCACCCAATAATTCCATGAGCCGGCGGACAATGGAAAGGCCGAGTCCTGCCCCCTGGAAGCGACGGGTGTACGAATCTTCCGCCTGGACAAAGGGTTCAAAGATTCGCTTGAGGTTTTCATCGGAAATGCCGATGCCGGTATCGCTCACCGTCACCAACACACGGACGACGGAGCCTTTTGCAACAGGCAATACAGTGGTGTTTACGTTGACTTCCCCGGCATCCGTAAATTTTATGGAATTTCCGACAAGATTGAACAGGATTTGTCGCAAACGCGCTTCATCCCCGATGAGTGTCAGAGATGAACCTGTGTCGTGACTGAATTTGAGTTGGATTCCTTTTTTCTGTGCCTCGACAGAAAAAATATCCAGTATGGATTTTTTCGTCTTGTAGACATCAAATTCCGTCTCGACAATGTGCATTCGGCCAGCTTCAATCTTTGAGATGTCGAGGATGTCGCTCAGCAATCTGGTCAAGCGCTTGGTGGATTGAATGCCATTGACGATATACTCTTTTTGTTCTTCTGTTGGACTCGTCGTGTTCAGCAATTGGAGCATACCCAATATGCCGTTGAGCGGGGTGCGGACCTCATGGCTCATGTTGGCCAGGAATTCCGATTTGGTGCGGTTTGCCAGTTCGGTTTTTTCTTTGCTTCTCTCAAGCATCTCGATCAATTGGCTCTTTTCGACCATGGCTCGGGCCAGTTTGATGTTCCCGTAGCTGAGTTTGGCGATCAGGTCCGCGAGATGCGAATAAAAGTGCATCACATTGTCCAGGGTCTCACGGCTCCAGCGCGGAACACGATCCAGGGCTGCAAGGTACGCATCCTCATCAAACCCATAGAGGCGGGCCTGATCCTGAAAGAGTTTTCTGTCCGGTTCCTCGTCTTTGAATAAAAACTGCCCCATAAACAGGTTGCCCATGTGCCTTCCCCCGATAATCAGGGGAGTGGCCACATCCCACATGTTGTTTTGGCAGTGGTACAATTTGAATTTTCCAGGCTCCACCCCTTGTGTAAGGAGCGTATCGCTCTCCCGACAGCGTTTGGCTGTTTCCGGGTGGACCCTGTGAAACCGAAGGCAGATGTCTTGCCAGCCTGCCGCGACAAGGACCGTTCCTTTCAGATCGAGAATGGCGAAAACCATGCCAGTCAATTTCTGGAAATGATCCATCAATAACTGGAGTGCATGAATGTCAACAATGTCTTGGAGTTCAAGCGTTCCAACGCCTTCGTCAGGATCAAGCACCGTGTCGATTTGAGAGTGATCCCGGCTACCCATGACGATCTCCTCAGGCTAAAAGGCCAGGATACACCACTACATCTTCCAATCAGAGTTGGCAACGCCGAAGGGCCAATGAGCCGATTGAACCTGCTTTATGCATTCTGTGATACGTGTTTCATGAACTGCCTGTTGTTGCTGCCTTGTCCGCTGTCAAATACAAACCGCCGACCGCGGGACAAAATCCCGGGGTCGGCGGTTTCTCATGCTTGGCTGCTTTTTCGGCTAATTGCCAAAGAGTCTTTTCTTGCCGTCGATGAGTTCCGTCACCACACTCGGGTCGGCCAAGGTCGAGGTGTCGCCCAGGCTGTCCACTTCGTTGGAGGCGATCTTGCGCAGAATCCGGCGCATGATCTTGCCGCTGCGGGTCTTGGGCAGGCCCGGGGCGAACTGGATCACTTCCGGGGCGGCAATGGGGCCGATTTCCTTGCGCACGTGGAGCTTGAGGCCCTTTAAGAGTTCCTCGCTCTCGTCGTAGCCGGCCTTGAGCGTCACATAGGCGTAGATGCACTGGCCCTTGATGTCGTGGGGCATTCCGACCACGGCTGCTTCGGCCACTGTCGGGTGGGACACCAGGGCGGATTCGATCTCTGCCGTGCCCATGCGGTGGCCCGAGACGTTAATGACGTCGTCCACCCGGCCCATGATCCAGAAATAGCCGTCCTCGTCCCGGCGGGCACCGTCGCCGGATTCGTAACAGCCCTTGAACCCGGAGAAATACTGCTGCTTGAAGCGGTCTTTCGCGCCCCAGATGCCGCGCAACATGCCAGGCCAGGGTTTGCGGATGACCAGGAAACCTCCCTGGTTGGGGCCGACTTCCTTGTTCTCGACGTCAACGATGGCGACGTCGATGCCGGGCAGCGGCAGGGAGGCCGAACCGGGCTTGAGCGGCGTGGCATAGGGCAGCGGCGAAATCATGAGCCCGCCGGTTTCGGTCTGCCACCAGGTGTCCACAATGGGCAGCTTCGAGCCGCCGACATGTTCGTGGTACCACATCCAGGCCTCGGGATTGATCGGTTCACCCACCGAGCCGAGGATGCGCAGCGAGGACAGGTCGTGCTTTTGGGTCCAGGCCGGGCCGGACTTCATGAGCGAGCGGATGACGGTCGGGGCGGTGTAGAAGATGTTGACCTTGAATTTGGAGCAGATCTGCCAGAACCGGTCCGGGGCCGGGTAGGTGGGCACGCTCTCGAACATGAGCGAAGTGGCACCCAGGGCCAGCGGTCCGTAGACGATGTAGGAGTGGCCGGTGATCCAGCCGATGTCGGCGGTACACCAGTGGATGTCGTCGTCTTTGAGATCAAAGACGATCTGCGAGGTGTGGGCGGCGTAGGTCAGATAGCCGCCGGTGGTGTGGTAGACGCCCTTGGGCTTGCCGGTGGAGCCGGAGGTGTAGAGGATAAAGAGCACATCCTCGGCGTCCATGCTCTCGGGCGGGCAATCGCCTTCCACGTCATGGTCGGCCATGACGTCGTGCCACCAGAGGTCGCGGCCGGGCATCATTTCGACCTCGTTACCGGCATGGCGCAGCACGATGCACTTGTCGATGGTGGGGCATTCCTTGAGGGCTTCGTCGGCATTGGGCTTGAGCGGGATGGTTTTGCCCGAGCGGATGACGGCGTCGCTGACCACGATCAGTTTGGACTCGCAGTCGTTGATGCGGTCGCGCAGGCTGTGGGCGGAAAACCCGGCGAAAACGATGCTGTGCGGCGCGCCGATGCGGGCGCAGGCCAGCATGGCGATGGCCAGTTCCGGCACCATGGGCAGGTACAGGCTCACCCGGTCGCCTTTTTTGACGCCCATCTTCTTGAGCACGTTGGCGAACCGGCAGACCTCGTCGTGGAGCATCTGGTAGGTGTAGGTGCGCACGTCCTCGTCTTTTTCGCCCTGCCAGATCAGTGCCGCCTTGTTGCGCCGGCCGTTGGTCAAATGGCGGTCCAAACAGTTGTACGTGGCATTGAGCTTGCCGCCGGCGAACCATTTGATCTCGGGCGTATTGAAATCGTACTCAAGGACCTTGTCCCAGGGCGCGTCCCAGGTGAGCAGTTCGGTGGCCCGCTCGCCCCAGTAGCCTTCCGGGTCTTCGATGGAGCGTTTGTAGATGGCGCGGTATTCGTCCAGGCTCTTGATATGGGCGGTGTCGCGGCCGGTAAGCGGCGGATCGAAGGTGCGTCCTTCCTGCTGGAGGCTTTGGATATTGTCGGCAGTCATGAATTCCCCCCGTGTTTGGGATTATGCGTCGCGTCTGGCGGACCATGCCGGGAAAGGGGCCGGCCCGGCCAGCGATATTCGGCCAGTGGCTGCAACAACGTGATAATCGTATTGGCCTGAAGATTAAAGACCGTTTACCGAGAAATCGACGCCGTTTACCGAGGGGTAAAACAGGCATCAGCGTGGGCGGGGGTGGCGAAGCAGGAGGCGGCCTGGGCCGGGCCGGCGACAACCCGCCACCGGAAAACGAAAAGCCGGCGCTGGGCCGGCTTTTCGTCAAATGCAATCTTATCCCTGTTGCGGGGGCCGGGGGCTACTCTCCCCCGGCCCCCGGAGCAACTTTCGCGTCTCGACTTGGCGAGGCACCCGGGCAAATCAAATTTCCCCCAGGTGGGATTGCAAAGGGCTCAGCCCTTTGGCCGCCGGAGGCATTCTTTCTCTTTCCCCCACGGGCCCTATTCGGCCGCAGCCTCGGCCCCGTCTTCGTTGGCTTTGGCCTCGGATTCGATGTGCTCGCTCCAGTAGATGAGTCGCTGGCAGTTGGGGCAGCTTAAAATCTGGATGCCCTTTTGCAGCTCGATAAAGGCCTGGGGCGGAATGGCGATGTGGCAGCCGGAGCAGATGCCGGCGTGAACCGGCACGATGACCGGGTTTTTCAGGCGCGAACGGATGAATTCGTAGCGCTGCAGGATGGGCTTGGGAACGGCCTGGCCGGCTTCGGAGCGGCGCAGCTTCAGTTCGCCCAGCCGGGCTTCGGCCTGCTTGATGCGGTCATCCAGGCTCTGGCGGGCGACGGTCAGTTCGCTGTCGAGTTCCTTGGCCTGGCCGTCGATTTCGGCCAGCTCGCCGTTTTGGCGGGACAATTCCTCAGACACCGTGATCTTTTCTTCCTCACGGCCGCGGTTCTGCTTTTCCAGATTGTCCATCTCACGCATCATGGCGTGGTATTCTTTCTGGTTGCCCACCTGCATCATCTTGCTTTTGCTCTTTTTGAGCCGCACGGAGTCGCTTTCGATTTCCGAGTCCAACCGCTTTTGCTGGTCGGTTAAATACTTGAGTTTGTCGCGAACGACTTCGGCATTGTCCTCGATGTCCTGGCGACGCTTTTCAAGTTCGGTGATCTGCTGGGGAGCCCGCTTGAGTTCATCCTGCAGCAGGACGATTTCGTCGTCGACTTTTTGCAGGACCACGAGCTGTTCAATCTGTTTCAAATACATGACTGTCTCTCCGAGTGGTTATTCGGTCCGGGGGGTGGCAGTCCCGTCCGGGAAATGCGCGGTGATGGGGTCGGTGCCCGCAAAATAGCGGACTTCGGGTCCGTCCTGGCCAAACGCAGCCGCAAGATCAGCGGCGAAATGCCGCATCATGACTTCTTCCAGGGAAAAATGTCCGGCGTCAATGAGGCATCGGCCCGGCGGCAC
>NZ_MLBG01000021.1 GCF_001936595.1 Desulfovibrio sp. DV
TCCCGGCCCAAACAGGAAGACTTCGGGGACGGAAACAATGGTCCTCAGCCGCCCTGACTGGCAGCCCGCGCCAAGCCCCCCTTTAAAGACTTCTCCCGGTGCAGGGGTCCGGGGGGATCATCCCCCCGGCTGCCGGAGGCATCTTCCTCTTTTTCCTCATCTTCTTCCTTCACCCTCTTCCACTCAATTCATACGCGGATCTGGCCTACGCAGGCGGTCGGGCGGGACTGGGGCGATGGTGTCGTAGATGCCGTTGGCCCGGGTCCACCAGCCGTCCACCGGCTTGGCGGCGAATTCCAGGCGCGTGACGAACTTGATGGATTTGTAGGCCAGATCAAAGGGCGAAAGGAGCCGCAGCGGTGCGCCGTGGGCCAGGGGCAGGGGCGAACCTCCCAGGTCCAGGGCCAGCAGGCAGGCCATGGCCGGACTGAGCAGATCGGCCAGGGGCAGGCATTCGACGTAGTGGTCAAGGCCCTCGGGCCGGGACCGGGTCCGGCCCAGGGCGTGAAAGATCACGTAGCGGGCCTCGGGCTTGGGGCCGACCAGGGCGGCGATGGTCGCCGGCTGCACGCCGCTCCAGGCCAGATCGGCCACGGACCAGCCCTCGACACAGTGGAAATCCACGGTCTGGGCGACCTGGGGCAAGGCGCGAAGGGCCGCATAGTCCAGGGCGGCCGGGCGCGTGACCAGTCCGTCGACGGTCAGAATGTAGGGCTTGGCTGCCCCGCCCTGGCGCACGAGTCCGGTTGCGGCCTCAAAGGTGAAATCCTCAATCTCCACCGTGCGCGTCGGCAGCGTGGCAATGAAATAGGCCCAGGCCCGGGCCGGCAGATGCCCCAGGGCAGCGCCTGCGGCCAGCAGTTTGAGGGCCAGTCGTCTGGTGATGCGGGTCATGGCCGGCCTCCCCGCCTGCCGGCCCCGGAGTCGGCGAATCCCACCGCTCCCCGGCGGCCGAGCTGGCGCAGAAATTCCGCCACCGCCAGTCGGGCCTCGTTGGCGTCCAGGCCGTAGCGGGCTGCCAAGGCAGTGGCAATTTCCCCCACCGTAGCCCGGCCGTCGATGTGTTGCCACACAAACGTGCCGACAGCGTCGAGTTCCACGGTCTTTCGCAGCACCCGGCCGTCCCAGGCCCCGAACCGTTTGGCCAGCCCGGCCAGGGCCGGCCGCACGGACACGGGCACGGACAGGCGCACCAGCCCATCGGCCGTGCTGCTTTGCTCCACGTCGCGGCTGGGAACCGGGGCCAGGGCCAGGGCTGCATCCCGGCTCATGACCGGGACCGGCGGTTTTTTCGATCTAAAGGGAAACACAGCGCCCCGCTGTTTCGGCCAGCCAGCCGGCGTCGATGGGTTTGGGTCCGGCCGCGGCCGCGCCGAGGAGCTTGCCGGCGGCCGTGTCATGGCGCAGCACGGCCAGCCGGGCCGGACGGCCCAGGGCCCGGGCGATGCGGGCGGCCCAGTTTGGCCCCTGGCGCTCGGCCAGCCACACGGCCGGGGACTCCCCCAAAGGCGCGCTGGTGGTGTCGGCGTCGGCCTCAAACCCGAAGGCCTGGGCCGCCAGCCAGCCCAGGTCGTGGCCGGCCAGCAACACCTCGGCCGGGGCCAGGCGCACGATGTCCAGGCGGCGGCGGCCGTTGGCAAAGGTCAGGCTGAAGCGGCCCGGCACAAACTGGAAGGCGGCCAGAAGATAGTCCGGCGGCGGCACGTAGGCCAGGCCGTAGAGGGCAAAGGCCGGCGGCCCGGGTTCGTGGTGGGCAAGGCTCCCGAGCACGGCGGCGATTTCCGCCACCCGGCCGGGACTTGGCCCCTGCGCGCCGCCGTAGCCCTGGAAAAGGGCGGCCAGACCGCAATCCGGGCAAAAAAGCGCCGCTCCGCAGCCGGCGTGCTCCCCGGTGGTCCAGGTGATGGGCATGGATTCGAAGTCGGAAAGCTGCCGCGTCCAGGCCTCGGGCAGCGCCTCGGCCCGTCTGGCCCGGCCCTTGGGCGTCATCGCCCGAAACGCGGCTTCCATGCCTTCCCGGCCGGCGTTTCGCCGCCATTTGAGCTCAAAGGCCGGACCACTGCCGTCTTCAAACAGCAGATAGCCAAGCCCCAGCCGGGTGGGCCGCCAGGAGGCCGGCACGGTAAGGCGGATGCCGTTCCAGGCGATCGGCGTAAAAGGAGTCGTCTCTGGCGTCATGGCGGCAGTCTAGGCCATGGGCCGGTCCGGGGCAAGGGAGGCAAAAGCGCCTAGCGCGGGGCCAGAAGGATCACGCCGCTGCCGGCCAGGCACAGGGCTGCGCCGGCCAGATCAAAGCGGTCCGGGGACTGGCCCTCGACAACATGCATCCAGACCAGGGAGGCCAGGATGTAAATGCCGCCGTAGGCCGCAAAGATACGGCCGGCAGCGTCGGCTTCCACCCGGGTAAGCGCCAGGGCAAAGGCGGCCAGAGAGGCCAGTCCGGGCACAATCCACCAGGCTGAGCGGCCAAGGCGCAACCAGGCGTAAAAGGCGTAGCAGCCCGCGATTTCCCCGACAGCAGCCAGGCCGTACCAGCATGCGGTGCGAATCATGGTGGCAGGCTGCTTCGTATGGACAAAAATGTCCAGCCCTGCCTTCCCTGGCCGGAACCGGTCCCCGACCAGGCGTTCTGCCGCACGGCCGGGCCTGATCGCAGCCGCAACTGGCGGGATGTTCGCCACCGCAGGAGCCACAATCCGCTGTATGGAGGGCGGCGGCTGTTGCGGCTGTGCCCTTCTGCTTGGGGAGAAGAAGATATGCAGGAACAAACAGCCAGCCACTTTTGACAATACCGTAAAAACTTTCAAACTTGAAATGATACAAAATTGTTTCTTTCAGGTATCGGTTTCAAGCACCGAGCAAATAAAACCGTCCTTCTTCCCGGACCGCGGCACGGGCAGTACATTTTTGTTCAACAAAAGTGTTGCCAATGAGGTCCATTGCCGGGCTGCACGCTGGAAATATTACAAATGGCAAGCAATTCAATGACGTTAAAAAGTTGGCAGTAAAATTGCTGTTTACACTGCACCATCCGTAACACCAGCAGTTTTCCGGAGGCCTCCATGTTCACACCCTTCGACTCCTCATAATCGTATCGGCGCACAGCCGCGTGGCGGCAATTGCAAAACGGCCGGCATCTCTGTCGGTGAACCCCAGGATTCGGAGAGAAACATGAAAAAAGGCATCCTCACACTGCTCTTGGCCCTCTTTTTAACCACGCTGGCCCTGCCGCTGACGGCCCTGGCCGACGACGCCGCAACGCCTCCACCGGCTTCAGATCCCACCGGCGCGTCCATCGGCACCGCTGCCGACGTCATCGGCGTCACAGCCGGCGCGCCCACCAAGGAAGACATGGCCACCCTGGCCGAAAAAGAGCCTCTGGCCGCCAAATTGGCCGACGTGGTCGGGCATAACCGCATCGCCATCAACATGGTCTGGACGCTCATCTGCGGCTTCCTGGTCATGTTCATGCAGGCCGGCTTCGCCCTGGCTGAAACCGGCTTTACCCGGGCCAAAAACGCCGGCCATACCATGGCCATGAACATGATGGTCTACGGCATCGGCATGCTCGGCTACTGGATTTGCGGCTTTGCCCTGCAGATGGGCGGCGTGGGCGGCGTGGCCACCCTCGGCGGTGCCCAGGCCCTGGCCAACGAGTTCACCATCACCATCGGCGGCAACGAGTTCGGCCTGTTCGGCACCACCGGCTTTTTCCTGTCCGGCGTGTCCTATGATGCCGTCATCTTCTCGGTGTTCCTGTTCCAGATGGTCTTCATGGACACCACCGCCACCATCCCCACCGGCACCATGGCCGAACGCTGGACGTTTAAATCCTTCGTCATCTACGCCTTTTTCATCTCCATGTTCGTCTATCCCCTCTACGCCAACTGGGTCTGGGGCGGCGGCTGGCTGTCGAGCCTCGGCAAACTCTACGCCCTGGGCCACGGCGCAGTGGACTTCGCCGGCTCCTCGGTGGTCCACATGACCGGCGGCGTGGCCGCTCTGGCCGGCGGCATCGTGCTTGGACCGCGCCTGGGCAAATTCCGTGCAGACGGCACCCCGGTTGCCATCCCCGGCCATCACATCCCCATGGCCATTGCCGGCTGCTTCATCCTGGCCTTTGGCTGGTTCGGCTTCAACGCCGGCTCCACCCTGGCCGGCGGCGACCTGCGCATCGGCGTCATCGCCGTCAACACCATGCTGGCTTCGGCTGCCGGCTCGTTTTCCGCCATGCTCTACATGTGGATGTTCTACGGCAAGCCCGACATCTCCATGGTGGCCAACGGCCTGCTGGCCGGCCTGGTGGCCATCACCGCCCCCTGCGCCTTTGTCACCTCGGTCTCGGCCGTGGCCATCGGGGCCATCGCCGGCGTGCTTTTGTGCGCCAGCGTCTTTTTTGTCGAGCGCACGCTTAAAATCGACGATCCGGTCGGGGCCATTTCCGTCCACGGCGTCAACGGCGCGTTCGGAATGCTCTGCGTCGGCCTTTTCGGCGACGGCACTTACGGCGACGCCTTAAACGGCGTGGCCGGCGGCGTCACCGGCCTGTTCTACGGCGACGGCAGCCAGCTGGTGGCCCAGGTCCTCGCCATCTGCACCAACTTTGTGTTTGTCTTCATCGTCATGTATGCCTTCTTCAAGGTGTTGAACCTGATCGTTCCTATTCGTGTGCAGCCTGAACACGAGCTGGAAGGTTTGGACCAGCATGAAGTGGCCGTGTCTGCCTATCCGGAGTTCGTTCTGCAGAAAACCCATCGTTAAGCACGGGGAATCCCATGAAAAAAATTGAAGCCATCATCAAGCCGTTCAAGCTCGACGAAGTCAAAGACGCCCTGGATTCGCTTGGCGTGCATGGCCTGACCGTCACCGAAGTGCGCGGCTACGGCCGCCAGAAGGGCCACGTCGAGGCCTACCGCGGCATCGAGTATCAGGTGCAGTTTAACGCCAAGGTGAAAATCGAAGTGGTCGTGGCCGACGGCCTGGCCGAGAAGGTCGTGACCGCCATTCGCGACACGGCCAACACCGGGGCCATCGGCGACGGCAAGATCTTCATCTATTCCCTGGAAGGCGTGGTCCGCATCCGCACCGGCGAGACCGGCGACGCAGCCATCTGACGCAGCCCCTCCATCCGGCAATCGCAAAGGGAACGGCGGCAACGTCGTTCCCTTTTTGCGTCGGGCCGCGTACCCCTCGAACAGACTTGACTTAGGTCATGGGCGAAACGCCCCCCCGGGGGCAGGCTGCCCCCAGGAGGACGCCCCATGCCGACTGACCGCTCCCCTGCCCTGCCCCCCGATATGACCGACATGACCGACATGGCTGTCGAGGATATTCTCGACGCCATGCGCCGCCTGGGCGGCTATGTGGACATTTCCCCGGCCGACGCCCTGGCCCTGTACCGGCTGGCCTACGACCATGCCAGCGCCCGGCTGGCCCGCGACGTCCCTGTGGCCGATATCATGACCCGCAAGGTCGTGGCCGTTTCCCCGGAAGCGACCGCCCGCGAGGCCGCCCGGCTCATGGCCGAAGCCGGCGTGTCCGGGTTGCCGGTCGTCACCGGCCGCACCGTGGTCGGCGTGGTGTCGCTTAAAGATCTGCTGCGCTGCCTTTCGCTTCCCGGCGACGCCACACCGGCCGCCCTGGTGGCTCGGCTCCTGGCCCCGGCCGATTGCCCTGTCCCGTCGCCGGCCCCGGCTCCGGGCGACAGGCCGATCGCCGCCCTCATGACCAGCCCGGCCGTGGTCGTCGGCCCGGACACGCCGCGCAGCCAAGCGGCCGGGATCATGGCCGCCCAGGGCATAAACCGTCTGCCCGTGGTTGACGGCAACGGCCTGTGCGGCCTTGTCAGCCGGGGCGATGTGGTCCGTTCCTGCCGGGGCGTGCCCGGGGAGTGCGGGCTATGAGCTTTCTCGCCAAGATGCGCGGGGCCGGGACCAGCCCGCCCCGGGTCGGCGCCGCTGAAGTCTTCTGGTCGTTTCTCGGAGCCCTGGCCGGCATCGGGGCGGTTGCCTGGCTCCACGAGCGCGTGGCCGATCCCCTGGGCCTCTCCATGCTGCTCGGTTCCTTCGGGGCGTCGGCCGTGCTGCTCTACGGTGCGCCCAAAAGCCCGCTGGCCCAACCGCGAAACCTGATCGGCGGCCATGTCTTTTCAGCCCTGGTCGGGGTCAGCGTCCGGCTGGCCGTGCCGGGTCCCGAGTGGCTGGTGTGCGCCCTGGCCGTGGCCTTGGCCATCGCCCTCATGCACGCCACCGGCACGCTCCACCCGCCGGGCGGGGCCACGGCCCTGATCGCGGTCAGCGGCGGCCCCAAGATTGCCGCCCTGGGCTATCTCTACGTGCTCTTTCCCGTACTCTCCGGGGCGCTGGTCATGCTGGCCGTGGCCCTCATTGCCGTCAACGCCGCCCCGACCCGGCGCTATCCCGAATATTGGCTTTAGTAGGTCGAAAGAAAAAGAGGAAGATGCCTCCGGCGGCCGGGGGGATGATCCCCCCGGACCCCTGCAAAGGGAGAAGTTTGTAAAGGGGGTTTTGGCGCGGGATGGTAAACCCTTCGGCTGGGGACTGTTGTTTCCGTCCCCGAGTCTTCCTGTTTGGGGTGGGCTTTGGCGTCAGGCCCTGCCTGACGCCAAAGCCCACCCCAGGCAGGGAGGGTCCGGGAGGAGGTTACCCCCTCCCGGCCGCCGGAGGCATCTTCCCTCTCCCCCCATTTCCGCTCCCACTCCCACTCACGACAAATCAAGCTCCAGGCGCAGATTGTCGCGCACGACGGTGTAGCGGGCATCGGGCACGCGCTCGGTCACCCGGAACCCGGCTTTCTCATAGAGCCGCCGCGAGGCGGGCAGACCGTCCACGGTCCAGAGAAAGACCTTGTCCAGGCCCTGCTCCCGACACCAGGCCAGCGCCTCGGCCAGAAGCGCCTTGCCGGCCCCGCAACCGTGGCAGGCCGGCTCCACGATGAAAAAGCGCAACTGCGCCCCCTCGGGCAGCCGGCGGCGGCCGTAGATGGCAATGGTCCCGATGCAGCGGCCGTCCCGGTGGGCCGAGAGCAGCAGATCAAAGCGTTCGTCGTAGCCTTCCATAAATTCGCCGAACTCCCGGGCAATGAGCGACTCAAAGGGCGCACCCGAACCCCAGGCCTCGGCATAGTAGCGGCCATGGAGTTCCGCGGCCCGGCCGATCACCCCTGGTTCGTAGCCCCGACGGATGCTCAGTTGCGCATCGGCCGGGGCGCTCCCGGCCTCCTTAGGCATACGTGCGGCAGACGCCATCACACGCCTCCTTCATAGGGTCTGGCCCCGGCCCAGAGTTGTTCAAAAGCCAGATTGAGCATGGCGGCCACGCCCCGGTTGTGGATGACCACGGCCGTGAAACTCGGCGGTCCGCCGGCCGGGTCCTGCATGGACAACAGCACGGTTGCATCGTCAAAGGCCTGCATTTTAAGAGGCAGGGCATCGGCCAGCCGTACGTCGAGGCCCTGGCCGCACAGCGAATCAAGGAGCGGGGCAAAACCCGGCTCGGCCACGGTCGCCGCATCGCACAGGGCCCGGTAGGCCAGTCCCCGGCCGAGCGGCGCTTCCATAAAGGTCCTGTTTTGTTCGTTGGACAAAATCATGGGCCGGGTGATGCAGGAATGGACCCGGTGGGTTGCGCCCCGGGCCAGGGCCAAGGCCCGGTGGGCGATGCGGGTGGGTCCGGTGAGCACCTCGGCATAGGCCAGGGGATCGCTTTGGCCGCGTCCGCCGGCAAAAATCGGGGCCAGGGCCTGGGTCAGCCGGGCGGCCGCAGCCTCAGCCTCCAGCCGTTGCCGGGCCAGCTGGGCCGTGCGTTCCCCGGCCAAAAGCTCCAAAGCGATGGCCGGAGCCACGGCAGCGTACACGCGCGGCGAACCGTCCCGGGCCAGACACAGCCCCTTGGCCGTAAGCGACGCCAGCACGTCATAGACCCGCTGCCGGGGAATGGCTCCCCGGGCCGCCACTTCGGCCGGGGCCAGTTCGGGCCGGCCAAGCAGGGCCAGATAGGCCGCGGCCTCGTAGCTGGTCAGACCAAGGACCGCCAGTTCCTGGGCTTCGACCATGTGTCACCACCTCCTCGTGGTGACACAGTGGCTAGCACCACTGAAAAGTGGTGTCAACAGTCCCCGACTTGCCAAGGGGCAGCCCCGGGCGTAAGGCCGCTGCTGGTCTGGAAAACCGGCCGCCGCCTCTCGGGGAACGCCCGGGCCCAGGCGACAGGCCGCCGCCGGCCTGTCGCCCCCCTGGCCCGCTCCAGCCGGCGGCGGACGCCTGGCCCCGGCCGCAAAGGAAGCACTATGGATTTTCTCTCCCCGGCCCAACTCGTCGGCTATCTGGCTTTCATCCTGGGCGTGACCGCCTTTGCCCAACGCATCGACTGGAAACTCAAGACCCTTATTGCCGTGGAATGCATCGCCTACACCGTGCATTTCGCCATGCTCGGCAACCCGGCCGCCTCCCTGTCGGCCGGGCTGTCGGCGGTGCGCATGTTTGCGTCCTTAAGGACCCGCTCGCCGTATCTGGCCGCGTTTTTCCTTCTTGCCAATCTGGTCCTTGGCGTCTGGCTGGCCCACAGCTGGACTGCCTCGTTTTCCATCGCCGCCGGCTGTCTGGGCACGGTCGGGGCCTTTTTCATGACCGGCATCCGGTTGCGGGCGCTGCTGTTTGCAGCCACCCTGTGCTGGCTTTCCAACAACATCGCCTCAGGCTCCATCGGCGGCACCCTGCTCGAATCGGTCATTGCCGTGGTCAACGGCATGACCATGTGGCGGCTGTGGCGGCAGGAACGGGTCCGCTAGACGCCCCCGGACGCATCAGTCAACGGACAGACCACGCGAGGCTGTGGCCCGGCGCAACGGCCGGGGCAAGGAGGAACAGGAGCAGGCGCGGCCGGGAAAGGGGCGAAAGCGGCTGGAGGCGGCAGGACCGGACGGTCTAGATGACCGGATCCATGGGCAGGACGAAAAAGAAGTTGTTGCCGAGATGGGTGGCCTCGTAGCCTTCCACGCCGCCGTGCAGGCGCACCACTTCGCGGATGAAATACAGGCCATGGCCGGTGCCGTACTCGCCGGAGGCGTTTTCGCCGCGCACCCCCTCTTCGAACAGATGGGCGGCGGTCTCGGGCGGAATGGCCGGGCCGGAGGTGAAAACGTTGAGCTTGATGCCGTCGCGGCCGGGGCCGAAGAAATTGGCCTTGCGCTCCCAGCCAAAGGAAATGAAGCGCCGGCGCTGCCCGGAGTCCGGATCGAGGACCTCGCGGGTGTATTTGACGGCATTGGAAAAGAGGTTGGCATAGACCTGGCTGACCAGCCCGATGTCCACCACCACTTCGATTTCCTGGTCCGGCACGCCGCCAAGGGACGTGTCGATCTCGATGCCGCGCTCCTCGAACCGGGGCCGGTAGCGTTCGAGCTGGAGGTCGATGACCTGCTTTTTGAAGTTGCAGGCCCGCTTTTCCAGCACATACCGCCCTTCCTCGAAATGCGACCGGCGCAGGAGCGTCTCCAGAAACAGGCTTGTCTGTTCGTAATGAGTCAGGATCTGGCGGTACTGGTCCATGAGCCCCTCATGGATGTAGCCGAGATCGCGCAGAAGCTTTTCCTTGGTGGCCGGCAATTCTTCCTCGGGCACGGCGTCTGTCTCGAAGAACTGCTTGAGCTTCCATTCAAAAAACTTGAGCAGATCGATCTTGGAGCGCAGCCGTTTGTAGTAGAGCTTGAAATAGATATTGGGAACTATGACGTTATGCCCGATATCTTTGACAAGGCTTCTGATAAACTGCAGATGCTCCTTGTTCTTGTTGGCCAGGATGCGGTTATGGAGCTGGAAGCCGAAGCGGTTGGCGTAGCGCTCGAAAAAGAGCCTGTCATGTTCGGAAAGCCGGCTGGCCGGGTAGATCTCCAACATGCCGAACACGTCTTCCCGGGGCGTAAACGGCAGTTGGGAAATGAGCTCGTGATTGCCTTTGATGGGGATAAAAAGCCTGTCGTCGCGGATCATGGTCTTCTGGGCAAAGGGCAGATCGCCCACTTCCCCGGCATCACTGTCCATGCACTGGTAGGCGCAGCGGCGGATAGCCCCGCTTTTGCTGTCGAGCACGTACAGATTGCACTCGATATCGAAAAACATTTTGGGGATGAGCAGACAGACCGCGTACAGGTGTTCCAGTTGGGGAAACTCCTGGGCCAGATCGAAAAAGACGTTGAGCGCGATACTTTGCTTGGCCGTGAAGTTGTAGGCGTCGTAATCATCCATCTTCTGATGGATGCGCCGGGCCACGGCGTCAATGACCTGCCGGTCCAGCAGGGCAGGGTCCACGGCAGCGCCGAGGTCAAAGCCCATACTGGAATCGTCGGCGTCCCAGGCGCTGGTCATTGCGGCCCCTCCCGGATGCGGTTTCCCTTTCAATACCCGTGATGCAGGCCGAAGACAACACGAACCACCGCCGACCGGCACGAGAAAAGTCCGGGGCGGCCGGACAAGCTCACCCCGCCGCGCGCCACTGGGGCGCGCCGGACCGGGCGGTCAGTCGATGTGGATGTCGATGGGACCGGGACCAAAGCCCTTGAGTTCCGAGGCCAGCCCCCGGATGCCCGAGGCCAGGATGCGTTCGACAAAGGGATTGAGCGAAAGCGGCCGGCCGCCCACGGTGATGGAAAGCGACACGTGGCGGGTGGCGCAATCATCGGGCGTGGCCCGGCCGGCCAGGATGTCGGCAGCCAGGACGGCGCAGCTGTCGCGTTCGCAGGCCCCGCAGTCCAGGCCCGGCAGCACGAAGCCCCGCTCCAGCACCAACGCGGCCAGAGCCTCCACGGATTCGACCTGGGGCAGGCCCGGGGCGCGCACCGGGCCAAAGGTGGCGAGCACCAGTCCGGGGTCGGACAGTTCGCCGGCCTCGGCCGGGTCGCGCAGCACCAGCACCCGGGGTGCAACCGCGTGTTCCCGGCCGCCTTCCATGACCAACACGTCGCCGTCGAGCATGGCGATCATATCGGAAATCTTGCGCGGATCATTCCAGAAAAGCGCGCTCTCCCGGCCGGCTATGGCCCCGACAGTCCGGCAATGGGCCAGAAACTGGTCGGTGTCGGTGTCTTCCTTGTCGATGCCGGGATTGTGGGTGCATTTGAGTGCGCACGGAGCATGGCCAAGGGAGGCCAGCAACTCCAGCAGGGACCGGCACAGCGTGGTTTTCCCGGATTTCTTGAATCCAAGGACTGAAACGCCTCGCATCATGGATTGCTCCTGTCGCTGTCAACGGGTTGGATGTCGCCTGGGCTCTGGGAGGGCCGGAAGTGGCCGCTCTCCTGGGTCGGCGTGGCAAGGCCGCCGTCGCGAAGCCAGAGGATCTCGTCGCAGATGGCCCGCAACCAGGTCTGGTCGTGGCCGCTTATGACCAGGGTGGTGCCATGCTCTTCCCGGGCGGCGACAACGGCCCGGCGCACCAGTTCGGCGCTGTCGCGGTCGAGATTGGCCGTTGGTTCGTCGAGCAAAAGCACCCGGGGACGCAGGGCCAGACGGGCAGCCAGGGCCACGCGCTTGACCTCGCCGCCGGACAGTTGGTGCCACATGCGCCCGGCAAAACGCCCGGGATCGAGGCCAACCAGGGCCAGGGCCGCGTCCACCCGGGAGCGCACGTCGGGAGCTCCCCGCACCGAAAGGCCGTACCCCACATTGGCCCGAACCGACCGTTTGAGCAGATAGGGCTCCTGGGGAAAACAGGTCACCTCGCCGCGCAGGGCGTATTCCCGGCCAAAGGTCGGTTCCCCCCGGTAGCGGATGACGCCGGCAGCCGGCGCTTCGAGAAAAGCCAGCAGGCGAAGGAGCGTCGATTTGCCGCCGCCGTTGGGTCCGGCCAGCCCCAGGATGACGCCTTCGGGAATGTCCAGGCGATCCAGGCGAAGCACTTCGCGTTCGCCGTAGCGCTGCACCACACCGGCAAGTTCGTACAGGGCGCTCATGCGACTGCCCGCCGGCGAAAGGCCGAGGCGGCCAGGTTGACGGCAAAGGCGATGCCCATGAGCACGATGCCAAGGGCTATGCCGGTTGCGAACTCACCCTTGCCGGTTTCCAGGGCAATGGCCGTGGTGATGGTGCGGGTGGACCACTTGATGTTGCCGCCAAGCATCATGGAAATCCCGATTTCGGAAAAAATGCGGCCAAAGGCGGCGGTGGCGGCCAGGAGCAGGCCGAACCGGGCCTCGCCGAGCGTGGCGAAAAAGACCTGCCGCGGCCCTGCCCCCAGGGTGAGAAGCGTCGGGCGCAGCCGGCTGTCGAGATTCTCCACCGCCTGGGCGGTCAGGGCGATGACGATGGGCAGCCCCAGGATGGTCAGGCCGATAGCCATGCCCGTGACGCTAAAAAGGAGCCCGAGTTCGCCCAGGGGGCCGCGCCTGGAAATAAAGGCATAGACCACAAGGCCGATGACCACGGTTGGGAAGGAAAGAAAGGTTTCGACCACAAGGCGGATGACCCGCTTGCCCGGAAAGTCGGTATAGCCCAGCATAAAGCCAGCCGGAGCGCCGAGCAGCAAGGTGGCGGCCATGGCCTCAAGCGTCACGATCAGGGTGGTCCAGACAGCGGAAAAGGTTTCCGGGTCGCCCCCGAAAAGCAGTTCCAGCGCCTGGCGCAGTCCATCAAGAATATAATTCATGCCGTATTGTCCGTCCCGGCTGGGCCGATTATCCCTGGCCCAGCCGGGACGGCCGTTTGCGTTTCGCCGAAACTACTGTTTGGCGGCGTTGGGCGTAAAGAGCTTCTTGCCCTTGAGGCTGAAATCACCCACGACTTTCTGGCCCTTGGCCGAGGCCAGCCAGTCGGAAAACGCTTCGGCTTCCTTGATCTTGACCTTGGGGCACTTGGCCGGATTGACTGGAATGACGCTGTACTGGTTGAGCAGGGGCTTGTCGCCCTCGACCAGGACCACCAGGGCCGGAGCGCCCTTGGCCAGGTCTTCGTAGGCGATGTAGGTGCCGCGGTCGACCAGGGTGTAGCCCTTGCGTTCGCCGGCCATATTGAGCGTAGCCATCATGCCCTGCCCGGCCGACACATACCAGGTTTCCTTGTCCGGCAGGGCCATGGAAGCGCCCTTCCACAGGGACTGTTCCATCTTGTGGGTGCCGGAATCGTCGCCGCGGCTGACAAAGGGCGCCTTGGCGGCAGCAATGGCGGCCAGGGCCTCGCCGGCCGTCTTGCCCTTGATCTTGGCCGGGTCGGCAGCCGGGCCGACGAGGACGAAGTCATTATACATGACTTCGGTCCGCTTGGTGCCGCTGCCCTCTTCCAGGAACTTCTTCTCCGCCCCGGGCGCGTGGACCAGCAGCACGTCCACGTCGCAGTTCTTGCCGTGCTCCAGGGCCTTGCCCGTGCCCACGGCCACCCATTTGAGTTCGATGCCGGAGTCCTTTTTGAAGGCCTCGCCGAGCACGGGCAAAAGACCGGTGTCGTCGGTGCTGGTGGTGGTGGCCATCATCAGGACTTCACCGGCAGCCAGGGCCTGTCCGGCCGCCATCAGGGTCACGGCCAGGGCCAGCAGCAGCCGGCCGAAAAATTTCAAGCACATGGTTCCTCCTCTGTTAGACTTGACTTAACATAACGACAACTCTGACATATTCATGGACAGTACGCAATCCGGACAGCCGCAGCAACGGCGGTTCGCGTCACGCTCGCGGGCCGACAAACCCGGTCCGCAGACGCTCGGACGCGCTGCCAACGCCGAAAGCCTTTTCCAAATTTCCCCCTGTGCAGGGCTCCGGGGGGATCATCCCGGCCGCCGGAGCACCGGTGTTCCCAGGCAAGCGCAAACAGCAACGGTTACGACGCCGGCCCCTTTTCTTGCGCAACTTCCGCTCCTCAACTTGGCAACGCACCCGGTCCAATCAAACGAACCCCAGGTGGGTTTCCAAAGGGCGTCAGTCCCTTTGTCCGCCGCCGGCATCTTCCCGTCTTTATCCCCCACGCTCCGCCCGCCGGAGGCTCCCTACTCTCTTTTCCCACTCCCCCGGCAGCCGGAGACAACAAACTTCAGGCTGGGGCAAAAAAAATTACACCCCCGCCTAATGGGTTTGTTAAAGCGTCCGATAGGAGTGGTGACAAAGCACTTCTCTGACACTTTCACGACTGCGACTGCAGCGTCTCTCTAACCCACTCAAATAGCACATCCACAGCGAAACAAATTACCGAGCAACCGGCTTCAAACGCCGGTTGCTCGGTTTTTTTTGGCCAAAATTTCGGGAAAAATAAAAAAGATTTGGCTAAAGGGTTTGGCCCATGGGCCGATAAGTGGGTCAAAGCAGCAGCGAATGAAAGCAAAGCCGCTTAAAAGATTTACCGGCACAGGAGGCTTACCATACAATCATTAATACGGAGCAGGTCGGCGAAAGCCATTGACCGATAATTAACAGCCCATGTCCCCGGCGATACACACGCCACCATGGGAAACCCGCTGGATGCACAAACTTTTCACGGAGGAAAAGCCATGTCACTCGTTATCAATCACAATATGATGGCCATGAACGCGTCGCGCAACCTGTCCAACTCGTACGGTGCCCTCGCTACATCGACATCACGTCTGTCTTCGGGTCTTCGCATCAACACCGCCGCTGACGACGCCGCCGGCTTGGCCATTCGCGAACTGATGCGGTCCGACATCACCGCCATCAACCAGGGCGTGCGCAACGCCAACGACGCCATCTCGATGATCCAGACCGCAGACGGCGCGCTTCAGGTCGTTGACGAAAAGCTCATCCGCATGAAGGAACTGGCTGAACAGGCTTCCACCGGTACCTACACCTCGGATCAGCGTCTCATCATCGACTCGGAATACCAGGCCATGGCCTCGGAAATTACCCGAATCGCCAATGCCACGGATTTCAACGGCATCTACCTGCTCAACGGCAACCTTTCCAGCTCCACCCATAGCGGCGCCGGCCTCAACTCCACCGGCAAGCTCAAGGTGCATTTCGGTTCCAGCAACAACTCGGCCGAAGACTACTACTACGTCCAGATCGGCACCTCCACGGCCTCGGCTTTCGGCCTGGGCGTCGGAGCAGCCACCACGGCCGAGGGACGAAGCATCTCGACCCAGGAACTGGCGCAGAAGTCCCTGGTGGCCATCCAGAACGCCATTGTCTCCAAGGACAAGATCCGGGCCAACCTGGGTGCCTTGCAGAACCGTCTGGAGAACACCATCTCCAACCTGCAGATCCAGGGTGAAAACCTGCAGGCGGCTGAATCGCAGATCTCCGATGTCGATGTGGCCACGGAAATGACCCAGTTCGTCCGTGAACAGATCCTGACCCAGTCGGCCATCGCCATGCTGTCCCAGGCCAACTCCCTGCCGAAGATGGCCATGCAGCTCATCGGCGGTTAGCAGACCAGACGCCGAACGCAAAAGACCGCACCAAGGCCCGTCCCGGTATTCCGGGGCGGGCCTTTTCGTATGGCGCGTCAACGGGTGGATCGTATCGGGGAAGGCCATGGACCGGCAACGGCACAGGCCAGTCCGGCTGGTGCAGGCAGAACACCCGGGCAGGCCGGGAAAAGAAAAAATCAGACGCAGCCGCAGATCTTGAGAAAAAAACGCAAGGCGGGGAAGAGATAGCGTTTGCCGTGGTGGACCACGTAAAAACTGCGCCGCATGTCCAGGCCCGGCGCGTCCAGGGCGGCTACGCCGCCCCGCTCCAGATAGGATCGGGCCGCCAGGGTGGAAACCGCAGCCACGCCCAGGCCCGCCTCGACGCATTCAAGGACGGCCAGGGAGGTGTGGACAATCAGGACCGGGGCAATGGAGCGCATTTCAATACCGACCTTGGCCAAGGCGGCATCCAGGGTCTGGCGCGTCCCGGACCCCTGCTCCCGCATGATCCAGGGCAGCTGGACCAGGCGATCCTGCCAGCCGGGTCCGTCGAGGCGGATGGGCGCGAGACTCGTTGGCGCAACCAGCACCAGGGCATCGTCGAGATAGGGCAGGCTGACCAGCTCCGGATACGGAGCCGGCGCGCCGATGATGCCGACATGGACCGTGCCCTCGGCCACCTTCTGGGCGATCTCGCTGGTGTCGCCGCCGGTCAGGTCGAGGCGGACCTCGGGGTAGGCGGCGGCATACCGGGCAATCAACCTGGGAATGATGTAATGGGCCGGAATGGTGCTGCCGCCGATGACCAGTTCCCCGGCCACCCGCTTGGACAGAGCCATGATATCGGCCTTGGCGTGGTCGAGCTGGGTGAAAATGGTGGTGCAATAGCGGTAGAGCACATCCCCGGCCTGGGTCGGCAACACAGTGCGCCCGAGCCGGTCGAAAAGCTGGGTGTCGAGTTCGTCTTCCAGCGCGGCAATATGGGCGCTGATGGTTGGCTGGGACAGCAACAACTCATCGCCAGCCCGGGAAAAGCTGCGTAATTCGTACACTTTGGCAAAGGCGTGAAGTCTGCGTACATCCATAGTTGGGATATGCCCTATAGATAGAAACTATACATTGCCCCAAAAAAAAGCAGGGCCGGATGGCCCTGCTTGTGGTGCAATCGCTTAGGCGTCGGCAGGAGCAGCCTGGGCGGCTTCGGCCTTGGGAGCGGCGGCGGTCTCGCCAGCCTGCTTGGTCAGCTCGATGACGGCCATGGGGGCGCAGTCGCCGGCCCGGGGCAGACCCATCTTGACCACGCGGGTGAACCCACCGGGCTGGCCCTGGAAGCGGGGTCCGATCTCGTCGAAGAGACGGGCCACGAGCTGGTGGTTGGCCAGAACCTTGTAGGCCATCCGGCGGGCGTGGACGCTGTCGGTCTGGGCCAGGGTCACAAGGTTTTCAACAACGCCGCGGAGTTCCTTGGCCTTGTGTTCGGTGGTGCGGATCCGCTCGTGGACCAGCAGCGAACGGGCCATATTGCGCAGCATGGCTTTACGGTGAGCGGCGGTCCTGCCAAGTTTGCGTCCGGATTTTTTATGTCTCATCGGCCTGCTTCCTCTTCAGCCATTCCTGGTATTTTTGCTCAAAGTTCTCGATGCGCATCCCGAATTCGAGGCCCATATCTTCCAGAACGCGGCGGATTTCCTCAAGGGATTTCTTGCCGAAGTTCTTGGTCTTAAGCATCTCGTGTTCGGTTTTCTGCATCAACTCGCCAACCGTCTGGATGTTGGCGGACTTGAGGCAGTTGGTGGCGCGCACCGAAAGCTCAAGCTCATCAATGCTCTTAAAGAGGCTGGGATTGAGTTCGATGTCGTCGCGACGCCGATTCTTTTCCGCCTCGGATTCCTTTTCGTCGAAATTGATGAAGACCGTGAGCTGATCCTTGAGGATCTTGGCGCTGTAGGAAATGGCGTCCTCGGGGGCAATGGAGCCGTCCGTGGTGACTTCCAGGACGAGCTTGTCGTAGTTGGTCATCTGACCGACACGGGCCTGTTCGATGGTGTAGGCCACCTTCTTGACAGGCGAGAAGCTCGCATCGAGGAGAATCAGGCCGATTTCGGATTCGAGCCCTTCGTGCATATCGGCCGGGACATAGCCCTTGCCCATACGCACTTCGAGATCGATGCGGAAATCGCGGTCTTCGGAAAGGGTGGCGATCAGCACGTCTTCGCTCAAAACGGAGACGTTATGGTTGCCCTGGATGGCGCTGGCCCGAACTTCGCCCTTTTCCTTGGCGAACAGGGTAAGCCGCTGGGGCTCGTCGGTGGCCATGGCCAGCCGGACCTGCTTGAGGTTGAGGATGATCTCGGTGACATCCTCAATGACTCCCGGAATGGTGGAGAATTCGTGCTGCACACCCTCGATGCGGGCGGCGACAATAGCCGCGCCCTGCAGGGACGACAGGAGGACACGGCGCAGGGCATTGCCAAGCGTCGTGCCGAACCCGCGTTCCAGGGGCTCGCACACGAACCGTCCGAACATATTGGTGGAGACAGGGTCCTTTTCCAGGACTTCGGGCTTCACCAGTTCGGTCCAGTTGCGGGAGTTGATGAGCCTTTGGCCGTTACGAGTCAACATGGCGTCACCTTAGGCAAAGGGTCTTTGCCGATTACTTGGAGTAAAGCTCAACGATGAGCTGCTCGTTGATCGGGAACTGCACGTCCTCGCGGGTGGGCAGCGCGATGACCTTGCCCTTGAGCTTGTCGCCTTCCACTTCGAGCCAGGCCGGGCAACCGCGGCGGGCGATGACCTGCTGGGCTTCCTGGATGATCGGGGACTGCCGGTTGCGCTCGCGAACTTCAAGCACATCGCCGACTTTGACCTGCAACGAAGGGATGTTCACGCGGCGGCCGTTTAAGGTGAAAAGGCCGTGGCGCACGAGCTGACGGGCCTGGGCGCGCGAAGTGGCGAAACCGAGGCGGTAGATCGTGTTGTCCAGGCGGCGCTCCAGGGAGGAGAGCAGGTTTTCACCGGTGACGCCCTTTTTCATGTCGGCGCGCTTGAAGTAGTCGCGGAACTGCTCTTCAAGAATGCCGTACATTTTACGGGTCTTTTGCTTTTCACGCAGCTGGACGGCGTAATCGCTCATCTTTTTGCGGATGCGGCCGTGCTGGCCAGGGGCGTAGGGGCGGCGCTCGTAGGCGCACTTATCGGTGTAACAGCGATCGCCCTTCAAAAACAGCTTGGCCCCTTCCCGGCGGCAAATCCGGCATTTCGCTTCAGTATAACGTGCCAAGGTCGTTCCTCCTCGATGTACCGCAGGGCAACCGGTCGAGTCCGGGGGTGTGTTCCCTGCGGGTGTCCGGTCCTCCGGGGCTTTGCGCACCGGGTGGGACCGAATAATGATCCAGGCCTCTTTAGGAGGCCTGGTCGTAAAATACCGCTATGCCGCCAAGCGGCCAAAGCCGCTGGCCAACCGTCCCAACTTAGACACGACGCCGCTTGGGCGGACGGCATCCGTTGTGGGGGATGGGCGTAATGTCGCGGATGAAGCTGATCTTGAAACCAGCGTTGTGGATGGCGCGCATGGCGGCCTCCCGGCCCGAGCCGGGTCCCTTGACCAGCACACCGACGGTGCGCATCCCATTTTCCTGGGCTTTGCGCGCGGCGTTCTCGGCGGCGACCTGGGCGGCAAACGGGGTGGACTTGCGCGACCCCTTGAAGCCTGCCCCACCGGAGGTGGCCCAGCTGACCACGTTGCCCTTCTGATCGGTGAAGGTCACGATGGTATTGTTGAACGTGGCCTGAATGTGGGCGACGCCCACGGGAATGTTCTTGCGTTCTTTTTTGCCGGTGCGGCGTGGCTTCGCCATACGCGTATCTCCAAAAAGCCCTGTTCGGGCATGTTGCCGTGTTGTCCGCGGCGCGAAGGGCGCGCCGGCGGAAGGTTACTTCTTCTTCTTGGCCATCACGCCGCGACGCGGCCCCTTGCGGGTACGCGAATTGGTGTGGGTGCGCTGCCCGCGGCAGGGAAGCCCGCGACGGTGACGCAAACCACGGTAGCAGCCGATGTCCATGAGGCGTTTGATGCTGGCGGTGACTTCACGCCGCAGATCGCCCTCGACCTTGTGGTTGGCTTCAATTTCCTTACGGATGGTGTTGGTTTCCTCAGAAGTCAGGGCATCGGAATTTTTCGTCCAATCAACACCGGTGACTTCCAGGATGCGCAGGGCCGTAGTCCGGCCGATGCCGAAAATGTAGGTCAGCGCAATATCCATCCGCTTATTTTTGGGAAGGTCGACTCCCGCGATTCTGGCCACGACGTTCCTCCGTTATCCCTGACGCTGCTTGTGCCGGGGGTTATCGCAGATCACCCGCACAACGCCGTGACGCCGGATGATTTTGCACTTGGGACAAAGCTTTTTCACCGAAGGTCTAACTTTCATGCCGTCTCTCCGTCTCCTGGCGACGGAAACGACCGATGCCGCCCGGGCATCGGTCGCGTCATTCAGCCAGGCTTAAAATCCGAGGACCGTTTTTGGTCACAGCCACCGTATGCTCGAAATGCGCGGACAGGCTGCGGTCCTTGGTCACGGCTGTCCAATTGTCGGACAGAACCTCGACGTCGGGGCCGCCTGCTGTCACCATGGGTTCGATGGCGAGCACCATTCCCGGGAGCAGCGGGATGCGGGGAGCGTCCTTGGGCTCGAAATTAGGAATTTCGGGCTTTTCATGGAGCTTTCTCCCGATGCCGTGACCAACGAACCGTCTTACTACACTTAGGCCATGGCCTTCAACATGTTTTTGCACGGCCCGCGAAATGTCATAGAGGTCATTGCCGGCTTTGGCCTCGGCGATGCCCTTGGCCAGCGAGTCCTGCGTCACTTGCAACAGTGCCGCCTGGTCGCTGTCAATGGCCCCGACCGGAACCGTCGTGGCCGCATCACCGTAAAAGCCGTCGTAGACCACGCCCATGTCGAAACTCACCAAGTCCCCTTCCTTCAAGACCCGATCCGAAGGGAACCCATGGACCACTTCTTCATTGACCGAACAACACAGGGCAAACGGGAAACCGTACATGCCGAGAAACCCGGGCTTGACCCTGAAGTCAGCGCAGCGTTTCAGGGCCAACTGTTCGAAAACCATGGTCTTCACACCCGGTTTCACCGCTTCCGACAAATCGCGCAGGATCACTGCCACGATCCGGCAGGCCTCCCGCATGGAAGCCAGCTCAAGGTCGTTTTTGAGGTAGATCCCTCTGACCTTTTTCAAATCTACTGCCTACCCTTGATTCTCCCCTTCTGCATGAGACCTTCATACTGACGGGAGATAAGATACGACTCGATCTGAGACATGAAATCCATGGCCACGCCCACAACGATCAGAAGCGAGGTGCCGCCGAAATAAAAGGGCACGTTGAACTGCTGAATCAGCATCATGGGCAACACGCACACCACGGATATGTACATCGAACCCCACAGGGTGATGCGCACCAGCACCTTGTCGATGTATTCCTTGGTCTTGATCCCGGGCCGGATGCCGGGGATGAAACCACCCTGCTTGCGGATGTTCTCGGCAATATCGGCCGGATCAAAGATGATGGCCGTGTAGAAGTAGCAGAAGAACACAATCAGGGCCACGAAGATGACGTTGTAGGTCATCGTCTGGGGGCTGAAAAACGCGGCTACGGTCTTGAGCCACGGAATGCTCGAGAACTCGCCCAGGGTCGCCGGGAACAGCAGGATCGAGGAGGCGAAGATGGGCGGAATGACGCCGGCGGTATTGACCCGAAGCGGCAGATGGGTGGTCTGGCCGCCATACATCTTCCGGCCGACCATCCGTTTGGCATATTGTATGGGTATTCGCCGCTGCCCTCGCTCCATGAACACGATGGCCACCAGGACGGCGAGCATCAGGGCCACAATGAGGATGAGCATGAGCGGCGAAAGCTCTCCGGCCTTGAGCAGGTCAAACGTGGACAGCACCGCCCGGGGCAGGCCGGCCACGATACCGGAATAGATGATGAGCGAAATGCCGTTGCCGATGCCGCGCTCGGTGAGCTGCTCTCCCAGCCACATGAGGAAGACCGTACCGGCGGTGAGCGTCACAATGGTCATGAGGCGAAAGCCCCAGCCAGGAATGAGCACCACCGGCGCACCCGTGGGGCTGGCCATGCTTTCCAGGCCAACGGCAATGCCGAAGCCCTGGATGACGGTGATGAGCACCGTGCCGTACCGGGTGTACTGCGTGATCTTCTTTTTCCCGGCCGCCCCATCCTCTTTCTGCATCTTGGCCAGCTCCGGGCTGACGACAGTCAGGAGCTGGATGATGATGGAGGCCGAGATGTAGGGCATGATTCCCAGGGCGAAGATGGAAAGGTTGCGCAGCCCTCCGCCGGAGAACATGTCGAAAAGGCCAAAAAGGGTATTCTTGGCACTTTCGAAGAAATCGGCCAGGGCGGCCGAATCCACGCCGGGCACAGGCACGTGCACGCCGATGCGGTAGACGGCCACAAGCAGGAAAGTCCAAAGGAGCTTTTTTTTCAGCTCCGGCAGACGGGCCAGATTCTCGACTCCAGTAAGGGCCACAGCAACTTCCGTTTATTCAGTAGGGGTTTCGGCCAGGGCCTCGGGCGTTCCCAGGGCGATGACCTTGCCGCCGGCGGCAGTGATTTTCGCAGCAGCCTTGGCGCTGAACTTGTGGGCTTCCACAGTCACGGCCACCGAGACTTCACCGTCGCTCAGGATCTTGATCAGGGCGCCGGCCGGAGCCAGACCGCGACCATAGATGTCGTCGAGGGTGATGCTGTCCATGCCGTCAAAGGAGGCCAGCAGGCGATCGAGGTTGATCGGCTGGAAGATAATCCGGAAGGGATAGTTCTTGAAGCCGCGTTTGGGCAGACGGCGGGCGATAGGCATCTGGCCGCCTTCAAACCAGGCGCGGTGCTTGGCGCCGGCCCGGGAATTCTGGCCTTTGTTACCGCGACCGGCAGTGCAGCCCCAGCCGGAAGCCCGACCACGGCCGAGACGCTTGCGGGCGACCCGCTCTTCGGGAAAGGGGTAGAGCTCGTGGAGCTTCATGACTCGGTCACCTCAACGAGATGCTTGACCTTCGCAATCATGCCGACGACGGTGTCGGTTTTTTCGAAGGAACGTTCCTGCCGGATTTTCTTCAGCCCAAGGGAGGCCAGGGTGCCCCGCTGTTTGGGCGTATTGCCGTAGCGGCTTCGGGTCAACTTCACAGTGATGGTTGCCATGGCATGCATCCTTATTTGCGCGGCGTGGAAAGCGCCTTGCCACGCATGGCGCTGACCGAGTCGGCGCTGCGCAGCGAGCCCAGCCCTTCCATGGTGGCGCGCAAAACGTTGTGCGGGTTGTTGGTGCCAATGGCCTTGGTCAGGATGTCATGGACGCCGCAGGCTTCCATGATAGCGCGCACCGGGCCGCCGGCAATGATGCCGGTACCCTTGGAAGCGGGCTTCAGCATGACCCGGCCGGCCCCGAACTGCCCAAGGATCTCATAGGGCAGGGTCCCGTCGAGCAAAGGCACACGGATCATGGACTTTCTGGCCTGCTCCGTGGCTTTGCGGATGGCTTCCGGGACTTCGTTGGCCTTGCCCAAACCGTAGCCCACCGAACCCTTGCCGTCGCCGACGACGACCAGGGCACTGAAGCTGAACCGGCGGCCGCCTTTGACGACCTTGGCGACGCGATTGAGATACACAATCTTTTCGATCTGAGACAGATCGGTCTGCTGGTCCATGCCGTCTTCCTTCATGCGCTTAGAATTTGAGGCCGCCATCCCGCGCTCCGTCGGCAAGGGCTTGGACCCTGCCATGGTAGATGTAGCCGTTGCGGTCGAACACAACGGCCTGGATGTTGCGTTCAAGGGCCTTGGCAGCCAGGTCCTTGCCGACCTTGGCAGCAGCTTCCTTGTCGGCCTTGATCGCCTCGCCGGCCCTCAAAAGCGTCAGGCTGGAGGAGGACACCATGGTCTGTCCGGTCAGATCGTCGATCACCTGGGCATAGATGTGCCGGTTGGACCGGTACACGACAAGCCTCGGGCGTTCGGCAGTGCCGGCCAGTTTCTTGCGGATGCGGACTTTCCGGCGCGCTCGCGCCAGGGTCTTGGTCATCTTCATACTGTCAAGCCCCTATTTCTTGCCGCCGGATTTACCGGCCTTGCGACGAATGACTTCGTTTTCGTACTTGATGCCCTTGCCCTTGAAGGGTTCAGGCGGCCGGACGCGGCGGATGCGGGCGGCGGTTTCGCCAATAAGCACCTTGTCGATACCCGACAAGGTCAGCTTGCTGCCCTCGACCTTGGCCTCAATCCCGTCAGGCAGCTTGAACTCCACCGGGTGGGAAAACCCGACGGCAAGCGACACCGTGGAACCGCTGGTTGCGACCTTGTAGCCAACGCCGATGACCTCAAGGGTCTTGGAGAACCCTTTGCTGACACCCTCGACGAGGTTGGCAAGCAGGGTCCGGCGCAGGCCGTGCTGGGCGCGGGCGATCCGGGTATCATCTACCCGGGCCACCTGCACCTTGCCGTCGGCCACGGCATAGGTGATCTTGGGGTGGGTCGGCGTGGACAACTGGCCCTTGGGACCTTTGACCATCACCGCCTCGGAAGCCACTTCGACGGACACGCCGGCGGGCAGCTCAATTTCGCGTTTTCCTATCCTGGACATGACATCTTCTCCGCGATGGGTCTTCTTACCAGATTTCGCACAGGAGCTCGCCGCCAACGTTGAGCTCGCGAGCCTTGGCTCCTTCCAGGATACCCCGGGAAGTAGACAGGATGCTGATGCCCAGGCCGTTTTGGACCTTGGGGATGGCCTCGGCCGGCACGTAGACGCGACGACCAGGCTTGCTCACCCGTTTGAGCCCCGAAATGATCGGTTTCCCGCCATAGTATTTGAGGTTGATGGTCAACGCTGCCCCGTCAACGGCGTATTCGCCGATGTAACCTTCGTCCTTCAGGATGCCGGCAATGGCAAACTTCAGTTTGGAAGTGGGCAACGAAAGATCCGCGTGCAGGGCCCGATGGGCATTGCGAATGCGGGTCAACATATCGGAAATGGGATCGGTCACCGACATGGCGTCCTGCTCCTTGCTACCAGCTCGACTTGCGCACGCCGGGCATTTCGCCGGTCAGCGACATGTTACGAAAACAAATACGGCACACGCCGAACTTGCGAAGAAACGCCCTGGGACGACCGCAAATGGGGCAACGATTATAGCCCCGTGTGGAAAACTTCGGTTTGCGGCTGGCTTTCACCATCAAAGATTTACGGGCCACGGCCGTTCTCCTTACTTTTTAAACGGCATTCCGAGCAGGTCGAGCATCATTTTGCCCTCCTTGTCGGCACCGGCCGTTGTGACGATGGTGACGTTCATGCCCTTGACGTGTTCGACGCGGTCCACGTTGATTTCCGGGAAAATGCTGTGCTCCCGGATACCGAGGGTGAAGTTGCCGCGTCCGTCGAACCCGCGGTCAGGCACGCCGCGAAAGTCCCGAACCCGAGGCAGGGCAAAATTGATGAGTTTATCCAGAAAATCCCACATCCGCTCCCGGCGAAGGGTCACACGGCACCCCACCGGCATGCCCTCCCGGAGCTTAAAGGCCGCGATGGACTTGCGGGCACGTGTGATCACGGCCTTCTGTCCAGCGATGGCAGTCAGCTCGACCACGGCTTCCTCGATGAGCTTGTTGTTATTGCTCGCCTCACCCAAACCCATGTTGAGCGAGACAAAGGAAAGCCGGGGGATTTGCATGCTGGAGGTGTACCCGAACTCTTTTTTCAGATCCGGGGCTACCTTCTCGGCATAGATTTGTTCCAGGCGGGTCATACCGTTTCCTTTTGACGCTAGGCGATTTCGTGGTTGCACTTCTTGCAGAAGCGCACCTTGGTGCCGTCAGCGGTGTATTTGTAGCCGACCTTGGCCGGCTTGGCGCAACCATCGCACAGAAGAGCCACATTGGAGATGTCCAGGGGCGATTCTTTTTCGATAATGCCGCCAGGGGTCTTGGCATAGGGGTTGGCCTTGGTGTGGCGCTTGACCATGTTCACCTTTTCCACCAGCACGGCATTGCGCTTGGGCAGGATCTTCAGGATCTTGCCCACTTTGCCCTTGTCCTTGCCGGTGGTGACCACCACCTTGTCATCTTTACGAATCCGATAGGTTTTCATGTCGTCCTCGATGTGCGGGAACTGAAGCCCTAAAGGACTTCGGGAGCCAGCGACACGATTTTCATGAAGTTTTTCTGCCGCAGTTCGCGCGCGACCGGTCCGAAGATACGGGTACCGACCGGCTCGAGGGAGGCCGACAGAAGCACGGCGGAATTGGAGTCGAACTTGATATAGGAACCGTCGGGCCGGCCGACTTCCTTCTTGGTCCGAACAACAACGGCCTTCATCACCGCGCCCTTCTTCACTTTGGAATTGGGCAGGGCGTCCTTAACCGACACGACGATGATGTCGCCCACCGAAGCGTACCGGCGGCGCGAGCCGCCAAGCACCTTGATGCAGCAGACTCGTTTCGCGCCGGAATTGTCCGCCACGTCGAGATTGGATTCAACCTGAATCATGTCGAGCTCCTAGACCGCTTTTTCCATGATTTTTTCAAGATGCCAGCGCTTGCGGGCGGACAGCGGACGATGCTCGATGATGCTGACCGTATCCCCGATGCCGCAATCATTTTGCGGATCGTGCGCCATGAACTTCTTGCGGCGGCGGATGTACTTTTTGTACAGCGGATGCTTCACCAGGGTCTCGACCATGACCACGATAGTCTTGTCGGCCTTGTCGGAGACCACGACGCCGGTCAGCATCCGGCGATTGCTTTTATGTTCTTCCATGGTGATCCCCGATTAGCCTTGACGCTTCTTTTCGTTTTGCACCGTAAGGATGCGGGCAATGTTCTTGCGAACCTGACGCAGACGGTGCGTTTTTTCCAGCTGGGCCGTAGCGTGCTGGAAACGCAGCTTGAAGAGTTCCTCGCGGTTCTCGCCAAGCTTCTTGGACAGGGCCTCGATGTCGAGATCGCGCAGTTCAGTGGACTTCATGTTAGAAACCCTCCCTGACAACGATCTTGGTCTTGATGGGCAACTTGTGCTGGGCACGGGTCAGGGCCGCCTTGGCCGTGTCCATGTCCACGCCTTTGATCTCGTAGAGCACGCGGCCGGGCTTGACCGGGGCAAACCAGCCGACCGGGGAGCCTTTGCCTTTGCCCTGACGGACTTCAGCCGGTTTCTCGGTGCGCACCCGGTCCGGGAAGACCCGGATCCAGACTTTGCCGCCGCGCTTGATGTGGCGCATGATGGCGACACGGGCGGCCTCGATCTGCTGGCTGGTGAGCTTGCCGTGCTCCATCGCCTTGATGCCGATTTCACCGAAGTCGATGCTGGCGCCACGAATGGCCGGACCGCGCAGGCGGCCCTTTTGCATCTTCCGGAATTTGGTTTTTTTGGGAGCCAACATTACGCTTCCACCTCATGGTCCAAAATCTCGCCTTTGAAAATCCAGACCTTGACTCCGATGACGCCGTAGGTGGTCTTGGCGATGGCATAACCGTAATCAATGTCGGCGCGCAGGGTCTGCAGGGGCACCCGGCCGTCGCGGTACCACTCGGAGCGGGCGATTTCAGCTCCGGCCAGGCGGCCGGCGCAGGAAACCTTGATGCCTTCGGCTCCGAATTTGCGGGACAGGCCCACGGTGCGCTTCATGGCCCGGCGGAAGGCCACGCGGCGTTCGAGCTGCAGGGCGATGTTCTCGGCCACCAGCTGGGAATCGATCTCGGGACGGCGGATTTCATTGACCTCCACCGTGAACTCCCGACCGAAACGCTGCTTGAGGTCGCCGCGAACCTTTTCAATTTCCGTCCCCTTGCGGCCGATGACGATGCCGGGGCGGGCGGTGTGAATGATAAGTCGGATCTTGCCCCCGGCCCGCTCGATCTCGATCTTCGAGATGCCGGCGTGGTACAGGGTCTTTTTCACGAACTTACGGATATTGCTGTCCTCGAAGACAAACGCCGGGTAGTCCTTTTTGGAAAACCACCGGGAGAGCCAATTTTTGTTGTACCCGAGGCGAAATCCGTAGGGATGTACTTTCTGTCCCATGTGTCGCTCCTAATTCTCGGCCACAACAACGGTGATATGGCTCGTGCGCTTGACGATCCGGAAGGCGCGGCCCATGGAGCGGGTCATTATCCGCTTGTGGGTCGGCCCGGGATTGACGATCACCTGCTTGACCGTAAGGTTGTCGATATCCACCCCGGAAATCTGCTCGGCGTTGGCCACGGCCGAGTGGAGCACCTTGCCGATGATCTTGGCCGATTTCTTGGGGGTGAACTTCAGTATGTTCATGGCCTCCTCGACCGGGCGGCCGAGGATATTGGCTGCGACGAGCCGCGCCTTTTGGGGCGACACGCGGATGTATCTGGCGATGGCTTTTGCTTCCATGGTTTTGTCCCGACGGGGTACGCTCCCCGACTACTTTTTCACTTTGCTTTTCTTGTCCGCGGCATGGCCGTGGAAGGTCCGCGTGGGGGCAAACTCGCCGAGTTTGTGGCCGACCATGTTCTCGGAAACAAAAACCGGAATGAACTTCTTCCCGTTGTGCACGGCAAACGTCAGTCCCACCATCTCAGGCAGGATCATGGACCGACGGGACCAGGTTTTGATCACGCGCCGATCTTTGTTCTCCAGGGCGTAGGCGACCTTCTTCTCAAGGTGATCGTCCACGAACGGACCTTTTTTGAGCGACCGAGGCATAGGCGTTTCCTCTTACTTTTGTCCGCGCCGCTTGACGATAAGCTTGGACGAGGGCTTTTTCTTGTTGCGGGTCTTGTAGCCCTTGGTCGGCTTACCCCACGGAGTGACCGGGTGACGGCCGCCAGAGCTCTTGCCCTCGCCGCCGCCGAGGGGATGGTCGACCGGGTTCATGGCCACGCCGCGAACCTTGGGGCGGTTGCCAAGCCAGCGGTTGCGCCCGGCCTTGCCGATGGAGATGTTCTCGTGCATCACGTTGCCGACCTGGCCGACCGTGGCCAGGCAGGTGGCCAGCACGTTGCGGACTTCGCCCGAGGGCAGACGAAGCAGCGCGTACTTGCCTTCCTTGGCCACGAGCTGGGCGTAGGTGCCGGCAGCCCGGCACATCTGACCGCCGCGGCCAGGATTGAGCTCAATGTTGTGCAACAGGGTACCGACCGGGATCTTTTTGAGCTGCAGGGCATTGCCGGGCTTGATGTCAGCGCCGTCGCCGGCCGTGATCATATCGCCGACCTTGATCCCAACCGGTGCCAAAATGTAACGTTTCTCACCGTCAGCGTAATGTAAAAGCGCAATTCGGGCGCTACGGTTCGGGTCATACTCCACAGAGAAGACCTTGGCCGGAATGGCGAACTTGTCACGCTTGAAGTCGATGATACGGTACAGGCGCTTGTTGCCGCCGCCCCGCCGACGCGAGGTGATCCGGCCGTAACAGTTGCGGCCGGAGGCATGCGGCAGGCCTTCGCACAAGGACTTTTCAGGCTCGGTCCGGGTGATTTCCTCGAAGGTCGAGACCGTCTGGAACCGGCGGCCGGCCGACGTGGGCTTAAGCTTGCGGATGGACATGTCTAAACCCCTTCGAAGAACTCAATTTTGTCGCCCTGGGCCAGGGTCACATAGGCTTTCTTGTAGCCGGCGATACGGCCGGTCACACGACCCATGCGGGAGCGGGCGAGGCTACGGTGCTTGACAACGCGCACACCGGTCACCGTCACCGAAAACGCCTTGGCCACGGCCTTGGCGATTTCGATCTTGTTGGCGTCGGGATGGACGAAAAAAACCACCTGGTTGGCGGCGTCCTTCACCATCGTGGCCTTCTCGGAAATGACGGGCCGTAAAAGGATGCTAGCGTATTCCATAACCAAGCCTCTCCTGAACCTTGAGCGCCGCGTCCTTGAACATGATCACATGATCGTACAAAAGCACGTCATAGACGTTGAGCATGTCCTGGCGGATGACCTTGATGCCGGGAATATTCCTGGCGGAAAGCTCGAGATTGTTATCCGAATCAGGCAGGACAATCAAGGCTTTTCTCAAACCGAAATCCGAAACCACCTTGACCATCTGCTTGGTCTTGACTTCAGGGAAGGTGATGGCGTCCACCAGGACCAGCTGGTCGTCGCCGAGCTTGGCCGAAAGCGCCATGCGCATGGCCAGCTGGCGGACCTTCCGGTTCACCTTGAAGGTGTAGTCCCGGGGCTGGGGTCCGTGGACCACCGCGCCACCGCGCCACAGCGGGGAGCGGGTGGAGCCGGCGCGGGCCCGGCCGGTGCCCTTCTGGCGCCAGGGCTTGCGGCCACCGCCGCGCACGAAGGCGCGGGTCTTGACGGAATGGGTACCGGCACGTTTGGCGGCCAACTGGGCGCGCACCACCAGATGCAGCAGTTCAGGCTGCACCTCGACTTCAAAAACCTCGGGTGCCAGATCGACCGTGCCGATTTCCTGGAAGCCCTGGTTGTACAGTTTCACATTTGCCATGGCTTACCCCGTTATCCCTGCTTGCGGACCACGACCACGCCATTGCGCGGGCCGGGTACCTGACCCTTGACCAGGATCAGATTCATTTCGGGGCGAACGTCGACCACGAGCAGGCTCGGCACGGTAACCGTGCGCGCACCCATGTGGCCAGCCATTTTCTTGCCCTTCATGACCTTGCCCGGCTCGGTGTTGTGACCGATGGAACCGCCGGAGCGATGGGCCTTTTCCGTTCCGTGGGTCTTTTTGAGACCCGAGAAGTTCCAGCGTTTCATAACGCCGGCAAAGCCCTTGCCGATGGAGGTGCCGGTGACCTTGACGATCTCGCCCGGGGCGAAGATGTCAACCGTCACGTCCATGCCCTGCTCAAACGGCACGGGGCCGTCCAGGCGGATTTCCTTGAGCACCCGGAAGAAGCCGCGAGCGGCCTTGTCCAGGTGGCCCTTCATGGGCTTGTTGACCTTGCGTTCCGGGATCTCGTCGAACCCGATCTGCATGGCGTTGTACCCGTCGGTCTCCAGGTTCTTGACCTGGGTGACGGGGCAGGGTCCGGCCTGAATAACGGTGACCGGAATGATTGAGCCGTCGTCGCCGAAAATCCGGGTCATGCCCAGTTTCCGGCCGAGAATTCCAAGCGTGGCAGCCATGCCAACCCTTCCTTAGAGCTTGATTTCCACGTCAACACCGGCAGGAAGGCTCAGTTTCCCGAGCGCATCCACGGTTTGCTGCGTGGGCTCCATAATGTCCAGGAGACGTTTGTGAACCCGCATCTCGAACTGTTCACGGGACTTTTTGTCCACGTGCACTGAGCGGTTGACCGTGACCTTGTGAATATCCGTGGGCAACGGGATGGGTCCGGCAACGCCGGCTCCGGTGTTGCGGGCGGTATCCACGATCTCGGCCACCGCTTTGTCCAGGATGCGGTAGTCGTAGGCCTTCAGTTTGATACGAATGCGATCATTTTGCATGGAAACCATGATATTACTCCACAATCTCCGACACGACACCCGCGCCGACGGTGCGGCCGCCTTCGCGAATGGCGAAGCGCAGGCCCTTTTCCATGGCGATGGGGGCGATCAGTTCCACGTTGAAGGTGGCGTTATCGCCCGGCATAACCATTTCCACACCCTCGTCCAGGGTAACCACGCCGGTGATGTCCGTGGTACGGAAGTAGAACTGGGGACGGTAGCCGGTGAAAAACGGGGTGTGACGTCCGCCTTCTTCCTTGTTGAGAACGTACACCTCGGCCTTGAACTTCCGATGCGGGGTAATGGAACCCGGCTTGGCCAGGACCTGTCCCCGCTCGACATCATCGCGCTTGACGCCGCGCAAAAGGACACCCACGTTGTCGCCGGCCTGACCCTGATCCAGGATCTTGCGGAACATTTCAACGCCGGTGCAGGTCGTCTTGACGGTGTCCTTGATGCCGATAATGGCCACTTCGTCGCCAATCGTGACGATGCCGCGCTCCACCCGGCCGGTCACGACCGTGCCGCGTCCGGAGATGGAGAACACGTCTTCGATGGGCATGAGAAACGGCTTGTCAATGTCCCGCTTGGGCTCGGGAATGAAGCTGTCGCAAGCATCGAGCAGCTCGAAGATCGGAGCGGCGTCGGGGCTCTTGATGTCGGCCGCTTCCAGAGCCTTGAGCGCCGAACCCTTGATGACCGGAATGTTGTCGCCGTCAAAGCCGTACTTGGAAAGCAGCTCGCGCACTTCCAGTTCGACCAGCTCCAGCAGTTCCGGGTCGTCAACCAGGTCCACTTTATTCATGAACACGACCAACTGGGGCACACCGACCTGACGGGCGAGCAGGATGTGCTCACGGGTCTGGGGCATGGGACCGTCGGTGGCGGCGACAACGATGATGCCGCCGTCCATCTGGGCCGCGCCAGTGATCATGTTTTTGATGTAGTCGGCGTGACCAGGGCAGTCGACGTGGGCATAGTGCCGCTTGTCGGTCTGATATTCGACGTGGGCCGTGGCGATGGTGATGCCGCGTTCCTTTTCTTCCGGCGCCTTGTCGATCTGATCGAAGGGAATGTACTCGCCAAAGCCCTTCATGCTGGCCAGCCGTGTGATGGCCGCGGTCAGCGTGGTCTTGCCGTGGTCGATGTGACCGATGGTGCCGATATTGACGTGCGGCTTGTTGCGTTCAAATTTCGCCTTGCCCATAGGGTCCCCCTGGAACTTCCGCGCTTGCGGGTCTTCGTTTTGGCGTCCTCGCCCGAAACGCTGCGGGCGTTATTTCTTCTTCATTATCTCTTCGGCCAGACTGGCCGGAACACGCTCATAATGGTCAAAGATCATGGTGAAGGTGGCGCGGCCCTGGGATTTGGAACGCAAATCCGTGGCGTAGCCGAACATGGCGGACAGGGGGACATTGGCCGTAATGACCTGGGCCCCGGCCCGTGATTCCATGCGGGCGATGCGTCCGCGCCGTCCGTTTAAGTCACCCATGATGTCGCCCATGTATTCGTCGGGCGTGACCACTTCAACCGCCATGATCGGTTCCAACAGCACAGGCGAGGCCTTGCTCACAGCTTCCTTGAAGCACTGGGAGCCGCAGATGAAAAACGCCTGTTCCGAGGAGTCCACTTCGTGGAAGGAACCGAAAACCAGCTTGACCCGAATGTCCACCAGGGGGAATCCGGCCATCACGCCGCCTTTGAGGGCATTCTGAATGCCCTTGTCAACGGCCGGGATGTATTCCTTGGGGATGATGCCGCCCGTGATGTCGTTGACGAATTCGTAGCCGCCGTCTTCCTTCGGCTCGATTTCGAGAACGACGTGGCCGTACTGGCCGCGACCGCCGGTCTGCTTGACGTAGCGCAGATCGTTTTTGACCGCCTTGGTGATGGTCTCGCGGTAGGCAACCTGGGGCTGGCCGACGTTGGCGTTGACGCCGAATTCGCGCATGAGGCGGTCGACGATGATTTCCAGGTGCAGCTCGCCCATGCCGGCGATCAGGGTCTGCCCGGATTCTTCATCGGACTTCACACGGAACGACGGGTCTTCCTTGGTCAGCTTGCCCAGCGCCTGGGACAGGGCATCGCGGTCGGCCTTGGTCTTGGGCTCGATGGCAACTTCGATGACCGGCTCGGGGATGTCGAGGGACTCCAGGGCGACGGGGCGGTTTTCCGCACACAGGGTGTCGCCGGTGGAGGTGATCTTCATGCCCACGGCCGCCACGATGTCGCCGGCTTCCGCGCACTTTATCTCTTCGCGCTTGTTGGCGTGCATCTTGAGCAGACGGCCGACGCGTTCCTTTTTGCCGGTGTTGGCATTAAGGACGGTCATGCCGGACTCAATGGTGCCGGAATACAGGCGCAGGAAGGTCAGGTGACCGATAAACGGATCGCTCATGAGCTTAAACGCCAGAGCGGCCAGGGGCAGCTTGGGGTCGCATGGGCACTCGATGGGCGTTTCCTTGTGGTCGGGATCGTAGCCGACCATGGCCGGGATGTCCGACGGCGAGGGCAGGAAATCGACCACGGCATCGAGCAGGGGCTGCACGCCCTTGTTCTTGAATGCCGAGCCGCACAGCACCGGGCAGATCGACAGGGCAATGGTGGCCTTGCGAATGCCGGCGATGATTTCCTCCGGGGTCAGCTCTTCCCCGGCCAGATACTTTTCCATCAAGGTTTCGTCTTCTTCGGCAATGGCCTCGAGCATCTGCAGGCGCCACTCTTCGTAGAGATCCAGCATGTTCTCGGGGATTTCGCCGGTGACGTATTCCTTGCCCTGGGTGGCATCGTCAAAGATCAGGGCCTTGCCGTGGATCATGTCGATGACGCCAAGGAAGTTGTCTTCGGAACCGATGGGCAGCTGCAACGGCACGGGCTTGGCGCCCAGGCGGTCGCGGATCATATCCACACAGCGGAAGAAGTCGGCGCCGGTGCGGTCCATCTTGTTGACGAAACTCATGCGCGGAACGCGATACCGCTCGGCCTGACGCCAAACCGTTTCCGTCTGCGGTTCGACGCCGGCAACGGCGTCGAAGACGGCCACAGCGCCGTCAAGGACGCGAAGGGAACGCTCGACCTCGATGGTGAAATCCACGTGGCCGGGCGTATCGATGATGTTGATGCGGTGATCGCGCCAGTAGCAGGTGGTGGCAGCGGAAGTGATGGTAATTCCGCGCTCCTGTTCCTGAACCATCCAGTCCATGGTGGCCTGGCCGTCATGCACTTCGCCAATTTTGTGCGACACCCCGGTGTAAAAAAGAATACGTTCCGTGGTGGTCGTCTTTCCGGCGTCAATATGGGCCATGATGCCGATATTGCGCTGCCGCTCTATGGGTACGGTCCGAGACACGACGATATCCTTTAGGCGACTACCACCGGTAATGGGCGAACGCTTTGTTAGCGTCGGCCATGCGGTGCGTATCCTCTTTCTTTTTCACGGCGCCGCCGCGATTATTATAGGCGTCCAGAAGCTCGCCCGACAATTTGTCTGCCATGCCCTTTTCGCCGCGGGCCCGGGCCTGATTGATCAGCCAACGCAGAGCCAGGGTGACCTGGCGTTCGGGGCGCACTTCCATGGGAACCTGGTAGGTGGCGCCGCCGACCCGGCGGGGCTTGACTTCCATGTGCGGCTTGACGTTGCCGATGGCCTTTTCAAAAGCCTTCAGCGGATCTTCGCCGGACTTGTCGGCCAGAACGTCCACGGCCTGGTAAAACAGGTTTTCGGCCACGCCTTTTTTCCCATCGTGCATGAGCCGATTGATGAACTTGGTCATCAGATGGCTGCCGTACTTGGGATCGGGCAGCACAGACCTTTTGGAAACTGGACCTTTACGCGGCATACGCGTCTCCTTGCACCGAAATTACTTGGGTCGCTTGGCGCCGTACTTGGAACGGCTCTGGCGGCGATCAGACACGCCGGACGTATCGAGCGTTCCACGGATGATATGGTACCGAACACCGGGAAGATCTTTTACGCGGCCGCCCCGGATCATAACTACCGAGTGCTCTTGCAGGTTGTGGCCTTCGCCCGGGATGTAGGAAGTCACCTCGATACCGTTGGTCAGGCGCACACGGGCGACCTTACGCAAGGCCGAGTTCGGCTTTTTGGGCGTGGTGGTGTACACACGGGTGCACACGCCCCGGCGCTGCGGGCAGGCCTGCAGGGCCGGCGTCTTGCGCCGCTTGGACACTTTAGCCCGTTCCTTGCGGATGAGCTGGTTGATCGTGGGCATAGCCGTCTCCGTTCGAAAAATCGTAGTGTATGGCAAAGACAGAGGCCTATAGACCCACTGACACGCTATGTCAAGCCGCAATGGGGTTGGCCTCGGAAAAAAACTGACCCCCCCACCCGGTGCGGGCGGGAGGGTCTTATCCTCTACACGAGTTTGAAACGCTTGTCAGCCTAGAATGTGATCCGAATTCCGGCGTGACCACCCCAGGCGTCCAGGCCATGGTTGTCAAAGCCGATGCGCTGGTAGCGGCCGGTCAGCTCGAAAGCCACGTTCTGGGTCATGTTGACGGCAAAGCCGAGGTCGACGGGCAGGGTCGGGTTGCCGTAATTGCCGCGTCCACCGTTCTCATAGTAAGGGATACGGTCGCCGGAGAACAGGCCACCGATACCGGTGCCGATAAAGAACGCCGCCTTGTCAGTGTGCACCGGGTAGTACCGGATCAGGGCATTGGCGCCAAAGGCCCAGGGATTGGACGAATAACCGTCATCGCTGGCCACGGCGTAAATGAAGTTGGTCACCGGTCCGCGACGGTCGATCTTGCGCACGTCAAACGAATAGGCCAGGGCTTCCAGGCCGATCGACAGGCCGTCAGCGACGAAATAGCCGCCGCTGGCACCAAAGGTCATGATGGAATTCACCGACTTCTGGCCGGTTCCGTAATAGCCGAATTCCGGGGTCACATGCATCGTGCCTGCTTCGCCCATGGCGTTGGACGTGGCCGGCAGGGCCGCAAAGCCAATGCACAATGCCAACAGAAGCACCCAAATCTTATTAAACTGCGCGTACATGGCCTTCCTCCTTGCAAAAACATTGGTGTCCATAAAATTCCGTTGGCGCTGACAGCCACTCCCGTCCCGAGGCCCTCGGTCCTTCGGAAAAGACGCGCTGTCCGGTACATCATAAGACGCCTTCGGGCCTTGACCAGAGGTGGGATGACGGATTCTCCCCCAAGCGTCAATCCCGCCCGGCACTACTAAACCCCTTTTTAGCAAAGCCCGTGAACAGAAGCAAGAAATTGTCCCGTCATCCCCTTCTTGCCCCGGGCCCGGCCTTGGGCTAAGCTGCCCTGGCCCGACGCGTCAGCCATAGGAGGCGACCATGGACGACAAGGATCAGTTCGGGGTCAGCATGGAGCAGCAGCTGGCCGCCTACAAAGCCAAAATCGAGGCCGCCAGGGCCGAGGCCAAGGACAAGGGACAGGATTTTTTTGACCGCTGGTCCGGCGACCTCGAGCACCTCCTCGAAAAATACGACAAGGCCCGCTACAAGCTGACCTTGTTGCGCAAAGGCGGCGGCGATGCCCTGGTGGAGTTGCGCCATGGCGTTGAACACGCCCTGGCCGATCTCAAGGATGCCTTTTCCAAGGCCAAGGATAAATTCTAGCCCGGCCTGACTCCCACCCGGCGGGCCGCTTCAAGGCCCGCTCTTTTTGTGCGCCCTGATCCCACCCAAAGGGCCGGGGTCAGGGCGCCATCCAGACGCCGACCAACCGGCCGCCCTCCCAGACGAGCACCATGAACCAGAAAAGGATGGCAATGCCGGCTGCTGCCGCCGCCATATCCTTGATGGCCTTGATGCGCCGGTCCTCCTGGGTGACCAAAAAATCGCACAGCCCCTCCACGGCCGAATTGAGCAACTCGGCCGCAAGCATCTGGCCCGTGGCCACCAAGGTCAGCAGAAAATCCCGCCAGGCCCCGCTTAAGCCAAAGACCAGCAGCACAACCCCGGAAACCACCACTTTCCAGGCCACGCTGGCATCGTAGAGCACGGCAAAACGCAACCCGGACAGCACGACCCTGACTTTGCGCACCGGATGCCAGCCCGGCTCACCCGTGCCCAGAAACTTGTTGCGCATCCCCTCCCCCTTCGTTTCCGTCGCCTCCTCCCGGCTCGCATCAAAGGGCGCAGGCGACACGTTTCTGTAAACCAGCCAGACCGGCCGGGCAAGCCTCGGCCTGTTTTTCCGGGCGCGTCCTGCCATCCGGCCGGCTGGCAGGGCAAGGGCCTGGGACGCGACGCGCTGGCCCGGAACGGACTGAGCCGCCCCCCTCCCCTGCCGGCTCCCCCTGGCTCGGCCCAATAAAAAAGGCGGCCCGAAGACCGCCTTGACGTATCGCCCGGCAAAGGACCGGAAAACGGCTAGGCTTCCATGGACAGCCCGCTCCCTTCTCCCCCCAGGTTCATGGCGGCCTCCTGGGCGGCGTAGCGGCTGGTTCCATAGCGATTGGCGGCATACTGGCCAATAAGGCCCGACAACCCATCCTTGCTGCCCTCCGTGGCCCCGTAGGACTCCCCGTCGGCTGTCGAGGAGAACGGAATGTCCTTGACGCTCTGGCTGACGATATTTCCGTCGGCATCAGTCACCGTGGTGGTCTGCTCCATGCCCTTGGCTGTAAAGGCCGTGGTCACGGTGGTGGTCGTCTCTTCGCTGTCCGAACTTCCGGAAGCGCTGCTGGCGCTGTCTGACGAGCTCGATGACGCCGTGCCCGAACCGGAAGCCGTGGTCGAGGAATCGCTTGTGCTCGAGGCCACGGTCGTGGACGTGCTGGTGCTCACCAGGTTGCCGTCGGCGTCGTAGGACTCCGACTCGGTCATGCTCGTCCCGTCAGGGGCGTTGCGGGTCACGCTGTAGGTGGTGGAACCATCGGCGGCTGTCAGCTCAAGCCCTGACTCCAGGACGTTGCCGTTGGCGTCGGTCAGGGTGCTCGACACCGAGAACCCGCCGTCGTCGGTATTTTCGCCGGTGATGGTGCGGGTGGAGGTGTTGCCGCCCGGGTCGGTCATGGTGATGATCGAACTGAAACTGCCGTCGGCGTTTTGCGTGGTCTTTTCGGTGCCGACCACGTTGCCGTCGGCATCGGTCACGGTGACGGACCGGGACAGGCTGCCGTCGTCGTTTTGGGTCTCGCTTATCTCGCGGGTCAGGCCATCGCTGCCCTCCATGGGCGATGACATATCGCCGGCCTGGGTGGATGAACCCAGATCAGTCAGGGTGCCGGTCGACATGTCATAGGACAGCGAGCTGTTCCCGGACAACAGGGCCGTTAAAATGTCGTTGAAGGTACCGACACTGGACCCGGTGCTGCTGGTCGACCCGGAAGAAGTTGCCGACGAGGCATCGCTGGTCGTGTCGCTTAGGCCAAGCAGGCTGGAAATGGACGACTGGCTGCTGGCTGTCTGCTGGCCGTAGCTGGCCAGAAGCTGGCTGAGCCAACTGTTGGTGGTGTCTTGCCCTATGGATTGGACGCTCATGTCCTGGCCTCCTGGGGGCGGGAAAATTTTGCCGGGCGGTACGCTCCCCAGGCAACGTATGGCAAATGCCATGCCGTTTTTTGACCCAACACACTCTCATGTCGGGTAAAAACAGCCGACGCAATCAGTCGGCCGCAGGTTACACGCAACAATCGGGCCAGCCCCAAAAAAGCCCGGCCGGGAAATTCCCGGCCGGGCGCAGCGGCGTTCTCCGGGTGGCGGCTCAGCCGCCGAGATAGGCCTTTTTCACTTCCGGATCGTGCTTGAGTTCCTCGGCCGTGCCCGAGGTTTTGATCTCGCCGGTATCGAGCACGTAGCCGCGGTGGGCGAAATTGAGCGCCACCTTGGCGTTTTGTTCGATAAGGAGGATAGTCAGGCCCAGTTCGTTGAGTTTTTTGAGTGTGCGAAACATCTCGTACATCAGAAGCGGCGCCAGGCCCATGCTCGGTTCGTCGAGCAAAATGAAGTCGCACCCGGTCATGATGGCCCGGCCGACGGCCAGCATCTGCTGTTCGCCGCCGGAGAGCGATTCGCTGCGCTGTTTGCGCCGTTCGGACAGCCGGGGAAACAGCGACAGCACCCGGTCAAGGTCCCGAGCAATGATCTCGTCCCCGTCTTTGCGGGCGTAAGTGGCCAGCACCAGATTCTCCATGACCGTCAGGTTGCCGAAAATCCGCCGGCCCTCGGGGGACAGGTCCATATGGAGTTTTCGCACCACGTCATGGGGTTCCATGCCGAGGATGGATTTGCCCTCATACAGGATGTCGCCCTCCACCACCTTGGGGGCTTCGGGGGGCGGCAGACGCATGATGGACAAAAGGGTCGTGGTCTTGCCTGCACCGTTGGCCCCGATGAGTGTGACGATCTCCCCGCGGTTGACGTGGAAGGAGATGCCATGCAGGGCCTCGATGTTGCCGTACTTGACCCGGAGGTTTTTGACTTCGAGCAGCATCAGATTGTATCATCTCCCAGATAGGCTTTAATGACGTCGGGGTTGTTCTGGATGGCCGTCGGCGTGCCGTCGGCAATGGTGGCCCCGAAATCGATGACCTTGATCCACGAACACAGCGACATGACCACGTCCATCTGGTGTTCGATCATCCAGACTGCCAGCCCGTAATCCTTGTGGATATCGCCGACCAGCTTGATCAGTCCCTCGACGTCTGAGGAGTTGAGTCCGGCGGCCGGCTCGTCGAGCATGAGCAGGGCCGGCTTGATGGACAAGGCCCGGGCGATTTCCACCAGCCGCTGCACGCCGTAGGGCAGGTTCTTGGGCAGCTCATGCGCCACGTCGCGAAGGCCCAGGCGGGTGAGCACGTCCATGGCATGGTCTTCGATGTTGCGCTCGCTTTGCATGTAGCGCGGCGTGCGCAGGAAGCAGTCCCACAGGCCGTAGCCCAGGGCATGGTGCTGGGCGATGCGGATGTTGTCGAGCACGGTCATCTCGAACCACAGCCGGATGTTCTGGAAGGTGCGGGCGATGCCGCAGGAGGTCACCTGATGGGGTTTAAGGCCCTTGATGGACTGCCCCTTGAAGATGATCTCGCCGCGCGTGGGCTTGTAAAAGCCGCTGACAAGGTTGAACACCGTGGTCTTGCCCGCGCCGTTGGGACCGATCAGGGCCACCATCTGGCCCTGCTCCAGGGACACGGAAAACTCCGACACGGCGCACAGCCCGCCGAAGTACTGGGTCATTTCCTTAACGTCCAAAAGCGCCACGGCCTACCCCTTGAACTTGTAGAATTTACGGAGCCCCGGGAACACATCGGCCAGTTCGCGGCGTCCCATGATGCCTTCGGGCCGAAACTGCATGAGCAGCACCAGGAGCAGCGGAATCAGCACCCACTTCCAGACCTGCGTCACCTCGTAGGAATCCGGGATGATCGAGATATAGTGCAGGAAGGTGTTGATAAAGCCGAAGGCGTCGCGCAGGTATTCGATCAGAAGGGTCATGACGATGGCGGCCAGCACCGAGCCGGAGATCGAGCCCATGCCGCCGAGATAGACCATGACCATGATCTCGGTGGATTTTAAAATCGTAAACGTGCCCGGGTTGACGTAGCCGAGGATGTGGGCAAACAGCCCGCCGGCCAGGCCGGCCAGGCCGCAGGACACCATGAAGGCCACGAGTTTGACCCGGTCGGTATTCACACTCATGATCTCGGCGGCAATCTCGTCCTGGCAGATGGCGTCCACGCCCTTGCCAAAGGTCGAGTAGATGAAGCGGCGGATGAACCACACGGAAAAGACCGTGCCCAGGAACACCCAGATGAGGATCCAGGGCAGTTTGGCCGTGTCGTTCATGGCGTTCATGACGCCGCTCATGCCCATGAAGCCTCTGGCCCCGCCGATGGCCCCGATGTTCTCGATGGTGGATTTGACGATGTAGCTGGCGGCAATGGTGATAATCGCCAGATAATCGCCGCGGGTTTTAAAGGATGGGATGGCCACGAGCAGGCCCACCACCGAGGCGGCCAGGGACCCGGCCAGAAGGACCAGCGGGAAAAGCCACACCGCCAGATCCGGCGACAGGAGCGGGTCGCCAAAGACCGAGCTTTTGGTGAAAAGGGCCACGGAAATAAGCGAGGAAACGTAGGCCCCGACGGCCATGAAGCCGGCGTGGCCGCAGGAGAACTCGCCCATGTTGCCGTTTATGATGTTAAGGCTTGTGGCCAGGATGATATTGACGCCCATAAACATCAGCACGGACTGCCAATAGGAGTTCAGGATCCCGGTCATCGAGACCCACAGCAGCACCCCGAACAGGACGGCCAGCAGGGCGGGAACAGTCAAACGCTTCATGCGGTATCCCCCTTTCCGGCCTTAGATTTTTGTCCGACGGGCGACGCCGAAAAGCCCGGTCGGCCGAATGGACAGGATGAGCAGCAAAATGGAAAACGCGATCAGATCGCGGTAGGTGGACGGGAAAAAGGCCACGACCATGATCTCCACGAATCCCAGCAGAAATCCCCCGGCAAAGGCCCCGGCAATGGACCCGATGCCGCCGACGACCGCCGCGATAAAGGCTTTCCAGCCAATGAGCGCCCCCATGTAGGGGTCGATGACCGGGTAGGTCATGGCGAAGAAAAGCCCGGCCAGTCCTGCAAAGCCCGAACCCAGGACAAAGGTGAAGACGATGACCGTGTCGGCCGGAATGCCCATGAGCGGCACGGCGAAACGGTCATAGGAGATGGCCCGCATGGCCATGCCGATCTTGGTCCGGGTGACGATGAAATGGAGCAGGAGAAAGGACAGGATGGCCACGCCGATGACCATGAGCTTGAGGTTGGTCACGGTGACGCCGTAAAAATCGTACACCTGAATGGGAATCAGGGTGGGAAAACTTTTGCGGCTGGCGCCGAGCAGGGCCAGGTTGCCGTTTTCCAGGATCAGCCCGCACATAAGCGCCGTGATGACGACGTAGAGGCGGTTGACGCCTTTGCGCCGCAGCGGCCGGTAGGCGATGCGTTCGAGGGTCACGCCGACCACGGCGGTGAGGATCATGGTGAGCGGCACGGCCAGGGAGAGCACCATCCAGCCCGGCAGGCCGGAAATGGCTCCGTACTTGCCAAGAAGCACCATGCTCACAAAAAAGGCCAGATAGGCCCCGACCATGAAAATGTCGCCATGGGCGAAATTGATCAGCAGCAAAACGCCGTAGACCAGGCAATAGCCCAGGGCGATGAGGGAATAAAAACTCCCCCACTGCAGGGCGTTTAGGATGTTTTGCAGGAAACTTTGCAGCAACGCGGACCCCCTTGTGACGCAACGTTGGGGGCGCGCAGCCCGGGCCGGCCCGGGCTGCGCGCTGGATCAGATCGGAATCGATTGGCTTACGGGCACACGGACTTGTAGAAGGCGAACTTGCCGGCGTCGTCGATCTTGACGACCACGGCGCACTTGATGGGATCATGGTCGCCGGTGGCCGGGTAGGACATGTCGCCGGTGATGCCTTCAAACTTCTTGATGCCGGCCATGGCCTTCATGAGGCCTTCGCGGTCCTTGGCCATGTCGCCGGACAGGGCACCCATGGACTGGATGGCGGCCAGCATCAGGTTGGCGCTGTCCCAGGTGAGGGCGGCCACGTCGTCCGGGGTCTTCTTGTACTGGGTGGTGTAGGCGTCGATGAATTCCTTGGTCGCGCCCTTGGCGCCGGCGGCGGCGTAGTGGGTGACGAAGAAGAAGCCCTTGCAGGTGTCGCCGCAAAGGCCCATCAGGTCGCCGGAACCCCAGGAGTCGCTGCCGAGCACGGGCTTGTTAAAGCCGAGGGACTTGGCCTGCTGCACGATAAGCGGCACTTCGTTGTAGTACTGGGGCACGAACAGGACCTCGGCGCCGGACTTGGCGATGTTGGTCAGCTGGGCCGAAAAGTCGACGTCCTTGGTGGTAAAGGTCTCAAAGGCCACCACGGAGCCGGGTCCGTTGATCTTTTCGAAAGCGGCCTTGAAATCTTCGGCCAGTCCCTTGGGGTAGTCCGAAGCGATGTCGTAGAGGACCGCGGCCTTCTTGGCCTTGAATTCCTCGGTGGCGAACTTGGCGGCGGTGGGGCCCTGGAAGGTGTCCAGGAAGCAGCCGCGGAAGACGAAGGGCCGGCCCTTGGTGGTGTTGGGGTTGGTGGACCAGGGGGCCATCATGGGGGTCTTCAGCTCATTGGCGGCCTCGGCGGCGGGCACGGCCTGCTTGCTGGACTGGGGGCCGACCATGCCAAGCACGTTGTCCTGGGTGATCAGCTTACGGGTGGCGGACAGGGCGGATTCGGCCTTGGACTCGTTGTCCTCGTAGATGAACTCGACCTTGTAGCTCTTGTCCCCGACCTTGAGTCCGCCGGCATCATTGACTTTTTTCTTGAGCATCTCAGCGGCGTTCTTGGACGACTCGCCCACGTCCGGGATATCGCCGGTCAGCGGGATATTGAAGCCCAGTTTGATGGTGTCGGCCGCCAGAGCCGGCGCAGCCAGCCCGAGAACGCAAAAAAGGGCAATCAGCCAGGACCTTTTCATGCACGCCTCCTGTTTGCAGTCAATTTCAAGTACTTACACGGGTACTCTTAGTGCTGTGGCAATACCTCAACTTTCCCCCGAAGGGAATCCCCCGTTCCGGGTTATGCAACATTTTTGTGAAATTCCGGCAGCCCCAAATAGCAAGGAGCTGCCGGAACCATTGGAAATTTACGCCAAAACAGCGGCCAGGGGGGTGAGTTCCAGGCCAAAGGCCTCGGCCACGCCGGCATAGGTCAGCTTGCCGTCGACGGTGTTGAGTCCCGCGGCCAGGGCCGGGTCCAGGCGCAGCGCGCCAAGGCCGTTGGCCGCCAGCTTCAGGGCATAGGGCAGGGTCTGGTTGCACAGGGCGTAGGTGGAGGTGCGCGGCACGGCTCCCGGCATGTTGGCCACGCCATAGTGGACCACCCCGTCAATGACGTAGGTGGGGGCGGCATGGGTGGTGGCCTTTATGGTCTCCACGCAACCGCCCTGGTCCACGGCCACGTCCACGATGACCGAGCCTTCCTTCATGGTGGGCAGCATGTCCCGGGTGACCAGATGCGGGGCCTTGGCTCCGGGGATGAGCACCGCGCCGATGACCAGATCGGCGTAGGTGACGGCCTTGCGGATATTGGCCTCGTTGCTGGCCGAGGTCACGATGCGGCCCTGGTAGATGTCGTCGAGGTACTGGAGCCGGGCGTGGTTGACGTCAAGGACCGTCACCTGCGCGCCCATGCCCACGGCGATCTTGGCCGCATTGGAACCGACCACGCCGGCCCCGACCACCACCACCGAGGCCTGGGGCACGCCCGGCACGCCGCCAAGCAGCACGCCGCGTCCGCCCTGGGATTTTTCCAGGGCATGGGCCCCCACCTGGGGAGCCATGCGGCCAGCCACTTCGCTCATGGGCACGAGCAGCGGCAGGGTGCCGTCGCGGAGCTGCACCGTTTCGTAGGCCACGCCCGCGACGCCCGAAGCCAGCAGCGCATCGGTCAGCGCCCGGTCTGCCGCCAGATGGAGATAGGTGAAAAGAAGCAGGCCTTTGCGCAGATATTTATATTCGCAGGCAATAGGTTCCTTGACCTTGATGACCATGTCCGCGCCCCAGGCCTCGGCGGCGCCAACCAGTTTGGCCCCGGCAGCGGCATACTGCTCGTCGGTGAGTCCCGAGCCCAGGCCGGCCCCGGTTTCCACCAGCACGGCATGGCCGCGGCGGGCCAGGGTTTCCACCGCTCCCGGGGTCATGGCCACGCGATTTTCCAGGGTCTTAATTTCTTTTGGAATCCCGATGATCATAAAAGTACCTCGCAAAAAGCGTTTGGTAAGTTCGGCTTCCCTTCGGCCCTGGCGCGCTCGAAGCGGGGGCGCGCTCGCCCAGGCGGCCTTTCAGTAAAATAATTTGCGGCTTTTGACAATATTGTCCGAATAATATTTGGCGATACCGGTCTGGCCTCCGAAACCGTTCTGCGTTATGCCCTTTTTCCCGGTTTTCCCGGGCCAGACTCACTAAAAGGACACAAATCCATGGCCGCAACCGCCCGCCTGCGCATCACCTGCCCGGATCGACCCGGCATTGTTTCTGCTGTCACCACGTTTCTGTACACCCACGGGGCCAACATCATCGACCTGGACCAGCACTCCACCGACCCCGAGGGCGGCACCTTTTTCATGCGCCTGGAATTTTACACGCCCTATATGGATGTGTCCCGGTCCGCCCTGGAGGCCGCCTTCGGCGAGGTGGTGGGCAACCGGTTCGCCATGGACTGGCGGTTGTCGTACTCCGACGAACCCAAGCGCACGGCCGTCCTGGTCTCGCGCCACGACCACTGCCTGATGGAACTGCTGTGGCGCTACACCCGCCAGGAGCTGCCCTGTGAACTGGCCATGGTCATCGGCAACCACGAGGACCCGCGCGAGGCCGTGGAACGCTTCGGCGTGCCCTACCACTGCGTGCCGGTCGGCGACGGCGGCATGGCCGAGGCCGAAACCCGCATGGCCGAGCTGCTCGGCCCGGACATCGATCTCGTGGTGCTGGCCCGCTACATGCGCGTCCTGTCGGCCGATTTCCTGCGCCCCTACGACACCCGGGTGATCAATATCCACCACTCCTTCCTGCCGGCCTTTGTCGGGGCCGACCCCTACCGCCAGGCCCACGAAAAGGGTGTGAAGCTCATCGGGGCCACGGCCCACTACGTCACGGCCGAACTCGACGCCGGCCCGATCATCGAACAGGACACGGCCCGGGTGACCCACCGCCACAGCGTGGCCGACCTCAAGGGCATGGGCAGCGAACTGGAACGCACCGTACTGGCCCGGGCCGTCACCTGGCACCTCGAAGACCGGGTTATCGTTTTTGGCAACAAAACGGTTGTATTTCGTTAGGATAAAGGGAAAGGAGAAGGCAGAAGATGCCTCCGGCGGCCGGGGGATGATCCCCCCGGACCCCTGCAACGGGAGAAGTTTGGAAAGGGGGCTTGGCGCGGGCTGATCATCCGGTCGGTTGATGACAGGGGCAGCCGAAACGGAAAAAAGCGCCCGGGGAGCATCTCCCCGGGCGCTTTTTGCGTCGTTGGGCCGTCAGGTCGAAACGTCAGGCAAAAAGCCCGGCGATGCGGTAGACGGCCACGGCCATGATGAAGGCAAAGGTCATGGACCCAAAGACCGAGAAGGTGGCCCACTTCCAGTTGGTTTCCTTGGCAATGGCCACCACCGTGACCATGCAGGGCGTGTAGAGCAGCATGAAGGTGAAGACGCTTAGGATCGCCGGCAGGGTCCAGGCCGGGTCGGCGGCCAGACGTTCACTCAGCGACTCCGACTCCTCCGGGTCCACTTCGCCCATGGAATAGGCAGTGGCCATGGTGGAGACAAAGACCTCCTTGGCCGCGAACGCGCCGAGCAGGGCCACGTTGGCCTGCCAGGGGAAGCCGGCCTGGTCCGTGACCGGGCGCACGAATTCGCTTATCCGGCCGCCCACGGAGTATTTGAGGGCCTCCTCGGTCTGGACGTCGTCGATCTGCTTGGTGGCGTCCTCGGCCAGCGCCGTCAGCGACTCCTCGGTGGCCTCGGGATTGGCCGCCTTGACCTGCTCCACGGCCTGTTCGCGCTGGGCGTCAAACCCGGCCACGGTGGCCTCGGGCAGCTTGGGGAAGGTCATCACCGCCCACATGAGGATGGACACGGCCAGGATCACGGTGCCGGCCTTTTTGACGTACTGCCAGACCCGTTCCAGGGTGTGGGAGACCACGCCGCGCAGGGTGGGCAGGCGATAGGGCGGGATTTCCATGACAAAGGGCGTGGATTCCCCTTTGATCACGGTCCAG
>NZ_MLBG01000022.1 GCF_001936595.1 Desulfovibrio sp. DV
CCCCCCCGGCCGCCGGAGGCACTCCCCCTTCTCATTCCCGACCCGCCTCGCGCGGCATAAAATCGCGCAGGGTCGTTTCCAGTTCGGTCTGTCGGCTGCGGCAGGCGGCCAGGGTCTGGCTGCGGGTGGTGATGTCGGCAAAAAACGGCGCAAACCGGCTGGCCAATTCGCGGAAAATCCGATCCAGGCGGGCGGACAGGCGTTCGCTCAGTTCCTGACGCAGGGTTTCGCCGCCGACGGCCAGCCGCCGGCGCATCTCCCGCAGGAGCCTTGGCCGCTGCCAGTACAGGGCGCTGCCGGCCAGCAAGGCTCCCAGGGCCGCCACCACGCCGCCGGTGACGTCGATGACCGCGCTTTTGACCGACACGGCAAAGATGGTGCCCAAAACCACCAACGCCCCGCCCATGGCTGCCCGCGGGTCCATGGCGGCGACGGTTTTGGGATCAATGCCGGCCATGGGCCCGCCTTCGGCCAGGAGCGATTCCACCCGGCCGGCCACCTCGGCCAGAACCCGGTCGCGCTCCCCGGACAAGGGATCGCCCTCGGGGGCAGCCGCAGCCAGCCGCCGCAGCCGCAGCTCGTCCAGGAGCATCCGGGCATAGCCGGACACGCTTTCGAAAATATGGGCCGCGCCCTGGGTGGCGATGGACTCCACCTCGCGTTCCAGATCCCGGGCAAAGGCCTCGCCCAGTTCCTTGAGGCGGGCCGACGGGCCGCCGCCGCCCTTGCCGCGCCGCCACAGGCCGGTGATGGAGCGGCCAAGCATCCCGGACAGGGTCAGCTCGGCGGCAAAGGCTGCCTCGAACTCCCCGGCCAGCCGGGCGTAGGCAGCCTCGACCCGGGTGCGCAGCACTTCGGCCTCGCGCCCGGCGGCGTGGCGCGCCGCGTCCAGACGATTGCGGATGCGCCCGGCCTCGGTCTCGTCGGCGGCCAGTTCCTGCATCCGGCCATCGAGCATCCGGCCAAGCTCGTCCAGCAGATGGAGAGCCGATCGCCTCGTGGCATCGAGCTTGCCGGCGAAATGCCCGCCGCCGGCCGTGAGCTCCCGGATGTGGCGGCGAAGGGCCTCGATGCCGCCAGCCTCGGCGTCGCTTTGGCTTTTGACCGAGGACACCAGAAAGATCGTCGGTTCGGCAATCCCCCGGTCGCGGGCCAGTTCCCGCAGCCGGCCGGTGTTGACCGCGATCTGCTCGGGGCTGGCCAGATCGGCCATGGTCAGGGCGAAGGCCACGTTTCTGCCCCAGGTGTCGGCCACCAGATCGAAAAATTCCCAGGCCGAGCGGGAATAGGGATTGAGGGCGGAAAAGGAAAACAGCACCAGATCGGCGCGGGGGATGAAATGCTCGGTGATTTCCTGGTGGCGGTCGATGATGCTGTCCACGCCCGGGGTGTCGACGATGGACAGGCCATTAAGCAGCGGGCTGTCGACAGCCACCCGCACCACCAGTCCCCCGGCCTCGGTTTCGCCCGGCGTCCCGCCCCGGCCGATGATGCGGATGCGGTCGGTGCAGGGGTCCGGGGCCACATCCGTGACCGTTGTCCCGAGCAGGGCGTTAATGAGGCTGCTCTTGCCGGCCTTGACCTCGCCAACCACCACAAAGAGAAACGGCTCGGCCGCATGGGCCATAAGCGCCTGCGCCGTAGCGGCCGCTTCCGGCCGGCCGCAATGGGCAAGCAACTCGCACAGCCGGCCGAGATGTCCCGACAACTCGGCCTGCAGGGCCAGATAACGCGTTTCGAGCAAGGTGGTGGTCACAGGGCTCCCGTGTGCGCCGGCGTCAGCGCGGCAAAAACCAGTCCAGTCCCAGGGCGTCGATGCCGCCGGCATCGGCAGGAACCGGCTGGCCCTTTTTCCCGTCTGCCGGGCCGGAATGGCAGACCTCTTCGGCCCGGACCAGATCCGTGGCCGCGATGCGGATGGAATTGCCGTCGGTAAAGGCCCCGTCATCGCCGACATAGTGCATGAGAATGAGGCTAACCGGGCCGACGTCTTTGGATTTGAGGCTCCATTTCCAGGTGCGCAGGGTGCCAAAGGCATTGCCGCGCCATTCCTTGGGCTCGCCGTAGCGCTTTTTGAGGGCCTCGAGGATGCGGTCAAAGAACTGCAGGGAATCGTCGGCGTAGTTCATCTTGATGCGCACCACCCGCCCCTTGGCGGCGCACAGGCCGTAGTCCACATAGCCGCTGCGATAGCCCTTGAGTTCAGCCACGGGCATGACGCCGAGATAGGGCCGATGAAAGGCCCGATCCGCCTCGGCGGACATGAGCTTGCCGGCTTGTTCTTCCACGGTCTGGCCGAGTTTGATCCCGGCCAGGGAGTCGGGTCCGTCGGCAGCCCGAACCTCCCGGGCAGCCGCCACGAGGACAAAGGCCAGCACTACGGCCAGGACCGTCCGGCCCGGCCCGGCAAAACGTCTACGCATCACGACGACCTCCCCCAGGCCTCAGGAAAAATTGGCCAGGGCTTCTTCCTGGGTCGTAAAAATCGGAAAAATCTCAGTGTATCCCGATATTTCAAAGACTTCCTTCATGTAGTCCTTGATCGATGACAGCACCAGGCGTCCCTGGATCTTTTTAAGCTGCTGCAAAGCCAAAAGCAGCACCCGCAGGCCCGTGGAATTGATGTAATCCACGTCCCTGAAATCCATGAGCACTTTTTTCTTGCCCTGACCGAGTATCTCCATCACCTTGTCTTCCAGGACCTTGGACGTATTGCTGTCGAGCCTGCCGCCAAGCTCCAGCACCGTCACTTCGCCGCTCTCCTTCTCCACCAGTTGCATATCGCCCCCTTTGTGTGTGTCAGATGGTATCTTTTTCCAGCAGCAGGCGGTTGATCCCGCCCACGTGTTCATAGGCCACACGGTCCATGATCGCACGCACCAGGTGGATGCCCAGACCGCCTACGGGCCGGGCGTCGGCAGCGGCGGTGACATCGGGAGTCTTGGCCGTCAGCGGATCGAAGGGCCGGGCGGTGTCTTCCAGGACAAAGCGCAGCCGGCGTCCGTCCTGGGCCATGGTCACGTGGATGGTGTGTTCGCCGTCGTCCGGGTAGCCGTAGCTGATGGTGTTGGTTAGGAGCTCATCCAGGACGAGGCGAATCTGGTAACGCAGTTTGGCCGGCAGGCCATGGGCCTCGCCAAAGGCTTCCACGGCATCGGCCACGCGGTCCAGTTCCAGCAGACGGTTGGTTATGCGCAAGGAAAAACCCGGCAGCATCCTGTCCCCGGCGCGCGGTGCGAGTCACATCCGTCCGCTGCGCGTGAGCTTGGCCGTTGGGCGGGAATAAGGGTCCCTTGACCCGCGCCGGCGGCTCGTCAAATGGCCGGGCACGAACATTAAGCCCATGGCCGATTGCTTCAAAGTCCCCGTTTTCAAAGGCCCTGTCAAGGCGCGCCGGCGCCCTGGCCGGTTGCCAAGGGGCGGCGAGGGGCGCTAAAGGCTCCTGCCAAGGAGCATTGCCGCCATGAAAGACTTAAACTCCGCCCTGGCTGAAAACGAGGCCGACGCCACTGAAGCGTTTCTCAAATCCCTGCCGGAGCTGAAAGCCGGCGAGACCTTCCAGTTTGCCTGCCATCCCGAGGTGCCGTGCTTTAACGCCTGTTGCTCGGATCTGACGCTTATGCTCACGCCCTATGACGCCCTGCGTCTGCGCCGGGCCCTTGGCGTGTCGCCGGCCGATCTCATCAACCACTTTGCCAGTCGCCTCGAAGCACCGGACACCGGCTTTCCCATGCTGCATCTCAAGATGCGCGAGGAACGCCAGAAGCGCTGTCCCTTTGTGTCGCCCGAGGGCTGCAAAATATATGGCGACCGCCCCGGGGCCTGCCGCACCTATCCCCTGGGCCGGGCCACCAAACTCGACGACGACGGCGCGGTCATCGAACAGTTTTTCGTGGTGCGCGAGCCGCATTGCCAGGGTTTTGAGGAAACCAGGGACTGGAGCAGCGCCGGCTGGCTCACGGACCAGGATCTGGCCGTCTACAACCGGTTTAACGACCGCTACATGTTTCTTATGGCGCTCACCCGCGGCAAGGGCGTCGGGCTTTCGCCCAAGCAGATCCAGATGGTCTGGCTGGCCCAGTATCTGCCCGACGAATTCCGGAACCTGATCGGCAAGATGGGCATCTTCAATCTCGTGGAAGTCGATGCCGCCCGCCAGGAGCGCATCATGGCCGACGAGGAGGAAACGCTCCTTTTTGGCCTGGACTGGCTGGAGTTGGTCTTTTTCGGCCGCCAGGAACGCCTGCGCCGCAGACGCCATGACATTTGAGCACGAAAAAATCCTGGCCCGCCCGGCCCTGGCCGCCGCCATCGCCCGGCTGCGGCCGGGCCGCACGGTCGTCTTCACCAACGGCTGCTTCGACCTGCTCCACGCCGGCCATGTGGACGTGCTGACCCGGGCCAGGGCCCTGGGCGACCTGCTTGTTGTCGGCCTTAACGACGACGCCTCGGTGGCCCGCCTCAAAGGCACGCGCCGGCCGGTGACGCCCGCAGCCGAACGGGCCTACATCCTGGCCGGACTGGCCTGCGTGGATTTCGTGTCGCCTTTTGCCGAGGACACGCCGCTTGAACTCATCAAGGCCGTCTTGCCCGACGTGCTGGTCAAGGGCGGCGACTGGCCGGTTTCGGCCATTGTCGGCGGCGACGTGGTCACGGCCCGGGGCGGCCGGGTGGTGAGCCTGCCCCTGGCGCCGGGCCTGTCCACCACTGCCATCATCGAGCGGATCATCGCCTCGCACACCCCGTCCTGACCGAATCCGCCAGAAGGCTACGGCCCGAGCAGCAATTGGCCCGGGAACAGGATACGGCTGCCAAAACGCCACAGTTGGGCGTCCTTGCCGGTCAGCGTGACCTCGAAGACATCCCCGGCCCGGCAATCGGCCGGCAAGGCAAGCGCCACAGGACGCTGGGCCGGGGTCCAGGCTCCCCGGGTCTCGGCGGCAAAGGTCAAAATACGCTGCCGGCCCCCCTCCCCAACCCGGTCGATGGCGACCACATCCTGCGGGGAGGCGCTTCGCGGCAGGGCGACGAGCCCGGCCTGCCGGGGCGTTTCCAGCAGGACCAGGGTCAGCCGGGCCGGCTTTGCGGCATCGGCCGGCTGGTCCACAATCCAGGACCCATCCATGCTTTCGACCAGATTTTGCGCCCCTGTAACGGCCATGGCCGGGGCAAAGCCGAGCAGCCGCCATTTGCCGTCCGGCTCCCGGCGAAGGGCCGGCCAGTCGGACAGTTCCGGAAAGCGTTCGGCCAGTTCGCCGGCCGCAGGCAGCCGCATCCCCCCAAGGAATCGCTGCAGCCCCGGATCTTCGGCCAGACGCGGATAGATGGCCTGGGCCAGGATGAAGTTGCCGTACCGGGTGAAATGCATGGTGTCGGAATAGAGGTCGGCGATGGCGGCCGGATTTTCCGTCAGCCGGTCAAAGAGGGGCTGGGGATCGACCAGGGGCACGCCGGTCTTTTCGGCCACGGCCCGGTTGGCGGCGGCAATGGCCTGGCGGCCGAAGCCGTAGACGGCGTAGTGGCTGTCCTGGAGCGGAAACGGAATGCGGCCTCGTTCGATGGCCGGGGTGGAATCGGGCCGCACGATCCAGGGATAATTGACCAGGATGGTCTCGACGCCGTGGGCCGTGTCATCGGCCACGAGCCGTTCCATGTTGGCGGCGTAGCCGAACAGGTCGAGCTTTCGTTGCAGGATGGCGGCAAACAGGCCGGTTTTCGCCAGGGTTTCGGGCAGCACCCGGGAGCTTGTCCGATACAGGGCGCTTTGCCCAAGCAGCCGGCGCGCAGCAAAAGCCGGTTCTGTTCCGGCCGCACCAGGCTTGTTGACCAGGCCGCCAAGGCGGTCCGAAAGCCGCTCCCGCCCCTGCTCCAGGGCCTGGGTGGGGGTGTTGTAGGCCGCCATGACGTCGTTTATGCCGTCCATGACCACCACCATGTCCGGGGCCAGGAGCCGGCGCTCGGCTTCGAGGCGCAGCACGCTGTGCCAGGAATGGTAGCCGAACACACCGCCGTTTATGACCTCCACGGTCTTGCCTGTGCCGGCCAGGGCAATGGCAAAAAAGTCATTGAGAATGGCCGGGTAGGTATAGCGATTGTGCCCGGCGTTGCTGCCGATGGTGGTTGAGCCGCCAAGGCAGAGAATACGGTAGACGCCTTCTGGCTTGGGCACGGCAACGGGAGCCGCGCGGTAGCCCAGGTTGTTGGTGACGTATTCGGCCACGGCCCGGTCGGGCAGCAGCCGGTAGCCGAGGACCGGATCGACCTGGCCCAGGCCCTCGATGGAGGCCCAGCCGACATTGAGATCGGTCCTGTCCAGGGGCGGGCGGGCAAACAACCGGCAACCGACTTCCAGGGCGGCCAGCACCACCAGCACCGAACCGACGGCCAGGGCGCAATTGATCCAGAATCCGCGGCCAAAACTCCGTGGCATGACACGCTCCTCGCTCGTCTTGGCCAAACAGGCGGCATCGCCCCCTGTCCCGGCCGCAAAACAGCCGGCTTCGCGGGCCTGTCCGCTCCCTGTGGGGTCGGACAGGCACCGCTCGGCACATCCTGCCTCAAAATTGACGGAATATTTCTTGCTTGGTTACACCGGCAGGATTTTTTTGCCGCATCCCCGAATAAAAGAGAGGTCAGCCATGCTTGTCTCCGCCGACTCCATTGCCAGCACCCTGGCCCTGGCCCGCGACATCGCCCCGGCCCGGACCGGCAAGGCCGCCGGGACTGCGGCTTCCTCGCCGTTTGCTTCGGTCCTGGCCGACAACGCTGTCGCCGCAGCCCCGGACGCACCAACTGCCGCCACAGGCAGCCGGCACAGCGCCGCCTGGGAGGATTTTTACAGCCACCCGGTCATCGGCACAAGCGAGGACGGCCTCCCCATTGTCGGGGAAACCGAAGCCGAACTGGCCAACACCCGGGCCACCTACGCCAAAGTCGCAGCCGCCCATGGCCTCGACCCGCAACCCGCCGCAACCATTCAGGCCAGACTGCCGGTCACCGACGGCCTCCTGGGCCCGAAACTCGGCTATCATCAGGTGACGCTCATGCAACTGCCGATGGCCTTGACCCAGGCTTCGCTCAATACCCCGCTCTCCCGGCTGCCCTCCGACGCCGAGGCGTGAGTTACGGCAACCCCCAGCCGGCGGCCAAAGAGCGGTATTCGGCTTGGGGCAATACGGCCAAAAGCGGCCTGGCCCCGGGATCGAGCCAGGCGGCCAGGGCGGCGGCCTGTTCGGACGCCAGGCCGATACTGCCCCCGGTTGGCGGGCCGCCGGCCGGACGCACGTTGACAAACAGGCAGGTCCCGCCTTCGGGATCAATGCTTTGGTTGTTGTGCCCGATGACCACACCCCAGGCGTTGGCGCCGTCGTCGCGCACCATGCGGTCCTGGCGAAGCCCGCCCTCGGGCCGCTCATCCGGGCCGACCACCCGGCCAAACAGCGGTGAGGCCGGGTCGGTGATGCAGGACACGCGGTCCGTCACGGCCATATAGGGCAGCCGGACCCCGGCTGCCGCCGCCGTCTCGGCCCCGGCATAGCCAAAGGCTGCGGGCAGGGCGAAAAGTCCGGCCGGAGTGCGGCCATCACCCTGATGCTTGGCCGGTCCGCCGGCAAGGCCCGGCCAAAGGCCGCGCCCCACGCCAAGCCCTTTGCGGCCGAGCTGGCACGGCACGGGTTGCCCGGCCTCGGTCCAGGGCGCGCCCGGCCCGCTTCGGACAAAGCGCTGCACTGTCCCCCGGGTGGCCTGAAAATCGGCGGCCGTCACCAGCACGAGCTGGCGGGAATCGGCCACGGGAAATCCTGTCGAAGCCCGGCCCGACGCCCCAGGTGCCCCAGCCGTCCCAGGTGTCCCGGACGCCGGCGGCTGGCCGGCCGGGATCTCAGCCCCGGCCCGGCCCGGTGGCTGGGCAGGCGACAAGGCAGTGCCCCCGGCCCCGCCCCCGCCCGAAGCGAGGCCAGGAGCCAGAGGAGCGGCCGGCCCGGATCCGGCTCCCGCGGCCGGGCCGGCGGCAACAAGGCGTCCGGCTGCGGGATCGCCCGGCGTCGTCCCGGGACGGGTTTTGTCCGGGCCGGCAGCCGGCACAGTCCCGGCGGCAAGGCCGGGCGTCATGCCCTGCCGGTAATCCGGGGCCAGGACCGCCGCCCGACCGCCGCTTGGACCATAGACATCTTCCGGGCGCACCACAGGCGTCTTGCCGGTCACGCCCTGTCCGCCGTCCCTGGCCGGTTCGTCGGAACACCCGGCCAGGGCCAGACACACCAGCCCCGCGGCACCCAAATGTCGCAGCCAGGGAAACAACATGGCACCCTTCGCGTCCATCATGCCTCGGGGGATGCGGCCGCCTCGGCCGGGCCATCCCCGGCGTCGGCCTCGGAGGATGCCTGCTTGTCCCGGCGCTTGGGCCGCTTGCCGGACTGCAGCAGGCTGGCGAGCTTTTCAGCGGCCTTGTCGGTTTCCTCGGCCTTGCCGAGGTAATGCATCTCGCCCCGTGGCGAAATCCAGTGCCAACCGGCCGGTTTGACCAGTTCGTTGGCCCCATGACGCTGGAGATATTCCAAGGCCTTGGCCGCATCGAGTTCCCGGGCGCAGGCCGCCAGCATGTCTTCGGCATCAAAAACCGAAGCGGCATGGCGAAAGATTTCAAAAGCGCCGTGCACCACATCAAAAGGGGAAAAATCAGCTTTCCGGCGTCGCCCCGTCAGGACGGCCTCCAGAGTGTTCAAATCATTTCGCAGCGCTTTAAGCTCTTTAAGCGCCGCTTCACGGGCCTGGTCGCGCCTCTCTTCCAATGTTTTGCCGACAGCGGCCGCAGTGGCGTTTTTCGGGGGCATGGATTCCTCGCTGGTTTCCGCCAGCCTAGAAGAAAACCTCGGAAAAGTGGAGAACAAAGAAACGGACGAAAAGACGACCCGACACCTGGCGCAACGCTGCGCCGTCATAGCTATGACATGCAAAATGTGAATAAAGACATTGTCTTTCTCATGAATTACCTGTATCGAACTAAGTGGATAGCATTCATATCAAATCATGCCACGGAGCAGGAACCAAAGGGAGCACCAAATGGCTCAGGACGCCCAATACGGCAGCCAGCGCTTTCTCACGTTAACCCTCGGGGACGAGCTCTTCGCCATCGACATCTTCTCGGTCCGGGAAATTCTCGACTACACGGATATCACCCGCATCCCCCAGACCCCGGAATACATGCGGGGAGTGGTCAATGTGCGAGGCAGTGCCGTGCCTGTGGTGGATTTACGGATGAAATTCGGCCTGGGACAGGTGGAACGCACGCTGAACACCCGCATTGTCATTGTGGAAATCAAAAAAGAGGACACCCTGTCGGTCATGGGAGCCCTGGCCGACTCGGTCAAGGAAGTCCTGGAACTGGAAACCGACCGCATCGATCCGCCGCCGCGCATGGGTGCCGCCGTGCGGGCCGATTTCATCCGGGGCATCGGCAAACACGGGGACCGCTTCCTGCTCGTTCTCGATGTGGACAAGGTCTTTTCCAACGATGAAATACAGGACCTGTCCCGCATGATGGGCGATGAGACAACGACGCCCCCCGAATCGGCTCCCATCGGCTCGGACGAGGATTTCTTCAGATAGTCTGCAACACGCTCCGAATCCCCCTGCGTTGCCAGTGGCAACCGCGATGTCGAGCTTGAAAAGAAGTCACCGCGTCCGAAAGAACAGTTGTGGCTTTCGCTTGTAACACGAATCCGGAGTATATAATGTTTCGTAACCGTGGACTTGCCTTCAAACTCGGATCAGGCTTCGCCCTGCTTATCCTGTTCACTATCATCGTATCCTATATCGGATATATGAGTCTTGGAGACGTACTGTCACGAGTTGATAAAGCGGACAAGGTCAACGCCATCAGCGATGGCGTCACCAACGCCCGGCTGGATATACTCTACTTTATCAACAGCAAAGACACAGCCAAGCTCGACAGCTTCCGCAAGCATATCGGCACTGCCCGGGAAAGCGCCCAATCCCTCAAGCTCAGTCTGAAGGACCCTCGAAATATCGAGCGGATGGAGAATTTTGTTGCAGCGGCAACTGCCTATGAATCAGGGCTCTCACGCTACCTTGAAAGTGAGAAGGCCAGGGAAGATACTTTAAAAGTTGTTGTCGAATCAGCGAATGCCCTGCAAAAGATTACCGAGGAACTGATTGGCCGGCTGGGTGACCAACAAAAAAAGGCCGCTGATCCCGGTGCGGAAAATGCCGGCCGGCTCGCGAGCCTACGTATCAAGCTCGCCGACCTCGAGCAACAGTTCCTGCGCGCCCGCATCGAAGTGTTGTACTATCTCTGGCGGGGCGACAAGACGCACATGGACACCGCCCGCTCCATCCTCGACAAGCTCATTGCCCTCGCCCGCGAAACATCGACCCTGCTGGCCACCGCCGAAGACCGGGCCCTGATGGTCGAACTTATTGCCAAGGCCGAAACCTACAAAAACCGGATGGACGGTTTTGTCCAGGCGGCCGATGCCCAGGCGGTCGTGGTCAAAGACATGGCTGCCACTGCCGACAAGGCCGGCAAAATCGCTGACGACGCCGTGGATGCGCAGCAGCAAGCCATGGCCGCCGAGGCCCGCACGGCCAATCTGACCAGCCTTGGCGTCTCGGCTGCGGCCGTGCTGCTTGGCATCCTGTTTGCCGTCATCATCACCCGGGCCATCCTGCGCGGTGTCCGCGGTGCCATCACCGTAGCCGAGGCCATGTCCCACGGCGACCTCGACGTGGCTGTGGTTATCGACAGCCGCGACGAGATCGGCACCCTGCTCACGGCCATGGACCGCATGATCGCGGCCGAACGCATGGCCGCCGGGGTGGCCGGCAGCTTGGCCGACGGCGATCTCAGCGTGTCCGTCGTCCCCCGGTCGGACAAGGATGTGCTGCTGCGCAGTATGCTCGAAATGATCGAACGCCTGCGCGATGTCGTGGGCGAGGTGCAGTCCGGTGCCGAAAACGTGGCCTCAGGCAGTGAGGAAATGAGCGCCTCGGCCGAATCGCTCTCCCAGGGGGCCACAGAACAGGCCTCGGCCGTGGAGGAATCCTCCTCGGCCATGGAAGAAATGGCTTCCAGCATCCATCAGAATGCCGACAACGCCAGCCAGACCGAATCCATCGCCATCAAGGCGGCCGGCGATGCCCGCGAATCCGGACAGGCCGTGACCCAGGCCGTGGCCGCCATGAAGGAAATCGCCGGCAAGATCTCGATTATCGAGGAAATCGCCCGGCAGACCGATCTGCTGGCCTTAAACGCCGCCGTGGAAGCGGCCCGGGCCGGCGAACACGGCCGGGGCTTTGCCGTCGTTGCCGCCGAAGTCCGCAAGCTGGCCGAACGCAGCCAAGCTGCGGCCTCGGAAATCACCCAGCTGTCGCGCTCCTCGACCAGCGTGGCCGAACGGGCCGGCGAACTGCTCGGCAAACTCGTTCCCGACATCCAGCGCACCGCCGATCTCGTCCAGGAAATAAACGCCGCCAGCCAGGAACAATCCACCGGCTCCTCCCAGGTCAACAAGGCCCTGCAACAGCTCGATCAGGTCATCCAGCAAAACGCCTCGGCCTCCGAAGAGCTGGCCTCCACTTCCGAGGAACTCTCCGCCCAGGCGGAACAGTTGCAAGCGAGCATCTCCTACTTCCGTCTCGACACCTCCATGCAGCGGCCGGTCCAACTCCGTCCCAAGGCCGTCACGGCCTCGCGCAAGGGCAGGCCAACCCCGGCGAAGCCGTCCGCCCCCAAGGCTTCCGGGACAAAGTCCAAGGCCGCAGCCCTGTCCATCGACATGGAAGAGGAGGATGATCAGTTTGAACGCTTTTAAGACGCCGGGGCACACCCGCCCCTCGGTCAAACCGGACGCCATGGAGGCAGCCCATGACGGACATTGATCCCTCCATCGGACTCTATGTCGAAGAAACCCGGGAACTTCTGGGCGAACTCGAACGCGGTCTGCTCGAACTGGAAACCAACCCCGGCGACTCGGAACGCCTTGACGCCTGCTTTCGGGCCATGCACACCATCAAGGGTGGCGGCGCGATGTTCGGCTTTGACGAAATTTCGCGCTTCACCCACGATGTGGAAACCGTCCTTGATCGGGTACGCTCGGGCGAACTCCCCGTGACCAAGGAGCTTTTGACTCTGACCCTGGAGGCCAAAGACCATATTCTGGCCTTGCTCGAGGCTCCCCGGGACGGTGCCGGGACCGAATTGCGCACGGCCTCCGACACCCTGCTCGCCTCCTTTGCCGCATACCTGCCGGCCGGCAGCCATGGCGCTGCAACGGCCGGGGCCACCGCCCACACCCATGCCGCCGCCGAGACCGACGAATACGCCTGCCCGTCCCAACCCGGCCCCCCCGGCATCTACTGGGTGCGCCTTCGTCCTGCGCCAGCCATGCTGCATACCGGCAACGACCCTGTGCGCCTTTTGGCCGAAATGGACACCATGGGCCTGGTCCGCGTCCTGCGGCACGGCCCCATCCCGGCCCTGGACGATGTCGACTATGACCCCGAGGCCGTTTACGGTGTTTTCGACCTGTTTGTATGCACGCCGTGCAGTAGTGAAAACCTGCGGGATGTCTTCATCTTCGTGGAGGGCGACTCGGATATCTCCATCACCCGCATCCACACCGGACTCCTGCGCAGCAGCGACCTCGACGAACTGCTGGCAACCCTTGCGGGCCGGGATGAGGCCGACGACGATACCGTCCGGCGACACCTGGAAGCCGCCTTTGCCGCCAAAGTGGCGACCATCGAAACGGCAAAAAGCACCATCCAGGCCCAGAAGATCCAAAACGCTCCCGGCGTCGCCGCCCCGGCCCGGCAGCACGCCGTGGCCGCGGCGACCACCTTGCGGGTGGATGCCGGCCGACTGGACAGTCTGGTCAGCATGGTCGGCGAACTGGTTATCCTGCAATCCCGCCTGCGACAGGCGGCCAAGGCCAGGGACCTCGACGCCGTGACCGAGGTGGACGAGGATCTCGAACGCCTGACCGACACCCTGCGCGACGTGGCCCTGGGCCTTCGCATGTTGCCCATCGGCTCGGTGTTCAGCCAATTTGCCCGGCTGACCCGCGATCTGGCCGAAAATCTCGGCAAGGATGTGGAATTCGTGGCCCATGGCGGCGAAACGGAACTGGACAAGACGGTTATCGACCGGATCAAGGACCCGCTGGTCCATCTGCTGCGCAACAGCCTCGACCACGGCCTGGAGCCGCCGGCCGACCGGGAAGCCGCCGGCAAGCCCCGGCGGGGCCGCATCACCCTTTCGGCCATGCACTCGGCCGGCAACGTGGTGCTCACCATAAACGATGACGGGCGCGGCATTGATTCGGCAGCGGTACGCCGCAAGGCCATTGAGCGCGGACTCATTGCCGCGGATGCCGAACCTTCGGAAAAGGAACTGCTCGACTGCATCTTCTTGCCGGGCTTTTCCACTGCGGCCAAGGTGTCCGATGTGTCCGGCCGGGGTGTCGGCATGGATGTGGTCAAGCGCAACATCGAAGCGCTTCGCGGCACCGTCGAACTCGACAGCGCCCTCGGCAAAGGAACCACCGTCACCGTCCGGCTGCCGCTGACCCTTGCCATCATTGACGGCTTCAACGTCATGGTGGGCGGCGATTCCTTCATCGTCCCCCTGGCCAATCTGCGGGGATTCCAGGAACGGTTTGTGGCTGATGCGGTGCGCACGGTGGAAACCCTGGAGCGCATGGGAGAAATGATGCCGGTTGTCAGTCTGCGCCGACTGTTTGCCGTTCCCGGCCAACAACCGGACTACGAACGTGTGGTGATCACCGAGACCGAAGGCGAGATGGTTGGCTTTTGCGTGGACCGGGTCATTGGCCGACAGCAGGCCGTCATCAAAAGCCTGGACGACTGCTACCGACATCTGAAATGGATTTCCGGCACGACCATCAACGGCGACGGCAGCATTTCGCTGATCCTGGATGTGCCCCAACTGGTCCGATTCGTGCGTTCCCGTGAAGAGAGCCGCTTGCACGCAAGCGAACCCTTTCGTACACTCCCGCAGTAGGCGGGTTTTTGAGGAGTGGCCATGGAACTGACCCAATTTGAGGATGGCAAGACGCACGTGCTCGGCATTGCCGGGAAATGCAGCGTGGAACACGCCGCCGCCCTGCGCGACGCCCTGCTGGCAGCGCTGGCCACGACCCCCAATCTGGCTCTCGATGTCTCTGCGGTTGAGGAAGCCGACATCACCTTCCTGCAACTGCTGCTCTCCACGGCGATCACCCTGGAACAAAACGGCGGCGTCCTGACCCGCCATGGCCCCATGTCCCAGGCGGCCCTGGCTGCCGCCCGGGTTTCCGGTTTCACCCAAACGCCCCAACTCACAAACTTCTTCTCCGACGAGGGACGAAATGGCTAAACGCATCATGACAGTGGACGACTCAGCCAGTGTCAGGCAGATGGTCGCCTTTACGCTGAAAAAAGAGGGCTATGACGTCATTGAGGCCTGCGATGGCAAAGACGCCCTGTCCAAGCTCACCGGCACCATTGATATGGTTATAACCGACCTCAATATGCCCAATCTCGACGGCATCGGCCTCATCAAGGGCATTCGGGCCCAGGCTGCCTATAAGTTCATTCCGGTCGTCATGCTGACCACCGAATCCCAGGCCGGCAAAAAGGCCGAGGGCAAGTCCGCCGGGGCCACCGGCTGGATTGTCAAGCCGTTCACCCCGGACCAGCTCCTGGCCGTGGTCAAAAAAGTGCTGCGCTAACACGCTCCCGCCCGAAACCATGGCCCCGGCATGTCCGGGGCTTTTTTTCAAGGCGATCGCCCGGCCCCGGACCGCAGGCCGGGCCGGGGTCTTCGTTCCCGCCTCCCCCCATCGATTGGAAACACAGGCACATCATGAAGCGTACGTACCTCTGGTCAATTATCGTCCTCCTCAATGTCGGCGTGGTCGCGGCCTGCGTCGCAGTATTTTTCAATTTCTTCACTGTCTCCATCTACCGCAAAGAGGATTCAAAATTTCTGCAGCAAATGGCTTCCCTTGAAATACAGGCGGGCAACAAGGCTCCGGATGCGGCCAAGAACCAGGCTGACTTCGACTTCCGAAAGCCGCATCCCTACGCAGGATACAAGCCGCAGCCCAATGTCAAATACAGTTCCGGCGAAACCTTCACCAATGCCCTGGGTTTCAAATCCCCGGAGCTGTCCGCCAAGGGTCCTGATGAAATCCGCATCGCCATGGTCGGCGGTTCTGTCGCATTCCAGGGCTCAGCCGGCACCAATGCAGACGACATCATTGCCAAAGTGGCCCAGAAAATTGCCCTGAAAGGGAAAAAAGTCAGCTACATCAATGCCGGAGCCTTGTCGTATATCTCCAACCAGGAACTCAATGTCCTGGTCGACGACATCATAAGCCAGGATGTGGATATCGTTGTCTCGCTTGACGGATTCAATGATGTCCATCACATCATGTTCTACAATGGCCGGGTCGGCTGGCCGGCCTTTCGCTGGGACAATTTCGGTGACACGTCCAGCCAGACGAAAAGCCAGTGCCCGCCGTACTATCCCTCCATCGAACCCAATCCGCGAAACAACGTCGCCATCGCCAACGCCCTGGACAATTATCTGGAAAACATCCTGAAGATGTCCCAGGTCTGCGAGGCCTTCGGCGTCGGCTATCTGGCTGTGCTGCAACCGCTCAAGCAGTTTGGTCCGAAGCAATGCCAAAGCCAGCCACCGTCCAACGACGAATATTTTGATCGCAAGGCGGCCTTCTACTGCCAGGTCATCAATGCGTTTGGGCAATGGGACGGGGGGCAGAGCAAAACCGCCGCCTTTGTAACCATGGCCGACGCCCTGTATGACCGTCAGGATCTCTTTATCGACGAATGCCATTTCAGCCTTGAGGGCAATGAACGCATCGCCAACAACATCCTGCAAACGCTGGAGACCAGGGGTTTTCTCGACAACACGGGGCACAAACGCCCCCTGGCCCGGGTCCGGGCCGGAGCGCCCCGGGTCGAGGCGGCCAGTGATTTCTTTGATCCCCGGACGCTGGACGCAACGGTCCAAACAACCGGTCTGCGGGACATCGAATCCGATCCGGCCGGCCGATGGCGCTGGGCTGTTGGCCCGGAGTCGCGTATCTCCTTCCCGCTGCAACAGGCCAGACCCATGCGCCTGGAGTTTGCGATAAGTAACCCGTTTCCAGGGCAAAGCGTTGTCCTTTCCATCAACGGACAGGAAGTCAAACGCTACGACAACCTGCCGGCAACACCCTGGCTGACCGCAACATTGTCAGAATCCCTGCCCTTTGACGCCCAAGCCGGAACGAATGAAATTGTTTTCACCTACAGCCTGCAAAACGGCCAGGGTGCAACACTCGGCAGTTCCGATCAGACCCCGTACGCTGTCTCGTTTACGTCCCTGCGTTGCAACTAAGCCTGCCTGCAGCAGGCCAGTCTCTGCTGCGCTCAAACAAGAAGGCCCGGTTCATACCCGGGCTTTTTTTGTGGTCGTTCCTGCCTCTCCCGCTTCCAATCCCGCCCCTGGCCTGGATTCCCCTGGCCATTGTGTGGTTTGGTCTGGGTTTGGCCTCGGCGGCCGACCTCATCTTCCCGGGCGCGTTTTTTCCGGTGGTCCTGGCCACCTGTTCCGGGGGGTTGGCCGTCGATCCGCTCTATGTGGACGCGGTACGCGTCCTGGGCTGCGGCCGGGCGGCGGTGTGGCGCAAGGTGCTGTTGCCCGGGTCGCTGCCCTCGGTGGTGACCGGCGTGCGGGTGGGCCTGGGCATCGCCTGGATGACCCTGGTCGCGGCGGAATTTATCGGCGTGCGCGGGGGCTACGGCCTGGGCTATATGATCATGAGCGCCCGGGATCTGCAGCGCACCGACATGGTCATGGCCGGCATGGCTGCCATTGGCCTGATCGGGCTTGGCATGGAGTGGTGCCTGAAGCGCCTTTCCCAACCACTCATGCGCTGGCAATGACCATGGCCGCGACCCTGACCATTCGCGATCTCGGCAAGACCTATCCGGCGACAGGCGGGCGGCCGGCGGTCACGGTACTGGACATGGACGAACCCTTCAGCGCCCTGGACTGCCAGACCCGAAACCGGATGCAGGCTTTTCTCATCGACGTCTGGGCCAAGCGACGGGACACCATCCTCTTTGTCACCCACAACATCGAGGAGGCTGCCCTTTTAAGCGACCGCATCGTGGTCATGACGCCAAAGCCCAGCCGGATCGAGGAGATTGTGCCCATTGATTTGCCGCGCCCCAGGCAACGGACTGACGCGGCGGTCAATGCGCTTCGGTCCCGGATATTTGAAACCCTGGGGCGACTGCGCCGCGAGGAACGTTGACCCCGGCCGCCTGCCCTCCGTATGCTTGCTGGTCGCAACCATCGAAACGACGCCGCCGCAGGGCCAGGGGCGCAGACCCGCCAAGGGCCGAGAACCCGACGCCGCATCGATGTGAGAAAAGGAAAACGCCGCCATGGCCATATTGGGATTCGTCAACGTCAGGAAATTGCTCCTGGAATTGGCCCAGCACCACAGCGTGGAGGTGGTCCTCAAGATCGCCGTGGACACCCTGGCGGCGGTCTCAAGCGTGGCCATGGTGCGGGTCTGGCTCATCGAACCCGGCGACCTTTGCGCCAACTGCAAGGACAGCCGGCAGTGCCCGGACAAGAGCCGCTGCCTGCACCTCAAAGCCAGCGCCGGAAAATCCCTCATCGGCCCGACCACCTGGGATACGATCACCGGTTCATCCTTCAGCCGCTTCCCTATCGGCATCCGCAAGGTCGGTCAGATCGCCCAATCGGGCAAACCCATTGAACTCCTCGAAATCAAGCCTGATGAAAAATGGGTGGCCGATCCACAGTGGGTCAGGCGGGAAAAGATCGTGGGCTTTGCCGGCCAGCCGCTGATCTGCCGCGACGAGGTCCTGGGCGTCCTGTCGGTCTTCACCCGCCAACAGCTCGAACAAGGGGCGCTGGAAATGCTGCGCATGGTGGCCGACCATCTGGCCTACGCCATTGCCAATGCCCGGGCCTTTGAGCTGGTTGACAGCCTCAAGCAGCAGATCGAACTGGAAAACGCCTATCTGCGCGAGGAAATAAACGAAGCACAGTCGTTTAAAGGCATTATCGGGCAAAGTGAAGGCATCGAGCAGATTCGCAAGGTTATCCGCATGGTCGGCCCCACCGACGCCAACGTGCTCATTTACGGCGAGTCCGGCACGGGCAAGGAGATGATCGCACGCGAAATCCACAACCACAGCGAGCGGTGCGACAAGCCCATGATCAAAATCAACTGCTCGGCCATCCCCCGGGAGCTTTTTGAGAGCGAATTTTTCGGCCATGCCCGGGGCGCTTTCACCGGGGCGGTCAAAAACCGTATCGGCTATTTCCAGGCAGCTGACGGGGGGACGCTTTTTCTCGACGAGGTGGGCGAAATTCCCATCTATCTGCAAAGCAAACTCTTGCGCGTGCTCCAGGAAGGCGAATACCAGCGGGTGGGCGAAGAGACCGTACGCAAGGTCAATGTGCGTATCATCTCAGCAACGAACAGGAATCTGCACGCCGAAATCCAGTCCGGCCATTTTCGCGAAGACCTCTACTACCGCTTGCAGGTCTTCCCGGTGGTGGTGCCGAGCCTTAAGGACCGCAAGATCGACATTGCGCTCCTGGCCGATCATTTCATCAAGCTGAGCTGCAAAAAAATGAACCGGCCTCTCGTGCGGCTCACTGAACCGCAGATGGGCCGGCTTGTCGCCTACGACTGGCCCGGCAACATCCGGGAACTGCAAAATATCGTGGAGCGTATGGTGATCACCGCCCAGGCCGATCAGGTGCTGCTCGAACTGGGCCATGGCCCGGGCGGCCCCAAGGAATGCGCGCCAACCGCGGCGAGTGTGGCGCTGCCGGAACGCATCCTGACGGAAAAGGAACTGCGCGAACTGGAAACAGCCAACATGCAGGCGGCGCTGCGCCACACGAACTGGCGGATCTACGGCCATCGTGGCGCGGCCAAACTGCTTGGCCTCAATCCCACGACGCTGATCTCGCGGCTGAAAAAACTCGGCATCTACCTGCCCCGCTCCCAGCCCGAGGAGTAGCTCTTATTCCTCGAGAAGCGTGCTTTTGGAGCTGTCGGCAGACCGGAACGCCGGCACGAATTGCTCAGAGCAGGCCAAGCAGGCGCACTACCAGCGGCGCAAAGCCGGCCGTGAAAATGCCGGCCAAGATCATGGCCAGCCCGGCCATGGCCCCCTGCTGCTCGCCTTCCATGAGCGCCGTGGCCGTGCCCTGGGCATGGGACACCGTCCCCAGGGCCAACCCCCGGGCCACGGGATGGCCGATGCCGACGCGGCTGAGTAACCACCCGCCAAAAAGCGACCCCAGAGTGCCGGTTGCCACCACAAAAGCGGCGCTCAGCGCCGGTATCCCCTCATAAATCCGCGAAATTTCCACGGCAAAGGGAATGGAGACGCCCTTGGGCAGGATGGAGACCACCACCTCCCGGGGCAGTCCCCCCAGGCTGGCGATCAACCCGGCCGACAGCATGGCCAGAAAGGCCCCAAGTCCCACGCTGGCCACAATGGCCAGCCCGTGGCTGCGCAGCAGACGGCGGTGGCGATAGAGCGGCACGGCCAGACCAACCGTCGCCGGACCGAGCAGCGCGGTCATGACGTCGCGGGCCGGGGCGTAGACGGTGTAGGGCAGATCGCAGGCGACCAACACCGCAATGACGATGCCGGCGCTTAAGGCCACGACATTGAGCAACGGGTGGTTGACCGTCAGATACAACCGCCGGCAGGCCAGATACGTGGCCACGGTCAGGACAATAAAGCTTGCCAGCAGGAACGGATTGTCCATCTCAGGCTCTCCTGCGGTGCAGAAACAAGGTCAAAAAGCCCACCGCAAAAAACGGCAGCACCGAACTGACCACCACTGCGGCCAGGAGCACGAATCCGTACTGGTAAAAGACACCGCCCCAGTCCATGAGTCCCACGGCAATGGGGATGAAGAAAAAGACCAGATGGCGCAACAGGAAGTCTGCAGTCTCGGCCACATAATCAAGCTTGACCACACCCAGACACAAGAGGGCAAACAAGAGCACCACACCGACCACATTGGCCGGCACAGGCAGAGCCAGGGCCTCGGTGAGCCACCGGCCGGCAAGATACACGCCCCACAGGATGCCAAGCTGTCCCAGATACTTCACAATACGCATGGTTCCCGCCTTGCTTTGCCGCCGGGGATGGAACTTTTCCCGGCGCACGGCTCCATACGCCGGCCGGCTCTTGGGGACAACCCCTGGCCGCCCGGGATCTCGACGGCGTGCGCCATGTGACCCTGACCGCCGGCACCACCGCCTGCCCCGACGACGGGGCACTCTATCTCGGCCGGTCCGCCGCCGCCATTGTGGCTGCCACCGGACTGCCGGTGGAAATCCAGTTCGAACCGCTGCACGACCAGGGCCTCTACGCCCGGTTGCGGGACATGGGCGTCACCGACGTCGGCATCCATGTGGAGAGTTTCAATCCGGCCGTGCGCCGCCGCATGCCCCCGGGCAAGGCCGAAGTGGACTTGCAGACCTATTTCGAGGCCTTTGCCGCTGCCGTGGCCGTGTTTGGCCGCAACAAAGTCAGCACCTACGTGATCCTGGGCCTGGGCGAGGATGTGGAGGTCACCCTGGACGGCTGCCGCCGCGCCGCAGCCCTTGGCGTCTATCCCGTGGTGGTGCCGCTGCGCCCCCTGCTCGATTCCTGTCTGGCCGAAGCCAGGCCGGTCGATCCGGAGTATCTCGGCGGCATGTACCGGGCGGTGGGAAAGATGCTGACCGACCAGGGGCTGGCCGCCGAGCACAGCACGGCCGGCTGCGTGCGCTGCCGGGCCTGCTCCCTGCTCCAGTTCACCGAGTCTCCGCTCCCCCCGAAGCCGGCGGCCATAGCTGCTCCTGCGGCTGTGGCCGATGCCGCCGCCGTGACCGTACGGGTGGCCGAGACTCCGGACGAAATCGAGGAATACCTGCGCCTGCGCCACGAAGTCTTCGTGTCGGAGCAAGGGATTTTCCCGGTCAGCGACCGCGACGCCCATGATACGGACGCCCTCCCCATTCTCGCCCTGGTGGCCGGACGTCTGGCCGGGGTGGTGCGCTGCTACCGCCATCGGGGCGGCGTATGGTACGGCGGCCGGCTGGCCGTGCGGCCCGAATTTCGCAGTGGCGTCAATATCGGGGCGCTGCTCGTGCACAAGGCCGTGGAACTCATGCGGGCAAACCCCACCGTGAAACGTTTCCTGGCCACGGTGCAATTCCAAAACGTCTGCTTCTTCCAGCGCATCGGCTGGGTGCGCCTGGGGAAACCGTTTTTGCTGCAGGGCAAAAAGCACCAGATTATGAAAAAAAAGCTGCGCGAGGGGGACTTGTGATCGTTACCGCCGTCCCCTTAAGCGAGACCGCCTTCACGCTGACCTCGGACCTGCACACCGCCGTCTCGGACCAGTCTCCGGACTTTGGCGGCAATGGCCTGGGCCCCATGCCAAGCGAACTGCTCCTGTGGTCCGTGGCCGCCTACTTTGGCCAGGCCATCCGCTACGTGGCCGCCCGGAGACGGCAGACGATCGAGGATTTGTCCCTTGCGGTATCCGGCGTCAAAGACGCCAAGGCATTTTGCTTCGGTGAGATTGTTATTCGCGTATCAGCCGCCTTTCCCCAGGAACTCCTGGAGAGCATTGTTCGCCTGGCTGACCGGTACTGCTTTGTGCCCAACAGCTTATTGACACCGGTTCTGGTCGAAGTTGCATCTGTTGAGCCGGTTTAGCAGATTCCACTCTGACATTTTACTGTTGCTGCCAGCGCCAGAATCATCTCATCAACGAAATTTCGTTATAAACCCTGAACTTTCTTGGCTCGCAACGATATTCAATTGTCCCCCCTCACCAATCGGGTGGATGTCTGTCGGCACAGCCGGTCGGACGTCCTCCCGATTTCTTGTATTCATTTAAAATAAATTACTATTTCATGAAAACAAGCGCCTCGGCAATGGCAGGAAACGCCCGGCATCGTCCTTGCTAAGGCCCCTGCTCAAACCTGGCGCAGCAGCGCCCGGCCATCCGGTGTCACCATCTTCGGAGCAGGGGCATACCGGTGGACCGCCTGCTGCGGGATACAGCGGTCGGGAAGCCCAGGCGGCAAGGCCCGCCCTTCCCGGCCGCAACACGCTTAACCATTCGCTTGCGCGAAAGGAGAACGCTCATGTCCAAACACCAGACCCCCCTGCTCGATCAGCTCGAAACAGGGCCGTGGCCCAGCTTCGTGTCTGACATCAAGCAGGAGGCCGCCCATCGCAGCGCCAATCCCGAGGGGCTGGATTACCAGATCCCGGTGGATTGCGCCGACGACCTGCTTGGCGTGTTGGAACTGTCCTACAAGGACAAGGAAACCCACTGGAAGCACGGCGGCATCGTCGGCGTCTTCGGTTACGGCGGCGGTGTCATCGGGCGCTACTGCGATCAGCCCGACCTGTTCCCGGGTGTTGCCCACTTCCACACCGTGCGCGTCAACCAGCCGGCCGGAAAGTACTATACTGCCGAATACCTGCGCGGCATCATGGACATCTGGGAGCTGCGCGGCTCGGGCCTGACCAACATGCATGGCTCAACCGGCGACATCGTGCTGCTTGGCACCACCACGCCCCAGCTCGAAGAAGTCTTTTACGAGCTCTCCCACACCATGCGCACCGACCTCGGCGGCTCGGGCGGCAACCTGCGCACCCCGGCCGACTGCCTGGGCAGCTCGCGCTGCGAATTCGCCTGCTACGACACCCAGGATCTGTGCCACACCCTGACCACCGACTACCAGGACGAGCTGCACCGCCCGGCTTTTCCCTATAAATTCAAGTTCAAATTCGACGGCTGCCCCAACGGCTGCGTCTGCTCCATCGCACGTTCCGACTTCTCGGTCATCGGCACCTGGAAGGACGACATCCGCATCGACCAGGAGCGCGTCAAAGCCTATGTCGCCGGCGAGTTCAAGCCGGGCGGCGGCTCCCACTCCGGTCGCGACTGGGGGGCTTTCGACATCGTCAAGGAAATCGTGGACCGCTGCCCCACCGGCTGCATGAGCTACGACGGCACCAAGCTGACCATCGACAACGCCAACTGCACCCGGTGCATGCACTGCATCAACACCATGCCGGCGGCTGTGAAAATCGGCAAAGATACCGGCGCTACGATCCTCCTTGGAGCCAAGGCCCCCATCCTGGACGGGGCGCAAATGTCTTCGCTGCTCGTCCCCTTCGTCAAGGTGGAAAAGCCCTATGACGAGATCAAGGAAGTCATCGAAAACATTTGGGATTGGTGGATGGAAGAAGGCAAGAACCGCGAGCGCGTAGGCGAGACCATGAAGCGTCTGTCCTTCCAGAAGCTGCTCGAGGTCACCAACATCAAGGCCATGCCGCAACACGTCAAGGAACCGCGCTCCAATCCGTACATCTTCTTCAAAGAAGAGGAAGTGCCCGGCGGTTTTGCCCACGACGAGGCGGCCTACCGCCAAAGACACATGCGATAAGCGGGGGACACAGGAAATGGCATTCATCTCTTCCGGCTACAATCCCGACAAGCCCATGGAAAACCGGATCACGGACATCGGTCCTCGCCATTACGAGGAATTCTATCCGCCGGTCATCAAGAAAAACAAAGGCCAGTGGGACTACCACGAGATCATAAAGCCCGGCGTGCTCAAGCATGTCGGCCTGTCCGGCGACGTGGTCTATACCGTGCGGGCCGGCGGGGCGCGGCTCATGAGCGTTACGCACATCCGCGAGATTTGTTCCATCGCCGAGAAGCATTGTGGGGGGCATCTGCGTTTCACCACGCGCAACAACGTGGAATTTATGGTCGAGACCGAGGCCGCCGTCGAAGCGTTGCTGGAGGATCTTGCCTCCCGCAAGTTCGCTGGCGGGAGCTTCAAGTTCCCGGTCGGCGGCACCGGCGCCTGCGTCTCCAACATCGTCCACACCCAGGGGTATGTCCACTGCCACACCCCGGCCACCGACGCCTCCGGCCCGGTCAAAGCCGTCATGGACGACATGTTTGCCTACTTCCAGTCCATGACCCTGCCGGCCATGGTCCGCATCTCGCTGGCCTGCTGCCTCAACATGTGCGGCGCAGTGCACTGCTCCGACATTGGCATTGTCGGCATCCACCGCAAGCCCCCCATCGTCGAGCACGACCGCCTGGACAACATCTGCGAAGTGCCCCTGGCCGTGTCCTCCTGCCCGACCGGGGCGATCAAGCCGGTCAAGGTCGAAGTCGACGGCAAAAAGGTCAACTCCGTGGCTGTAAATGCCTCGCGCTGCATGTACTGCGGCAACTGCTACACCATGTGCCCGGCCATGCCGCTGGCTTCCGGCGAAGGCGACGGCATCGTGCTCATGGTCGGCGGCAAGGTGTCCAACCGCATCTCCATGCCCAAGTTCTCCAAAGTCGTTGTGGCCTTTATCCCCAACGAGCCGCCCCGCTGGCCGACGCTGTCCAAGATGATCCGGCAGATTGTCGAAGTGTATGCCAGGGAAGCACGCAAGTACGAGCGCCTGGGCGAATGGGCCGAGCGCATTGGCTGGGAGAAGTTCTTCGAGCTGTGCGATCTGGAATTCACCCACCACTGCATCGACGACTTCCGTGATCCGGCCTACTACACGTGGCGTCAGAGCACCCAGTTCAAGTTCACCAAGCACGTCGAGGCGTAATAACAACTTCCGGGCGGGGAGCGATCCCCGCCCGGATCACTCCAGGGAGAAGACGGCATGTCTTCCGGGAAAAAGCAGGTCTTGAATTTGTGACGGGAAAGACGGGCAAGTCCAAATGTTACTTCAGCGATTTCTGCAAGATATGCCCGAACAAAATGCAGCGTGAATTGAAAAAAATCCTTTCTTACAGGCCATCAGAACAACACCACTTAAAAACTGTACTTGGCGCTGCCAGGGATTTCAGCACCGCCGGCCTGACCGTTTTGCCCACTTCCCAACACTTGATTCAACATTGGCTTAAGCTTGTTAAGCGCACTATTTTCATCGGCCTGTCCATTGCTGCGATAGTTTAACCGGGGAGAGGATTTAAGTCCTGACTGGCCGGTTGTCTTATCGTCATTGCCAACCTTCGGAGCGGCATCAGGTTGATTTCCTGCATATGCAATGCCTGAATAAAGAACACCACACACAACGAACAGAATGAGTGTTTTCATACAGCCTTCCAAGATAGAAATTTGCTATGCATTTGCTGCGCCCGGCAAGCCTTGACGATCTGGCCGGCATGTCTTTCCGACAGCAGAGCGGGGAAGATCCACCCGGCTCGCCGGAGCAATGGTGGCTCCCGTCAAGCTCAAAAAGCAACTTTCGCGTCTCGACTTGGCAACGCACCCGGTCCAATCATACGAACCCCAGATGGGTTCCCAAAGGGTGTCAGTCCCTTTGGCCGCCGGAGGCACCGTGTCCATATGCGTTTCGGTCATTTCGCATGGAGTTGCAAGGCATGAGACCAGCAAAACAAAAAGGCCCGGTGGTTAACCGGGCCTTTTTCAAGGAAAATTACTGGGGTGACTGATGGGGCTCGAACCCACGACAACCAGGGCCACAACCTGGGACTCTACCAACTGAGCTACAGCCACCACTGACGAAGAAGGAGCTATTTAACCAACAGCCGGCCAACTGTCAACAGGTTTTTCCCTCACTTGCCCAAAAGGACCGGCCGCGCTATCGTTGTCCGGCAAGTCACCCGCCGTTTCTTGCCACTCCTACCCAAACCAGCTAAGGATCTTTTCATGGATAAACTGCTCATTCGGGGCGGCAAGCCCCTTCATGGCCCCATTCGGGTCAGCGGTTCGAAAAACGCCGCCCTGCCCATCCTCCTTGCCGCGCCGCTGCTCACGAAGCAGGCGGTGGTCCACAATGTCCCGCGCCTGCGCGACATCCACACCACGCTCAAACTCAACGACATCCTCGGCTGTCCCTCCACCTTCGAGGGCAACACCGTCACCATGGAACCGTCCGCGGCACTCAATCCCGAGGCCCCCTACGATCTGGTGAGCACCATGCGCGCCTCGGTCCTCGTTCTTGGCCCGCTTCTGGCCCGCACCGGCCGCGCCCGGGTGGCCCTGCCCGGCGGCTGCGCCATCGGGGCCCGGCCCGTCAACCTGCACCTGACCGCCCTGGAAAAGATGGGGGCCACCTTCACCCTGGAGGCCGGCTATATCGAAGGCCGCTGCGACGGCCTGACCGGAGCGGAGATCCTTTTCGACTTCCCGACCGTCGGCGGCACGGAAAACCTGCTCATGGCCGCCAGCCTGGCCCAGGGCACGACCGTGCTGGAAAACGCCGCCCGCGAACCGGAAGTGGCCGATCTGGCCGATTTCCTCAATGCCATGGGGGCTAAAATCACCGGACACGGCACCTCGGTCATCACCATCGAAGGGGTGCCGCAGCTTGGCGGCGGCGTCTACAGCGTCATGCCCGACCGCATCGAGGCCGCCACCTATATGATCGCAGCGGCCATCACCGACGGCGAACTGCGCCTGGAATGCTGCCCGTTTATGGAACTCGACGCGGTGGTCTCCAAGCTTAGGGAGATGGGTGTTGCGATTGAGGCCACCAACGCCGGGGTGGTGGTGCGCCGGCGCGAACAGCTCATCGGCGTGGATGTGGCCACCCAGCCCTATCCCGGGTTCCCCACCGACGTGCAGGCGCAAATCATGTCGCTTATGTGCGTGGCCATGGGGTCGAGCTCGATTCGCGAGACGATTTTCGAAAACCGCTTCATGCACGTCCAAGAACTGGTCCGCCTGGGCGCACAGGTCCGTATCTCCTCCCAGACCGCCTTTATCCGGGGGGCCAAGGGCCTGGCCGGCGCACCGGTCATGGCGTCTGATCTGCGGGCCAGCGCCTCGCTGGTCCTGGCCGGTCTGGCCGCCCAGGGCGAGACCCTCATTCAGCGCGTCTACCATCTGGATCGGGGCTACGAGGCCATGGAAGTGAAACTTCGTAACGTCGGGGCGGATATCGAACGCATCGCCTGACATCCGCCACGGAGGTCGCCATGCCGTCAGTCTTTCGCGCCTTGGTTGCCCTCGCCTGCCTGGCCCTGGCCGGGCCGGCCCAGGCCTACGGCCTTTTCACCTGTGTGGACGCCGCCGGCCGCGAGGTCTGCGTCATCGACACCGGAACGGCCACCGACATCATACCCAGCCAGCTGTGCAACGCCTCCTGCCCGCCCTGCGCCGGCCGCTGCGACGCGGCCCGGCGCTACGAGGGACAGGCCGGTCACTGGCAGAAAGGCTGGCAGGTGGCCCCGGGCATTGATGGCGACAACCGCATGGTTCCCGGAGCCGGTCCCCGGGAAGATGCCCGGATCATACTGCAGGACGGGCTGGTCGCGCCCGAGGCTCCCCCGGTGCTGCCCCCGTCGGGCTATACCGGCTCTTGACGGGCCTCCCGGTTTGCGTTTAGATTCGGCCCATGCAGACTCGTCAGACCGCCACGCGCATCGCTTTTTTCGGACCGTATTATTATTACGGCCTTCGCGCTCGCGGCTTGGCGGGTGGTGGGGCCAGATAGGGCCACACCGCAAAACTCCGCCGACAAGGGCCGCGGGCAACATGCCCGGCGGCCCTTTTTCATAAGCGCTGCCGGGTCCCGGCTCCAGGCGACAACCGCCAGGGAGAATGACCATGACCATCGGCAAATCCATCCGTCTTGAGCGCATCATCAACCGCGACACCGGCCGCACCATCATTGTGCCGCTTGATCACGGCGTCACCGTCGGCCCCATCGAGGGCATCGCCGACATGCGCGAGACCGTGACCAACATTGTGGCCGGCGGGGCCAACGCCGTGCTCATGCACAAGGGCGTTGTGCGCTGCGGCCACCGGGCCCGGGGCCGCGACGTCGGGCTCATCATCCATCTTTCGGCCAGCACCAGCCTGTCCCCCTTTCCCAACGCCAAGACCCTGGTGTGCACGGTGGAAGAGGCCATGCGCCTGGGAGCCGACGCCGTGTCGGTCCACGTCAATCTCGGCGACGCCACCGAAGCCCGGATGCTCGACGACATGGGCCGGGTCACCGAGGCGGCCGTGTCCTGGGGCATCCCGGTCCTGGCCATGATGTACGCCCGGGGTCCGAAGATTTCCAACGAGTTCGACGCCGACGTGGTGGCCCACTGCGCCCGGGTGGGCAACGAACTCGGGGCCGATATCGTCAAGGTCCCCTACACCGGCGACCCGGACAGCTTTGCCAGGGTGGTGGCCGGGTGCTGTGTGCCGGTGGTCATTGCCGGCGGCCCCAAGACCGATACCACGCGCGACTTCCTGACCATGATCGCCGACAGCGTCATGGCCGGCGGCTCCGGCTTGTCGGTTGGGCGCAATATCTTCCAAGACCCGGACCCGGCCAAGTTGCTGGAAGCCGTTACGGCCATTGTCCACGAAGGCAAAAGCGTGGACGCGGCCATGGCGATGCTCGGACGGGGGGAATAACGAGTTCAATAGCACTTCGGGCATGGGATGTTTATCATATCAGCCTCAATAGGTAGAGTCGCAAAGGACTCCCTCTGATACGAGGTAAACATAGGTGCCCAATTAACAATGGCAGAGGAGGGCGAAAGACCACTCCTCTGCCATTGGGAAACCATACATCATCTTATGCAAAATGACACACTCAAAAGAATAAACAAAACATGCAATAATAACACAAGTATCTAATCGTCGGCAGCCAGTCTATAAAATGCATATGCATTACTATTATTTCTGCTGCGCTTCAACATAGAAATCCCAACCGGTGTAATTTCATTATCATCGTCGACAATCCCATTTCTTTGAAACAAATCAATAGAATCTTTAGAAAATAAACCATTACGCAATAGCTGCTGGAATTCATCTCCCAAGCAGGAGCTCTTAACAGTGTAAAAATTTTTTTCCCCCATTTGTTGCCTCATCGTCGGAACGATAATTTTTCTAATTAAATTTCCAGCCATTTTTGTATTAAAACAAGGCCCGTCTTCATACGTCATGGCATTCGTTTGGTCATATTCATCATTTGAAGACTGCGTGAGATTGTCTAATTTTTTAATCAAACGAGCGAGTTCTGCACGCTTTTGATCGAGTTCTTTGTCTTTTAACTCAATTTCATTTATAAATTTCTGCTTTTCTTCTTCTTGAAGCCTTGCCTTATCAGCCAATTCTTCTATGATCTTTGTACGTTCCTCAACTTTTCCTTTCAACTCCTCTTTGCTTTCCTCTACTTCTTGCCGAATATCTTGCAATTGCGTCAAGTTTGGTCGCATATTAATATTTGCACACATAGCATTATATCCTTCATCAAGATGCCTAAGCCTCTCACCAAATCCACTCTCTATCCTAACAAGCAATTCAGCAATGTCCTTAGTAAACTTATAAGTATTATTATAAAATGTATTACTAGTTTCTGTGGCCTTAAAATAAAAAAGAGCCGATAGAGCTATTGAAAACAATGCCAACACCAGCGACAACAGACTTGAAAAATCAAATACAATATTAAATTGCGTAACAAACAATTTATACGATGCGAAACAAACAAATACAAAAATAGACACACCAACAGATATATCAACAATCAAACTCTTCAGCTTCTGAGGCGACGATTCTTCCACACAATCCTCCTACGTTTTTTACTGCTGCTTCGTCATAAACCATCTAACCACCCACTCTTGTCATTTATATAAACCAACGAATAATCTGCCGTCAAGGCTGAGCCCCATTAATAATTACTCAGTGCCGCGTCAAACCGATAGATCGTCTGGCTCGTATACTGCTCGGCAATGACCGCCGCGTTGCGGTCGGCTTCGCGGGCGCTTGGCGCGAAATGGTCGTTTAGGGCGATGGCCGACAGCGCCAGTTTGTGGCGCTTGGCGAAATGGCCGTAGACAATGGCGTCGGACAGGCAGCCCAGACGGTTGGGCACGACCAGGATCACCTCCAGGCCCAATTCCAGGGCGAAGTGGTAGTTGTAGCGCCTCTGGCCCAGCGGCACGGCCAGACCGCCGGCGCTTTCGACCAGCAGCGCGTCGCGGTCCGCGCCTAACGCCTCGATCCTGGCCACGCATTCGGCAAAGGGAAACGGGTCAAAGACGAAACACGGCGAGGCCGGTTCGACGGCCGTATAAAGCGTCACCGCATCCTCGGGAGCAAGCCCTGCCTGCCTGGCCACAAAGGCCGCGTCGTCATCCTCGGGATAGCCCGTGGCCACGGGTTTGACGTAGCGCACCGTCCGGCCCTCGGCCTGGAGCTTTTGGGCGAAAAGGGCCGAAAAATACGATTTGCCGATGCCGGTTCCGGTCCCGGTAATGAAATAGCGCGTCATCCGAGCACCGCCTCGACCGCATCGAACGCGATGTCGGCCAGCTTGTCGATTTCTTCCAAAGTGATCACGTACGGCGGCATGAAATAGATCATGTCCCCCAGGTTTCGCAACCAGGCCCCGCGCTTTATCGCCTCGCGGTAGATGCGAAACCCGGTGCGCTCCCGCCAGTCAAAGGCCGTGCCCGCCTGTGGGTCGGCGGCCAGGGAGACGGCCGTGATCCAGCCGGTGGAGCGGATGTCGGACACATGGCGATGCCCGGCAAAGCGTTCCCGCACGGCGGCCTGCAGATGGGCGATCTTGGGCTTGTTGGCCGCGATCACGTCGTCCTCTTCGAAAATGCGCAGCGTCTCGCAGGCCGCGGCACAGGCCAGCGGATTCCCCGTGTAGCTGTGGCTGTGCAGGAAGGCCTTGTCCTCGGCGTAGTCGTGGTAAAAGGCGTCAAAGACCGCGTCGGTGGTCAGGACGCACGACAGCGGCAACGTGCCGCTGGTGATGCCCTTGGACAGGCACATAAAATCCGGCGACACGCCGGCCTGCTCGCAGGCGAACATGGTGCCGGTACGGCCAAAGCCCACGGCGATCTCGTCGGCGATAAGGTGGCAGCCGGCGGCAGCGGTTGCCTGGCGCAGCCGGGCCAGATAGGCCGGCGGGTGCATGTGGAAATTGCCGGCGCACTGGACCAGCGGTTCGATGATGACCCCGGAGAGGACCTCGGCGTTGGCCTCGATGGCCGCCTGCATGGGGCCGAAGCACTCGGCCTGGCAGGTTTCGCGGGTTTTGCCGCAGGGACAGGCATGGCACACCGGCCCGGCCACCTCGATTTGCGGCACAACCAGCGGGGCAAAGGGCGCGGCGTACAGCGCATCGCCGCACACGCCAAGGGCCCCGGCCGTCTCGCCATGGTAGCCGTTGGTCAGATAAATAAACCGGCATTTCTCCGGGTGGCCCAGGTTGCGCCAGGAGGCGTGGCTCATCTTGAGCGCCGCTTCCACGGCACAGGAGCCGTTGTCGGCGAAAAAGACCCGGGTCAGACCGTCCGGAACCACGGCCAGGAGACGGGTAGCCAACTCCTCGGCCGGGCCGTGGGTGCAGCCGGCGAAAATGACGTGTTCCAGGCGGGCCAACTGCTCTCCCACCGCCCGGGTGATGCGCGGATTGGCATGGCCGAACAGGTTGACCCACCACGAAGAAATGGCGTCAATATAGGCCCTTCCCTCCCGGTCATAGAGGTAAATCCCTTGACCCCGGTCGATAAAGACGGGAGGATGGTTCTCGTGGTCCTTCATCTGGGTACACGGATGCCAGATCCGCATGGCCTCCTTCCCGACAACGTGAGACATGAGCACATCCTTTTTCGGTAAATACATCGTCCCCGAAGCAGCCGCGCTGCGCAACTCGGACAGCTATCGGACCATTCCGCCAGTCGATGACGGCGCGGCCCGGGAAGTCCTCTATTCGGGCACGAGACTTTTAAACCTCGCTTCCAACAACTATCTTGGCCTCTCCAGCCACCCCGAACTCATCGAGGCCTCGGCCAAGGGTCTGGCCCGCCACGGCTGCTCGTCCGGGGCCTCGCGCCTTATTACCGGCAACTTCGCCCTGGCCGAAACCCTGGAAGCGGAGCTGGCCACCTTCAAATACCAGGAAGCGGCCCTGGTCACCGGCAGCGGCTATGCCGCCAATCTGGCCGTTTTCTCCGCCCTGGCCGACCGGCGCACCGTGGTCTTTTCCGACCACTTGAACCACGCCAGCATCATCGACGGCATCCTGCTGTCCAGGGCGCGGCTGGTGCGTTACCGCCATCTGGACATGGCCCATCTGGAACGGTTGCTTACCCGCGAGGCCATGGTCGAAAAAAAGATCATCGTCACCGACACGGTGTTCAGCATGGACGGCGACGTGGCCCCCTTAGCGCGATTGGTCGAGCTTGGCAAAGCCCATGGGGCGCTCATCGTTGTGGACGAGGCCCACGCCATGGGCGTGCTCGGCCGGGGGCGCGGACTGGCTGCGGCCCTTGGGCTGTCCGACGACGTGGACGTCCATGTGGGGACGCTTTCCAAGGCGCTGGGATCGCTTGGCGGCTATGTGGCCGGCCGGGTGGAGACCATCGAACTCCTGCGCAACCGGGGCCGTTCGTTCATTTTTTCCACGGCCCTGCCGCCGGCCGTGCTGGCCGCCTCCCTGGCCGCCCTGCGCCATATCAAGTCCAACCATGGCCTGGGGGCGCGGCTTATGCGCCTGTCCAAGGAAGTGCGCGACCACTTAAACAGCCTGGGCTTTGACACCATGGGTTCCACCACCCAGATCATTCCCGTGGCCTGCGGCCGCAACCGGGTGGCTCTGCATGCCCAGGCCCTCCTTCGGGCCGAGGGCCTGCTGGTCGCCGCCGTGCGTCCGCCGACCGTTCCCCAGGGTTCGGCCCGGCTTCGCCTGTCGCTTCGGGCCGATCTCACCGACGACGACGTCAAACGCATCCGCCTCGGTTTTTCCAGGCTCCGGGTTTCCTTTTTCCCATGACCGACGTGGTATTCTGCTCCGGCTTTGCCGGTCCCGAGGCGCTCTTTCCCGGCCTTTCGGGGCGCTGGCAGTTTGCCGCGCCGTTTCTTGACGGCGACGAGGCGGCCATGCTGGCCGTTATGCGCGCCAACCCGGCCCGCGTCCTTGGCGGCTGGTCCACCGGGGCGCACATCATCCTCAAGCACGCGGCCGAACTGTTGCCGCGCTTTGAACGGGTGGTGCTTTTCTCCCCGTTTCTGCGCTTTGCCGACTGCTTCCCGCCGCGCCTGACCCGGGCCATGGCCGCCGGCCTGGCCGTCGATCCCGAGGCCACGGTGCGCGGCTTTTGGCAAAACTGCGGCATTGCCGGCCAGCCGGCCTGGAATCCGGCCTGGGCCGGGCCGCTTGGCGACGCCCTGGCCTATCTGCTGGTTTCCGAGGCCAAAGCCGAGCCCGTTGCCGCCGGCCATGTCATCGTCGTCTCCGGCGAAACCGACCGCATCGTGCGCCCGGCCGCCGTGGACAAAGCCCTGGCCGCCCTGCCCAAAGCCGCGCACCGCGTCCATCCCGGCGGGCATTTCCCGGATTTGAACCTGCTGGCGAGCCTGTTGTGGCCCTGACCGTTGCCGACATCCGCCGCCGTTTCGACCGGGCCGGGGCCAGCTACGAGGCTGCAGCCGAGGTCCAGCCCGTGGTGGCGACGCATCTGGCCGGGCTGTGTCCGTCGCGCCTGACCGGCCGGGTCTTGGAAATCGGGGCCGGCAGCGGCCTGCTTACCCGCCAGCTTGCCCCGCGTCTGGCTGCGGGCGGGCTCTACGTGGCCCTGGATCTCTCGCCTGGAATGCTTGGCCATGCCGCCCTGCCAACGGGCGTGTGCCGGCTGGCCGCCAATGGCGAGGCCGTCCCCTTTGCCCCGGGAACGTTTGATTTCCTGGCTTCGGCCTCGGCCATGCACTGGTATGCCGATCCGGCCGCCTCGATTGCGGCCAATGTGGCGTTGGTGCGGCCCGGCGGCAGCTTTGCCCTGGCCGTGTACGTGGCCGGGACGCTGGGGGAATTGGAAGAGGCGTCGCAGGTAACGGGCTTTGGCTCGGTCTATCCCATGCACCCTGCGTCGTATTACCGGGACATGCTGCAAAGCCTGCCCGGCGTGGTCTGGCAGATCAAGGAGACGCGGCACACGGTTGTCCACGACAGCGTGCGGGCGCTTTTAAAAAGCCTCAAGGGTGCCGGCGTGACCCACACGGCCGGCCGGCGCGAGGCCAGTCCGGCCCGATACCGGGAATTCGTGCAGTATTATGAGGCGCACTTTGGTGCTGGCGGGGGCGTGGCGGCAAGTTACCACGTGGCCGTGGTGGCCGGCTCTAGGCCAGCAGCCCCCGCTTGTTGAGTCTCCAGGCGTAAAAGACCACCAGTCCGAACATGGCTATGCCAAGGGCCTGGGCCATAAGGCCGGTCGGGCTGGTCACGGCTGCCGGGTCGGTCTTGAACCAGACCACGGCCGTGGAAAAGAGATTCAGCGCAAAGGCCAGGGCCAGCACGTTGACCGCCTGCCGGCGCAGGGAAAACAGAAGCGAGACGCCGATCAGGCTCAGCCCGGCGTTGGCATAGCCCATGACCCGGTCCAGGGCCGTGAACCTGGCCAGATAGGCCTGCTGCTCCGGGGCCATGTCCACGCCGCCGGCCGAGATGAAAAACATGGCCACGATCACCTGCACGCTGCTTATCAGGTAGAATAAAAAGATGATCCAGACCAGAATGGGCCGCTTGCGCTGCGGGGCCGCATCCGTCTGGGTCGGGGTCTCATCGGTCATGGCCGCCTCCTTGTTTTCCCGGCCACTCTATGAATCACCCGCCCCTGCGTCAAATACCGTCGCGCCCGCCTCCGGCCTGTCTCGACAAAACCTTCACGACACTTTACAGCTTTGACGTTTGCCGAGACAGGGAGGGGGCATGGCGAAGATTTTAGTCATCGACGACGACACGCATATCCGCGAGGTGTGCAAACTGGTCATCGAGAGCATGGGCCACGAGGTGACCGCCCAACCGACCCTGGCCAAAGGCCTCGATGCCCTGGACCATGAATTTTACGACGTGCTCTATCTGGACGTCGATCTGCCCGACGGCAACGGCCTCATTGCCATCCCCAAGATCACCGAGCGCGAACGCGCCCCGGAAGTCATCATCTTTACCGGCGCGAGCTATCCCAACGGCGCGGAGCTGGCGATTAAAAACGGGGCCTGGGACTATATCGAAAAGCCGGCCACGGCCGAGTCCATGACCCTGCCCCTTATCCGCGCCCTGCAGTACCGCAAGGAAAAATTCGCCCACCGCCCCCCAACTGTGGCGCTTAAGCGCGAAGGCATCATCGGCAACAGCCCGCGCGTGGCCAGCTGCCTTGATCTGGTGGCCCAGGCCGCCAACTCCGACGCCAATACGCTCATTACCGGGGAAACCGGCACCGGCAAGGAACTCTTTGCCCGGGCCATCCACGACAACAGCGAACGGGCCGACGGGCCGTTTGTCGTGGTCGACTGCTCGAGCCTGACTGAAACCCTCATCGAATCCGTGCTTTTTGGCCACGCCAAGGGAGCCTTTACCGGTGCGGAGAAAAAGCAGGAAGGGCTGATCAAGCAGGCGGACAAGGGCACGCTTTTTCTCGACGAAGTGGGCGAGCTGCCCATTTCCCAGCAAAAGGCCTTTTTGCGCGTTCTCCAGGAACACCGTTTCCAGCCGGTCGGGGCCAAGGAAGAAGAGACCAGCGATTTCCGGCTGGTGGCCGCAACCAACAAGGACCTCGAAACCCTGGTGGCTGCCGGCGATTTCCGAAACGACCTGCTCTTTCGCCTGCGCACCATGCACCTAAATATCCCGGCCCTGCGCTATCGCGGCGAGGACATCCGGGAGCTGGCCATTTACTACATGAATGCCTTCTGCAAGAAGTACAAGGTGCCGCTCAAGGGCTTTTCCCCGGAGTTCCTCGACAGCCTGGAAGCCTACGACTGGCCGGGCAACGTGCGCGAACTGGTCAATCTCATGGAAAACATCATCGTGCGCGCCCAGTACGAGCCAACGCTTTATCCCAAGCACCTGCCCCCGGAAATCCGCATCCGCATCATGAGCGGCCGGCGCCAGGAAGGCATCACCGCCCAGGACAACGAGATGCTCCCGGTCCAGGAACAGGGCGGGTCCGGCCCGGAACTGGTGCTGACTCCTTTTGACGACTACAAAAAGGATGTGGAGCACCGCTATTTCAAGCTGCTCATGCAGACGGCCGGCGGCGACATCCACAAAGCCTGCGAACTGTCCGAACTTGGCAAGCAAAGCCTGTACCGCTACCTGCGCATCCACGGCATCCCCACCCGGACCTGATAAGCCCGGCCGCGCTGCGCCAACGTCCCCGGAGTCTGTATGGCCGTCGTCTTTGCCTATATCACCACCGAGTCCGTCGAGCAGGCCGAACAGATCGGCCGCGCCCTGGTCGCTGAACGGCTGGCCGCCTGCGCCAACATCCTGCCCGGGATGCGCTCCATCTACCGCTGGAAAGGGGCGGTGGAGACGGCTGAGGAAACCGTGCTCATTGCCAAGACCCGCGACACCCTGGCAACGGCCCTGGCCGAGCGGGTCCGGGAACTGCACAGCTACGAAGTCCCCTGCATCGTCACCCTGCCCATCACCGGCGGGTTGCCCGATTTTCTGCGCTGGATCGACGATGAAACAGCCCCGCTTTGACCCCACAACCGCATGAAGGAGACGCCACCCATGCGCATTCTCGTTTCCGGCTCCCTGGCCTACGACCGCATCATGAGCTTTCCGGGCAGCTTTGCCGACCATATCCTGCCCGACAAGATTCATATTCTAAACGTCTGCTTCCTGGTCGAAGGCCTGGAAGAGAAGTTCGGCGGCACAGCCGGCAACATCGCCTATTGCCTGCGCCTGTTGGGTGAGACGCCGACCATCGTGGCCACGGCCGGCAAGGATTTCGCCGCCTACGAAGCCTGGCTTCGCCACTGCGGCCTGTCCCTGGACGGCATCCGCCGGGTCAACAGCGAATTCACGGCCGGGGCCTACATCACCACGGACAAGTCCGACAACCAGATCACGGGGTTTAACCCCGGAGCCATGAAGCATCGGGCCGAGTATCCGGTGGACGACTGCGATCCGGCCGACACCTTTGCCGTGCTCGCCCCGGGCAACCTCGAGGACATGCAGGACTTCACCCGCCGCTACAAGGCCAAGGGCATCCCCTGCATGGTCGATCCGGGCCAAAACATCCCGGCCTTTTCCGGCGATCAGCTGACCGAAATGCTCACCGGCGCGACCTATCTCATCTCCAACGACTACGAGTTGCAGATGATCCAGAATGCCACGGGTCTGACCCAGGCCGAGATCGTGGCCCGGGCCGGCTCGGTCATCACCACCCTTGGCGAAAACGGCTCGGTCATCCGCCAGGGTGCCAGCGAGATCGTCATCCCGCCCTGCCCCGTGGCCGACGTCAAAGACCCGACCGGCGCCGGCGACGCCTTCCGGGCCGGCTTTATCAAGGGCCTGTCCCTGGGCAAGACTCCGGCCGAGGCGGCCCGCCTCGGTTCGGTCTCGGCGGCCTATGCCGTGGAAAAGCACGGCACCCAGGAACATCAGTTCACCTGGCAGGAATTTAGCGACCGCTACGCCGCCGCCTTCGGCCCCCTGTAGCCAGCCTGCCACCGCTCCACACCGGGGACGTCGCGCCGGCAAACCGCCCGTCCCCGGCCAAAGGAACCCCCTCTATCATGGCCCGCATCACTTCCGAAGACGATTTCCTGGCCCTGCTGGACAGCCATTTCCCCCGCACCGGGCAAGGCATCGTCCTGCCGCGTGGCGATGACGCCGCCATCATTGCCTGCCCGGCACAGCTTTGCGTCACCACCGACCTCTTTGTCGAGGACGTCCATTTCCGGCGGCGCTATTTCACCCCCGGCCAGATCGGGGCCAAGGCCCTGGCCGTCAATGTCAGCGACGTGGCCGCCATGGGCGCGATACCGGCCGGCTTCGTGCTGGGCCTCGTGTGCCCGGACGACGCCGACCGCGACTACTGGGACGCGCTTCTCGCCGGTATGGCCGCCCTGGCGATCCGCCACAACGTCCCCCTGGTCGGCGGCGACCTGTCCAAGGGGGAGAAAATTGCCGTGTCCGTCACGGTCTGGGGCGCACCCGGCCCGTCCGGACGCCTGCTCACCCGGGCGACCGGGGCAGCCGGCGACGTGCTGGTGGCTGTCGGCCACCTGGGTCTGGCCCGGGTGGGACTGGCGGTGCTGGAAAAAGACGGCTCCGCAGCGGCAGCCGACTGGCCGGCGGCCGTGGCCGCCCACCTGGCTCCGGTCCCGCGCCTGGAAGCCGGCCTGGCCCTGGCCGCCCTCCCCGGCGTCACCTCCTGCATGGATGTCTCTGACGGGCTGGCCCGCGATCTGCCGCGCCTTTTGCCGCCGGGCTGCGGCGCCGACCTCTTTTTCCCACCGGCTGCCCTGCACCCGGAGGTCACGGCCCACGCCGCAGGCCATGGCCGGCCGCCCGAGAAAGTGGCCTTTTTCGGCGGCGAGGACTATGCGCTGCTCGCCACCGTCGCCCCGGCCGCCCTGCCGGCCCTGCGTGCCGCCCTGCCCGAGGCCAGCCCCATCGGCCGGGTGACGACCAAACCCGGATTTACCTTAAACGGCGCGCCCATAAACGAACGCGGCTTCGACCACTTCGGCTGACAACCATGGGACAACTTCTTTTCGGCGCGGTCATCATCAGTTTCTCGGCCGTGTTCGTGAAGCTGGCCGGCGTCCCCCCGGCGGTGTCGGCCTTTTACCGCATGTTTTTTGGCGGCCTGACCCTGCTCGTCATGCTGGCCGCCACCCGCAACCTGTCGGCCGTACGCCGGAGCCTCGCCTGGCCGGCCCTGGCCTGCGCCGTTTTTTTCTGCGCCGATCTGCTGTGCTGGCACGCCAGCATCAATTATATTGGGCCTGGGCTGGCCACACTGGTCGGCAATTTCCAGGTCTTCCTCATCACCATCGTGGCTGCGATCCAGGCCCGCCGCCTGCCCCGCACCGGGTTTCTGGCCGCCATGGGACTGGCTGTGGCCGGCCTCTATCTGGTCGTCGGGCGCGGCTTTGCCGAGCAGACCCCGGAGTTCCGCCTGGGCGTGGGGTACGGGCTGGCTACGGCCGTTTTTTACGGCCTGTTCATCCTGACGCTCAAAAAAGCCGTCACCGACGGCGGCCGGGCCGGCCCCATGGCGGCCATGGCCGTGTTGTCCCTGGCCGGGGCCGTCCTGCTTGCTCCGGTGGTCCTTTTGGGGGGCCACAGTCTGGTTCTGCCGACGGCGACCGGCCTTTTCTCCCTCCTGGGCCTTGGCGTCATCGGCCAGGGCATCGGCTGGCTGGCTATTTCCACCGGTCTGGCCGGCGTCCGCCCGGCCCTGGCCGGACTCATCCTGCTGTTGCAGCCCACCTTGTCCTATGTCTGGGACGTGAGTTTTTTCGGCAAGACCACCGGCCCGGTGGAACTGTGCGGCGTGGCCCTGGCCCTGGCCGGCATCTACATCGGCTCCACCCGGCGCAGCTGACCCCGCCTCGCAGTCCCGACAATCGGCACAGGCGAAAACAAAGCCAATTAACTGAATTTATTCTATTTAAAAAAAGCGTCAGCCCAAGGAGGCTTCCATGGATCTTGGCCTCACCGTCATCGGCGTGGTGCGTTCGCCGCTCACCGACAAAGCCACGGCCCCGAAATTTGAAACCGACAACGCCCCCCGGCCGAGATCGTCCTTGATGCGGCCTATGGGCAGGCAGCCAGGGATCTGGCCGTGGGCCAGGAGATACTCCTTTTCACCTGGCTGCATCTGGCCGACCGCACCTGCCAGGCCGTCCACCCCCGCCACGACCTGAGCCGGCCGCTGACCGGCGTGTTTTCCACCCGCTCCCCGGACCGGCCCAATCCCATCGGCCTGCATCAGGTGCGCATTACGTCCATTGCCGGCAACGTCATTGGCCTCAGCGCCCTGGAAGCCCTGGACGCAACACCGGTCATCGACATCAAGCCCCTGGCTGATCGCGGCGGCAAAGGCTGACCGGGGGGGCGCAAAAACAAATGGACTGCCAGCCAAGACTTGCTATCATAGAAAAAAAAGACCTATCATGGGGCAACGTCTGCACGCTTGCATCCATAAGGAGTCGCCCATGCCGAAGAAAGAACATGTGAAAAAAGTCAATGCCGTCATCTGCGCCTATTTCGCCCACACCGGCTACCTGAGCCGCGACGAGGCCAAGGAACTGTGCGGTCTGGAAGACAGTGCTTTCGAGGAGGCCTATAAAAAGGCCGGCAACATCTTCAGCAAGATCGGCTCGGAACCGGACAAGGGTGTCAGCAAACTCTTTGTCCATCTGTCCCACGAAGTCGACGAATACATGAAGCACATCAGCGGCTACGGCATCGCCTAGCCCGCCCGCCATAGATCGCCCCGGCCCGGCCTTGCGCCCGGCCGGGGCTTTTTTACGGCCGGTCCGAAGAATACGGGAAGCAAAAGGACTGCGAGAGCGGCCCGTGTGGACGCCAACCCTTTTCAATGTCGGCCGATTCCGTTACAGCCAGCCCTTGCCCGCAGCAACCAAGGAGTCGCCCATGCCGTCACTGTCGTTCATGCTCGCCTACCTCGTTTTCGGCGCAGTTGCCGGCGTCATAGCCGGCCTGCTTGGGGTTGGCGGCGGCATTGTCGTGGTCCCGGCCCTGTTCTGGTTTTTCACCGCCCAGGGCTTTTCCCCGGACATCATCATGCAGATGGCCCTTGGCACGTCCTTGGCCGCCATCATGTTCACCTCGATCTCCAGCCTTCGGGCCCACCATCGCCGGGGCGCAGTCCTGTGGCCTATTGTCAAAGCCATCACCCCGGGCATTCTCATCGGCACTTTTGCCGGTTCCTGCGTGGCCGCCAAGCTGCCCACCGGCTTTCTCAAGGGCTTTTTCGTGTGCTTTCTCTATTACGTCGCCATCCAGATGCTGCTCAACATCAAGCCCAAGGCCAGCCGCCAGATTCCGGGCCAGGCCGGCATGTTCGGGGCCGGGTTTGGCATCGGCGCGGTGTCGAGTCTGGTCGGCATCGGCGGCGGCACCTTGTCCGTGCCGTTCATGGTCTGGTGCAACATCGCCATGCACACGGCCGTTGGCACATCTGCGGCCATCGGCTTCCCCATCGCCCTGGCCGGAACCGTGGGATACGTCGTCAACGGCCTGGGCGCGGCGAACCTGCCGCCGCTGTCTTTCGGCTATATCTATCTGCCGGCCCTGGTCGGCGTGGCGGCTGTCAGCATCCTGACCGCCCCCTACGGCGCAAAGCTCGCGCACAAGTTGCCGGTCCCCACCCTCAAGCGCTTCTTCGCCCTGTTCGTCCTGGCCATGGCCACGCGGATGCTGTGGGGCATGTTCTAACCCGCCACAACAGAAAGGATCTCCATGCTGCAACCCCTCTTCGGACTGGCCGTCATCCTGGCCGTCGCCGCGCTCGTGAGCGAACGCCGGGGGACAATCCCCTGGCGCATGGCAGCCGGAGGCCTGGCGTTGCAGTTCGCCCTGGCGGCGCTGATGCTCAAGGCCCCCTTTTTGCGCGGCGTGTTCATGGGCCTAAACGCCCTGGTTGGCGCCATGGACGAGGCCACCCGGGCCGGCACGGCCTTTGTGTTCGGCTATGTGGGCGGCGGCCCGGCCCCCTTTGCCGCAACCGATCCCGGCGCGACCTTCATCCTGGGCTTCCAGGCCCTGCCGCTGGTCATCGTCATCGCCGCCCTGGCCGCCCTGCTCTATTACTGGAACATCCTGCCCCATGTGGTCCGGGCCTTTTCCCTGCTTCTGGAGAAGGCCATGGGCATTGGCGGCGTGCTTGGCGTCGGAGCCGGGGGCTGCATCTTCCTCGGCATGATCGAGGCCCCGCTTCTCATTCGCCCCTATTTAAACCGCATGACCCGCAGCGAACTGTTCGCCATGATGGCCACCGGCATGTCCTGCATTGCCGGCACCATGCTCATGCTCTACGCCACGGTCTTAAAGTCCGCCATCCCCGATGCCCTGGGGCACATCCTCACCGCCTCGGTCATCCACGCCCCGGCAGCGCTGCTCATTGCCGGGCTGATGCTCCCGGAAACCGGCCAGCCGACCCTTGGCCGCACCATTCCCAAGTCCACGGCTTCGGGCAGCATGGATGCCATCGTGTCGGGCACGGCCGACGGCCTGCGCCTTTTCTGGAGCATCATCGCCACCCTGCTCGTGTTCGTGGCCCTGGTGAAGCTGGCCAATATCCTCCTTGGCGCCATGCCCGATCTGGCCGGCGCGCCCATCACCCTGGAGCGGGCCCTGGGCGTGGTCATGGCCCCGGCCGCCTGGCTCATCGGCGTGCCCTGGGCCGAGGCGTCCACGGCCGGGTCGCTCCTTGGCACCAAGATCGTGCTCAACGAATTCATTGCCTTCATCGACATGGCCAAACTGCCGGCCGGGTCGCTGTCGGACCACTCCCGGCTCATTATGACCTATGCCATGTGCAGCTTTGCCAACTGCGGCTCGGTGGGCATCCTGTTGGCCGGGTTGACCTCGCTTTGCCCGGAGCGCAAGGCCGAGATTACGTCTCTGGGTGGTCGGGCGCTGCTTGGCGGGGTGCTGGCGTCGTTGTCGACAGGGGCCGTGGTGGGGATTCTGGCGGCGTTTTAGCGGGAACGACCCGCTCTTTCTCAGCCACATGCAGGCCGACGAGCCGGGCCATGAAAAAGACCATGTAGAACTGGCCGGCAATGCCCTCCAGCACGGACAGCGTCCGGGCCACGGGTGATATGGGCACGATGTCGCCGTAGCCGGTGGTCAGAAGCGTCACATAGCTGAAGAAAAAAAGCAGGCGCTGCTGCTCCTGGTCGGGCAGGTGTTGCCCGTGCACGGTGAAATCAAAGGCTGCCGGGTTGAGGCGGAGCACCAGGGAATAAAGCACATACCACATGGCCCCGACGAACAGATAGACGCAAAGCCCGCCAAGCACCGTGTCCAGGTCAACCCGACGTTGCCGGGACAAATACTGCGACACCTCAATAGCTGTAAACAGAATGACGGTCGCAACGAGAACGTCCCCAAAAATATCAACATACAACAATCCGGTTGTATATTTTACGACAACCGCACATGCACAAAGTCCCGTCAGAACACAGTTTGTTCTATGCAACCAGCTCTTTCCGGCAATGCCCAAGGCCGCCAGCAATATCCCAAGAAACAGGATATCCTGGACAACAGCCCCTGGCGCGCCATCGACAAAGGGCGAGGCCACGAGCTGCAGGAGCAAGGCGGCCAGCAGCCAATGGAACCGTTTGCTGGTGGTGGTGGCGGCTGTGGTGATCCGGGGGGAGACAGTGGGCATGGCGACTCCTTTGCCTGGGAGCTACCCGAGCCGGCAGCCCGCGGCAAGGGGGGTTACAGCAGGGCCGCGCCGCTTAAAAGCATGACGAACCGCTTGTAGAGATCGATGTCAAAGGAGCCGGCCATTTCATGGCGCATGATGCGCAGGGCTTCAAAGGGCCGCACGGCATCGGCGTAGCAGCGCCTGGAGGTCAGGGCGTCGTAGACATCGGCCAGGGATACGGCCCGGACGTGGACCGGTATGGCCTCCCCGGCCCGGCCTCCGGGATAGCCCCGTCCGTCGAGCTTTTCGTGGTGCATGAGAATGCACTCCCGGGCCAGACGCGACAGGGACAAGCCCCGGCAAAGCCGGACCCCCAGGGCCGGATGCTCCTTGATGGCCAAAAACTCCTCGGGCGTGAGCCGCCCTGGTTTGGACAGGATGGCCGCATCCACGGCCTCTTTGCCGCTGTCGTGCAACAGCGCCCCGACGCCGGCCTGGACGATGCTGGCCGCCGGCAACCCCAGGGAGCGCAGCAGAAAGACCGTGTACACGAAGACATGCACGCCATGGCTGAAGACATCGTAATCATGGGCCATCAGCGCCCCCATCCGGGCCAGCCCGACCTCGGAACACAAAAAAGCCACGCTGTCGCGGGCATAGCCCACAAACAGCCGGCCATGCACGTCGGAGACGGCCTGGGGCAGGCGTTCCCGGATGAGATCGCTTACGATGTCGCAGCAATTGTGGTAAAAAACCGCAGCCTTGTCGGCGATGGGCAACTGCGGCCCAAGGAGCGCCCCAGGCAGATGGCGGCGCATATAGGCCCGGTAGCTGTCCCGCTCGTCCCGGTGGATAAAGACCGTGCGCACGCCGTATTCGCCAAGCATTTTCCGGCGCACCCCGGTGAGCGCTTCGCCGCTTCGGGCAAACAGCGTATGGGTATCGCCGTGGCGCAGATAAATTTGAAATTCTCCCGGGGCATGGGGAAACAAATGCACCACCGGGATCGGATGGTACTCGCTGGCCGGATCGACCGGCGGGGGCGGTGCAAGCTGCGTCATCGTGCGTTTGACTTTGTTACATTTTCTAATCAAATCTTTGGCAATTTGTGCTTTCGATGGCGCGAGACAACAACCTAAGTCTTGTAATTAAAACGTTTTTAAATAAAAAAAGCGGATTCCCTGCCCCGAAGGTCAACTTTGCCCCGAGTGTTAGCAAAACCCGGACCCAAAAAAAGGGGGAGCACCATGTGCGGCAGATTCGCCCTGGCCGTGCCACGGCGGTTGGTGGCCGAAGCCATGGGCGTGCCGGATATGCCCGAGGTAGCGGCCCGACCGGAGATTTTCCCGTCACAGCTCATCGAAGCCGTGTTCACGGCCCGTGAGAGCGGACGGCGCATGGCCGGCCTGTTTCGATGGGGATTTGTTCCGGTGTTTCGCAAGGATGATCCGGCGGCGCGGCCCATGCACAATGCCCGGTGCGAGACCGTGCTCACCCTGCCCTCGTTTCGGGCGGCGGCCCGCTACCGGCGCTGCATCGTGCCGGCCCAGGGCTACTATGAGTGGCGAAAGGAGCCCGGAGGGCGCAAGACGCGGTTTTTCCTGAGTGTGCCGGGCACGCCCGTCCTTGGCCTGGCCGGCATCTATGAGCGCACGGTCACCGCCGCCGGCGAGGTGCGCGACACGGTCGCCATCCTCACCCGGGAGGCGACAGGTGTTGCGGCCTCTGTCCATCCCCGGATGCCGCTTTGCATCCCCACCCAGGCCATGGAGGCCTGGCTTGATCCGGGACGCACCGAACGGATGGATATCGAACCGCTGTTGGCCCTGGCCCCGCCCGGTGGGCTCAAGGCAAGCGCAGACCTGGGCCAGCCGTCGCTTTTGGTACTGTGAGGAAATGCCCCCTCAGGCAAGGGGCTTTGGGCGGAGTATCGCCCTGACTTGGGACAAGAGCGGAGGAAAGGCCGGCCCGGCGCTGGGATCAGCCCGGCTGGCGCCCCGAAGGCGCGGCGCGGCCGGGCAACTCGTAAGGGGCGACGAACTCAAAGACCGTGCCCACCCCGGGAGTGCTGGCCACCGTCAGCCGGCCGCCCATGGCCTCGGCCAGTTTGCCGGCAATGGCCAGCCCCAGGCCCGCGCCGCCAAAGCGCCGGGTCTTGCTGCCGTCGGCTTGGCGAAACGGTTCGAAAATGCTTTCAAGCTGGTCGGGCGAAAGCCCGATACCGGTATCGCGGACAGCCAGGGTGATGGCCAGCGAGGCCGGAGCGCCCGACGAATCCGAGGGAGGCAGCGCCTGGGCGGTCGCCGCAACGTCGATCCTGCCTGTTTCCGAGAACTTGACGGCATTGCTGAGCAAGGCAGCCAGGATCTGGCGCAGCCCGTCGCCGTCGCCCACAACCAGCTCCGGCACCCGACGGTCCACGGTCCAGGTCAGGGCCAGTCCCTTCTGGCTGGCTGCCCCGCCAAAAGAGCTGACCACGCCCTGGATGATATTGGCGAAGCTAAACGGGGTCCGGCGCGTCCGGGCGGCCCCGGAATCGAGGCGGGCAAAATCCAGCACGCTCTCAAGCAGAGCGGCCAGGGTGCGCCCGGATTCCGTGAGCGTCTCGACCAGTTCCTGCTGCTCGGCCGCCAGGGGAGTCGTCCCAAGCAGTTCGGCCATGCCCAGGATGCCGTTTAAGGGCGTGCGGATCTCGTGGGACATGTTGTCCATGAATTCGTGCTTGAGCCGGTCTGCGGCCAGGCTGGCCTCCTCGGCCAGCCGGCGATCCGTGACGTCTTCCATGATCCAGATAGAGCCTTCCTGGGGGCGCTCCGCGAAGAGCACCTGGCCGATTATGCGGCACCAGAAATCCGTGCCGTCGCTGCGCTGCATAACCAGCACGGTGTCCACCCGCTCGCCCCGGCCAAGCGCTGGGTAGTAACGCTGGCCAAAAGCCTCAAAGGTGGCTTCATCCGGATAAAACGAGGCCGTGGAAAGGCCGACCGCCTGCCCCTGTTCCATGCCGAAAAGCTCGTGGAAGCGTGGATTGGCCCGATCGGACGGCCCGGTCAGTCGACAAAGGCGATGCCAATGGGGCTG
>NZ_MLBG01000023.1 GCF_001936595.1 Desulfovibrio sp. DV
CCCGCGACATCTATAACGCCGTCTATTCGCCCATCCACGCCCTGGCCAAGCTCGATATCAGCGCCGACGAGATTCCGACCGACCAGGGCTTTGCCACCCGCCGGATGCTTTCCGACGCTAATTTGCCCGAGGAAGTCAGGAATTCCACCGCAATGCGGCAGTACACCGGCGGCTACGACTGTCTGGCCGGCTACAAGGACAGGACCTATCCGCTGATGGAACAGCCGGCGGCCATGGCCGGCTAAGGGGGGACGCCATGGAAGATTTGAAAAACGAGCGCGTCGAACTGCTGATCGACTATATCATGAAAAAGTGCCTGTGGCAGTTCCATTCCCGGGCCTGGGACAGAAAGGACCAAAACGAAAACATCTTGACCCGCACGCGCCAGATCCTGTGCGGCGAGCACGTCAGCTTGGAAACCCCGGCCGACCGCTGCTTCTGGGTGGATGCCGTGCTTCTGGCCGAAGCCTACCGGGAACGATTCCCCTGGCTCATTGCCATGCCCAAGGAACAAATCGCCGACCTGTTGCAGGCGGTCCACGAACGCATGGACTTCCTGACCATCACCGGCTCGCTCAACCTGGAACTCACCGACCAGCACTACTAGAAGGGCATAGCATATGTCTTGCGAATTACAGGAAAAATCACGGGCAGGCGTCATCAATCCGATCATGACCTGCCAGCCGGCCGGGGCCCAGTTCGTCAGCATCGGCGTGACAGACTGCATCGGCATCGTCCACGGCGGCCAGGGCTGCGTCATGTTCGTGCGCCTCTTATTCTCCCAGCACTTCAAGGAGAGCTTCGAACTGGCCTCGTCGTCGGTGCACGAGGACGGCGCGGTGTTCGGGGCCTGCGGCCGGGTGGAGCAGGCCGTCGACGTCCTTTTAATGCGCTACCCCCACGTCAAGGTGGTGCCGATTATTTCCACTTGCTCAACCGAAGTCATCGGCGATGACATCGACGGCGTGGTCAGCAAGTTAAGCGCCGGCCTGCTCAAAGAAAAGTATCCCGACCGCGAGGTCCACCTCATCCCCATCCACACCCCGAGCTTTGTCGGCAGCATGGTCACGGGCTATGATCTGGCTCTTCGCGACTTCGTCATGCACTTTGCAACCAAGACCGAACCAAACGGCAAGCTCAACCTCATCACCGGCTGGGTCAATCCGGGCGACGTCACGGCGCTCAAACACCTGCTGGCGGCCATGGACATCGAGGCCACGGTCCTTTTCGAGATCGAAAATTTCGATGCGCCGCTCATGCCCCACGGCAACCACGTGGCCCACGGCACCACCACCATCGCCGACCTGGCCGGCACGGCCAATGCCCTGGGCACCCTGGCCCTGAACCGCTACGAAGGCGGCAAGGCAGCGGCCTATCTGGAAAAAGAGTTCGGTATGCCGACCATCGTCGGCCCAACACCCATCGGCATCCGAAACACCGACACGTTTCTGGCCAACCTCAAAAAGCTCACCGGCAAGCCCATCCCGCAGTCGCTTGTGCGCGAGCGCGGCATCGCCATCGATGCCCTGACCGATCTCACCCACATGTTTTTCGCGGAAAAGCGCGTGGCCATCTACGGCAACCCCGATCTGGTCATCGGGCTGGCGGAATTTTGCATCGACCTGGAGATGAAGCCGGTCCTGCTGCTCCTTGGCGACGACAACCCGGCCTACGCCCGGGACCCCAGGATCAAGGCGCTGACGGAAAACGTCGATTGGGACATGGAGATCATAACCAACGCCGATTTCTGGGAAATGGAAAACCGCATCAAGAACGAAGGCCTCGAACTCGATCTGATCCTTGGCCATTCCAAGGGCCGGTTCATTGCCATCGACAACAACATCCCCATGCTGCGGGTGGGCTTTCCCACCTATGACCGGGCCGGCATGTACCGCCACCCGGTGGTCGGCTACGCCGGAGCCATCTGGCTGGCCGAGCAGATGGCCAATGTCCTTTTCACGGACATGGAGCACAAGCACAACAAGGAATGGATTCTCAACATGTGGTAGGCGGCGCGCCCTGGCCGCGTGCTTGACTCCCGGCCGCGCCGGCCAGGACCCGGGGGTCCCGGCCGGCGCGGCCGGGACAGGGAGGTGACGATGCAGCGAAGAACCGAAATGGCGCCGGGAAGCAACGCACCACCCGGGCCGGTGGTGACCGGGCACGGGCGCAGGCTTCTCTATTTCTCGTACGGGGCCGAGATGCTCTCCAGCCGCATCCGGTCGCGCTGCGCCGCGCCCAAGGTGGTGGCCACGGCCAGACTGGCCGACCACCGCCTGGGCTTTTACGGCTACAGCCCGATCTGGGACGGCGGCCTGGAAACCGTGCTGCCGGCCCCGGGCTGCGAGGTCTGGGGCGTGGTCTATGCGCTCAGTTTCTCCGATGCCGACAGCCTGGACACCTGGCAGGGGGTGCGGCTTAACGGCACCGGCACGTATTTTCACTCCCCGGCCGAGGTGACGGACGGCCAGGGCACGGTGTATACTGTCCTCGTGTTTAAAAAGGATGTGCTTGGCGAACCGACCCGGCCAAGCCGCCCCTATCTCGACGCCATCGTTGCCGGAGCCCTGGAACACGGCTTGCCGCCTGCCTCCATCCAGTCGCTGCAGGACATGGCGTCAAAGCCGGCCGCCTACCCCGTGCCCAGGTTCGGCCTGGCCCGGCAGCCCGGGGTCCTCTCCGGCGAATCCTGCGCCGATTGCGGCAGCCTGGCCCCGCCCCGGACCGGCCGGCACAACCACGCCTGAACGGCTGCCAACCAAGGAGAAGCACATGTCCGAAGCAAAGCATCCCGGCCATCCCCATGGGGCCATGCGGCGAAAGGACCGGGAGATCACCGACCGAACCGCCATTGACGCCATCATCGACGCCGGCCGGGTCCTGTATCTGGCCCTGGCCGATGACAACATCCCCTTCGTGGTGCCGGTCTTTTACGCCTATGACCACACGGGCCTTTTTTTTCATTGTGCCCGGGCCGGGACCAAGGTCCGCATCATGCAACGCAATCCGGCAGTGAGCTTTGCCATTTCCCTGGATCACGGCGTGATCGAAAGCGACGCGGCCTGCGACTTCGAGGCGCGCCACCGCACGGTCATCGGCTTTGGCCGCACCGTTTTTATCACGGACGAAGCCGCCAAAATAGCAGCCCTGGACCGGATCGTGGCCCGCTTTACGCCGCAGCACTTCGACTACCCCAAGACCAATCTGGCCGCCACGACCGTGGTGCGTATCGAAATAGACTCGGTCAAAGGCAAAACGCACGGCCTGTAACACGCCGGCCGCCCGGACCTGCCGTCAGCCAGACCCGGCCTGACCGGAGGGGCGTCACAGCCTGCCCTCCCCAGCCATCGCCGCAACCACTCGGAAAACAAACGGCCGGGACCCTGTGGTCCCGGCCGTATCTGCTTGGGGTCTGCTGCGTCAGGCGGTTAGAATTTATACGACAGACCGAAGGAGACCTTCCAGGTGTCGCCGTTTCTGGACTGGTTGACCAGGGAATGGCCCCAGACGCTCTGCTGGAACTCGCCATGGGCCCAGCCGGTCTCGACCACGGCGGAGAGGTTCTCATAAATCATGTACTTGTTGTCGAAATTCACGCCATAGACATGCTCGTTGATGGTCAGGTCGCGCCCCATCTGGAAATAGGGGTTGCTGCCCATGAGCGTATTGAGCGTGCGGATGGCCCGGGCGGAGTTGGTGCCGTTGACGAACAAAAACGTCAGGCGATGGGTGAGCTTCTGGACAAAGGAGACATCGTCGAGGGTGACGCCAAGGCCCCAGGAACCGACCGGGCTCATGCCCATGTTGGAGTTTTTGACCAACTCCTGGCTGTCGTCGAACAGGAAGCTGTTGCCGGGTCCCCAGTTGGGACGGATCATGGGCATCCGCTCGGAACCGTTTGCAGTCGAACCGTCTTCGCCGGTGGACCACCAGCCATAGGCCTTGGGCGTCAGGACATCCCAGCCGGTGTATTCCACGCCGGCATCCATGAACCAGCCGCTGCGATGGCTCTTTTTACGGTCGCTCTCGGCTCCTGCGCCATAGATCACGTCGGCGTAGAACTTCACGGGATCAAGAGCGCTGACTTCAAACGCGCCGCCGGCCCACCAGAAGGCGTTCTGGTCGTTTTTCCACAGCTTGGGCGTGGCATAGGTCCCGGCCGAGGTCAGGTTATCGGCGTAAAACGACGAATTCTGCTGGGAGCTTTTGAGCGTGAAGAGATTGGCGTCCTTGCCGGCCACAGCGACAGCGCCCCAGGGCGTGGCCTTGAAGCCGTCCAGGGTGATCGGCAGGGCCAGGAAATAGGCGTCGAGTTCGTCGGCCACCTGGGTGGTCGTCGTATCGTAGGTCCGGTTGGTGTCGATCAGCCGGCCATATCCGGCCATCACCGAAAGGGTCTTGTCGATGAGCGGAGCCTTGACGACAAGGGCGGCCATGCGGTCGCCAAACACCGGCGAACCGTAGAACATCTTGCTCTGCGGCAGGGCCACGTTCTGCAGGCCGGCCGTAACATCCACATCCGTGCAAGGCAGCTTGAACTGCAGATACGCTCCGTAGATCATAATGGCGACTTCCGGGTTGGCGGCAGTGAACGTGCCGTGTCCCCAGGTGTCCTCCACCTTCATTTCCAGGCGGAACTTCACGGCCTCGTTGGCCACAAAGTCCGTGCGCAACCGGAACCGCTCCCAGATTTCAAAGGCTTCCTCGGTTTTCTTGCCGGCCTTGCTCCAGGTCGGTGTGGCGGAGGTCCAGGCCGGAGCGTTCCAGCCGGTGAAATTGCGGTTGGAGAAAAACGATCCGTAGACCAGGGCGTCGCCCACCATGCGCACTTCCGTGGCCGCCAAAGCCGCCGTGGCCATGGCCAGGACGAGAAACACCGCCAAAACCGAGATGCGTGTTTGTTTCATAACTCCCTTCCTCTAAAGCTGTACAAAACCGGCGAAACCCAATGTCGCGCCACCGTTCACGGCGAATGAACGTGCGGCCGAATGTTACAAATTTGAAAAATGACAGCAAATCAAAAGGAATAGAAATTCACAAACAATCACAGGCTGTTAAGATAATCCTTTGAAAAAGCTACTGACACGCTTGCTGTAATTTGCAGAATTTAATATCAACTCAGTCTATTACTTTCAAAAAGTACGATCACGACAAATGCAAGAAGCGTGATCGTCAAAGCACGGACAGACAGACCCTAGGCACTGCCCATTACAGAATAGCATATTGCGTGAATTCTGTGCACAAAACACAACCCGCCAGGAATCGGTACGTCCGTTCAACACGCACGCACCTGACACTCTTTTTTTACAAAGAATCGAAACAGGCGCGAAGCAACCAACCGGCAAGGGCAAGGTCTTGCAGGCACTGGAGACGCTGGACAAGACCCGGCCTCGAGGCCGCGACCCTGTCAACGCCCGGACCGCGACGGCCGCACGCCGCGCGGCCTCGCCATCACTGGGAAAACGGGAAGTGAAAAAGGAAAAGGAATCGGCAGGGGCAGGTCCATGATCACACGGCATCATGGCTGTGCAGGCGGGATTCGTTGCTCGTAACGCTGGCAACACTCCCCAGGCCGGCGGAAGCCGGCGGGGGTGGGCACAGGAAGCGCCCTATCCCGCAGCCCGGGCCTTGGGCGAGGAATTGACCGGGACGCTGGCCGGCCTTGCCCGTTCTTGCGGATGCAACACCCGGCCAAAGCCCAAAAAAACACTCTTTCGGCCCCGCGCCGGCGCGGCCTGGGACGCGCCGGCGCGGGGTTGGGCCTACCAGACGGGATTGCTGATCGGCACGATATAGGTCTGGACCATGTTGTCGTAGCGCAGCACCACCCGCAGGGAGTGGATGCCGAGGTTGGCCGGGAAGTACAGATAGCCCGGCATCAGGCCCATGGGAGCGATGGGGGCGGCCCTCCAGGCATAGGTGGCGATGTCCTGGTAAAGCGTGGCCCGGTACTGGTCCATGCTCGGCTGCTGAGCCAGAGCCGCGCCGCCGACAGCGCCGATGCCGGCGCCGATAAGCGCTCCGGGGCCGGCTCCCCAGCCGCCGTTGAAGCCCGAACCAATAAGCGCCCCAAGGCCCGCGCCCACGGCCCCGCCGGTCAGGCCGCCGACTACCGCCGCCTCGGCGCTCTTCTTGTAGGCCGTGGAGTTGAACACAACATCAGCCGCCGCCGCCACAGGATACGGCGGATATTCCACGCCGCCGGGCCCTATGCCGCGACACTCCTCGGCGTAGACCACCGGGTTGTAGCCCGACTTGTTGCGCACCAGCAGCAGGGTCGGGAACAGGCCGGCCTCATAATAGTTGATGCCGCTTCCGGACCAGGCATAGCGCACCGCACCGATATCCCACTGGGCCGTGCGCACGGCGCTTGGCAGCATGGCCGGATCGACCACCCCGTTGATCTGCGGGTTGGGCGGCGTGTACGTGGCGCACGACGCCAGGGCCAGGCTCAGGAGGAGTGCAGACACAACCTTGGCCGGGCCGGTGAGAAAGGACAGTCGTTTCATAAGACCTCTTGCATGATGCAGACGTGGTTTGGCAGCGGAAAAGACGTCTCCGCTGTTGGCATCTTCTACCGGCAGAACCTGATGGAGTCCATGATCTGGCGCAGGACGGGCCGGGCCGCCGCGAAATCCTTGTTCTCGCTGTGGGCCATGAAGTTCATGTAATAGTTCTCTCCGTCATAGGCCTGCCAGATGATGCGCTGGTAATCATTTTTCTGCGGTGCTTCAACAATTTCCCAACCGATGACGCCACATTTCTTTTTTGCGTCGCCATCGTCCCGACGCTTGGCCTCCAGGTACTTGTTTATGCTGACCATCTCCTTGGCCTGCTTGAGCGAGGCCTCCACCGAGGCCTTGCGCGGAAAACTCGGCACCATCTGCTCCAGGTGGAACTGGAAGCCCCAGGTGGTGCCCGGTTTCATAAACAGCACGGATTCGCTGGCCGGATCGCCGCTCTCCAGTTTCCAGCCGGCCGGGATGGTGAACGCAAAGCCCCGGGCCGGGTTTGTATACGTGGTGTCCATGCCAAGCACCGCGCCGCCGGCCCCGCCGCCCTTGGCGCCGGGGCCGGGGGTTGTGGCCGGTTCGGCGGCTTTCTTGCCGCTGGTCACGGCGTCAAGGCCCTGTTGCAGGATGCCGAACTGGGCCAAGGCAGCATTGGGCAGACACACAGCCAGGGTCAGCAGCAAGGCGGCAAACAAACGGTCCATGCGTTCTCTCCTTCGCTACGGGCGGTTTATCGTCCTTACTCCACCAAAACGCCGGCGTATCCCACCACCTGTCCATAGTCGCCGCTGACCTCGGCCGACGTGGCGTAGGCAGCCAGTCTGGCCGACTTCGCCCCCAGGGCCAGGACGACAAAGAGTCCAAGGACCATGGGCAGCACCCCGCACATGGTGATGCCGGCCTCGCGCACCACCTGATACAGCCCCGGCGGATCGAGGGCCAAAATCCGGTCCAGGGCCAGGGAGTCGCGCGTTTTGGCGGTGTCGTGGGAAACGTAATGGCTCATGTCCGAACTGACGACCACCGAGACCGGCTGTTCCCAGCCGGCCAGGACCCCGGCCACGGCGGCAGCGGTTTCGGCCAAAGCGGCCAGGTCCGGCTCGGCCACGGCCACAGGCACAATGCGGCAGGCCGGGCGGACCTGGCACAGAAACGGCAACAGCACTTCCAGGGAATGTTCGCCCAGATGGGCGGCCTGATCCGGGACCAGTCCCGGCGCGGCCGCCAGCAAGGCTGCGGCCAGGGCATCGTCCACAGGCACGTCGTGGCCCGGGATGCGCCAGACCCCGGACGGCCAGACAGCCAGACGCGCCCCCTGGCCGGTGTGGTTTGGCCCCAAAAGCAGCAGGGTATCGGCCAGACGGGCCGCGCCCAGGGTGCGCCCGGCCACCGGGCCGCTGTAGACGGCTCCGGCATGGGGGGCCATGGCCAAGAGGGTCGGCTGCTTGGACGACGGTTCGGCCTGGGCCAGATAGCCGGCTGTTTCCCGGTCCAGGCCGGCGGCATCGCCGGGATAGAAGCGACCGGCCACCACGGGCTGTCGCAGGCTGCCTTGTCGGGCTGTAGTGTGGGGCATGGCCGACTCCTTGTCTACCGGCCGCGAGGGTCGGGACAGTAGCGCCAATCTAGCCCGGATCGGGGCTTCTTGACAAGAGCGCGGCAGTTACTTGCCCCGGGTCAGGGAGTCGAGGCGGTTTTGAAGGCCGCTGGCGGCCAGATCGGAAGCGGCCATCCGGCCGTAGAGGGAATCGGGCGAGGCGTCGCGCATGGCGGTCAGGGTGGCCCGCCAGCCGTCCAGGTCGCCCATGGCCCGCTGGATGGCGGCCATGCGCATCCGGTTGCCGGCCCAGTCGTCGTCGCCTTCCTTGCAAAGCGTGGCGTATTCGGCGGCATGCTTGAGGGCCTTGGCGTACTCGCCCTGGGCCCGGGTGGATTCCACCAGGATGTTGACGGCAGCCTTGCGCTTGTCGGCGTCGCGGCCGGTCTCCTGAAACATGAAGGCCGCCTCGCCGGCATAGAGCTGGGCCTTTTCGTATTCCTTCTTGGCCATGGCTTCCTTGGCCACGAAATACAGGGCATAGCAGCGTTTTTCGGCCTCAAGCTGCTGATCGCCGGCCATCTTGGCCCAGAGTTTGAGGGCCCGGTCGGATTCGCCGAGATTCTCCAGGGACTCGGCCACGAGATACTCAAGCCCCCGGCGCTGGTTGGGGGTGAACCGCCAGCCCTGGACCTGGCGGGCCAGATCCACGATGTCGCGCCAGGACCGTTCATTCTGGTAGACCGACATGGCCATGGTCAGCGCCCAGTTGCCGTTGTCCGTTTCCTTGGGGCCGACATAGGGCAGGGCCTCGGCCAGGGCCTGGCGGGTCTTGCCCAGGCGCAGGTAGGCCAGGGCCAGCCCGAGGCGGGTGGTGTCGGAGAGCATCCCCCGGTTGGCGTTGATGAGCCGATGGTCCTGATAGGCGGCCACCAGCCGGTCGTAGTCCTTGTGGGCCAGCATGTCGGCGGCCATCTTTTCAAAGGCGGTGATGGCCGTTTCCTCGGCTTTGGGGGCCAGTTCGCTTTGGGGATAGCGTTCCAGATAGGCAGCGGCCTCTTTGAGGCTCCCGGGGTAGTTCTGCTGGTGGAGCAGCCACATGGCGAGCTTGAGCTGGGCCAGCGGGGCCAGCGGGCTTTGAGGGTGGTCGCGGATGATGCCGGCGTAGATTTCCTCGGGGCTGCCGTACTCGGGCTTGTCGAAAAGCGAAAACATCTCGGAGATGGTCGGCTGGTCGTGGACGCCCTGCTCGGCCAGGCGCATCTTGGCCACCAGTCCGCCTTCGCTGTCGGGATAGTCCTTGATGGCCAGATTGTAGAAATCCACGGCCCCGGGTTTGTTGCCGAGCCTGGCAAAGATGTCGCCGAGCTTGGCCAGGACCAGATCGGCATCCTTGACCTTGGGGTCCATGTTGTAAAAGAGCATATAGGCGTCACGCGCTTTCTTGAAATCCCCGTTGCGGTAAGCGATGTCGCCGGTTATGCGCAGTATTTGCGGAAATTCGATATAGTAGCGCGGCCAGCGCTTGTCCACGTAGTCGGCAATCTGAGCCGCATCCTTGTAGCGTCCAAGGCGTACCAGGGTCTTGGCCAGACCCATGGCTCCCTCGCGCACAAATTTGCTCTCGGGAAACTTCTCGACCAGATTCTTGTATTCTTCCTCCGCTTTCTTGTACTCACCCCGGTCATAATAGTATTCACCCCAGGCAAAGTTGACCAGGGGCACGTTGGCGTCGGTCGGGTACTTGCGTGTGAGCACATTGAAATAGCCCTTGGCCTCCGGGATGTTGCCCACGCGCAAATTGAGCATCCCAAGCTGCAACAACGACTCCGGCACCCGGTAGGAGTTGGGGTTGACGTTTATGGCTTCATTGAGCGCCCGTTGGATCTCGTCATAGTGGCCGGCCGGATCGTCCTTGTGCAGATCGACCAGCACCCCGGCCAGGGAGTGCATGGCCTCTTCGCGCACGTCGGGCTTGAGCCCGGTTTTGGCCACCAGATCGCGCATCATGTTCTGCGCCCCAAGCAGATTGCCGCCCAGCCGTTCGGCCTGGGCCGACACCAGGGTGTTGGCGTCGTGGTCTTCTTCCTTGGCCGGCGGCGGCTCGACAGCCGGAGCCGGCGGCGGCGGAGTGGCCTCGGCCGTGGCTTTGGGCGGGGACGAAACGGGCTGCGGTCCGGTCCCGGGCGGGGCGACCGGGCTGCGGGTCTGGCCGCCGCTGGCGATTTCCGGCGGAATCGGCGGTAATTTGACGGGCTGGCGCAGTTCGCCGTTGCCGCTGGCCCGGCCGGCGGCGGCCTGCCCGCCCTGGCCGGCCGGCTTGTCGGCCAGGGCCGGGGACGGAACCGTCTCCAGCCCGGCCGGACGCAGCACCGGGGATTTCTCCGGCCCGACGCGCAGGGCCGTGGCCCGCATGGACGACGGCACGGCGTAAAAGGGTTCCCTGGCCGCTTCAGCCGCTTTGGCCGCTGCCGGGGAGGCTGCGGCCGGAGCCATGGAAGGCGGCAATGGTGGCAGATCAAGGGGTCCTGGCGTGTTGTTGGGCGGCGTGACCGGCAGGGTCAGGGACGAGGCCGGCTTGGGCGCGGCCCCGGCCGGCGGCCAGGTGGTGTTGGCTGCCGCGGTTGGCGCGCCAGGCGTCCAGTTGGCCCCGGCCGGGTCGCGGTAGACCTGGAGCTTGAGTCCCTGCTCGCCTTCGGGCCAGCCGACAAAGCCGAAGGCATCGGATTTAAGGCGCACCAAAACCGTGTCGCCCTCCACCCGGACCCCTTCAAGGAGCCGCGAAGAATGGAAATCCGTCTCGGCCGGAGGTGGTTCGCCAGCCATGGAGCCGGGCGGAAAGGTCAGGCTGATTTCGACCGGACCGGTGCGGGCAATGGTGGGATAGGCCCCGCGCCGGGAAAATTGCAGGATCAGCGAGTCCGTATCCGGCCGGGTGACCGTGGACACGGACAAGGCGGCCGCCGGACCGGCGGATACCATGGCCAGGAAGGCCGCAAGAAGGAGTCGCCGCAAGACGGCGCAGGAGAGAAGGCTCACGCCGGGCTTCCTTGCAAGGAACATGCAACGGCCATGGGCGCGCGACAGGGCACCCCGGGCTCACTCCCCGGCCATGTTGCGTTTTTTGAGCTTCTCGATCAGCGTCGTGCGTTTGATGCCAAGCAGTTCCGCTGCCTGATTTTTTACGCCGCCAGCCCGCTCCAGGGCCTCAACGAGAAGCGTTTCCTCCATGGCGTCGAGAAATTCCTTGAGCCCCATGGATTTCTCGCCCAGATCAGCCAGGGTCGGCCAGCGGAAACCCGCAGCCGCAGCCTCGACCACCGGCGGCGGCAGGACCACGCCGGCGTTGTCGAGGATTTTTCGCGGCAGATCGTGCGGCGTGATCACGTCCTGGTCGCACAGGATGGAGAGGCGCTCCATGAAGTTTTCCAGTTCGCGGACATTGCCGGGCCAGGGATAGCCCAGGATGAGATCCCGGGCTTCGGGGGTAAAGGTCTGGACGCAACGGTTTTTCTGGCGGCAGAAGCGGCCGAGGAAATGGGAGGCCAAAAGCAGGATGTCGTTGCCCCGCTCCCTGAGCGGCGGCAGGTGCAAGGGGATGACGTTTAAGCGGTAATAGAGGTCTTCGCGAAACCGGCCGGTCTCCACCTCGACTTCCAGGTCGCGGTTGGTGGCGGCCACGATACGCACGTCGGCCTTCATGGTCTTGTCGCCGCCAACGCGCTCGAATTCCTTTTCCTGAAGGGCTCGCAGGATCTTCACCTGCAGGCTTAAATCCATCTCGCCGATTTCATCGAGAAAGATGGTCCCGCCCTCAGCCAGTTCAAACCGGCCCTGGCGGGTGCGAACGGCCGAGGTGAAAGCCCCTTTTTCGTGGCCAAACAGTTCCGATTCGAGCAGTTCGCGGGGGATGGCCCCGCAGTTGACCGGGACAAAGGGCTTTCCGGCCCGATGGCTGTTGGCGTGCAGGGCGCGCACGAGCAATTCCTTGCCTGTGCCGGATTCGCCCGTGACAAGCACGGTCGAGTCGGTGGGAGCCACCTTGCCGAGCACCCGCAGCACTTCGGCCAAACAGGCGCTTTGCCCGACCATGCCGGAAAGGTTCAGTTCCATCTGGCCTCCGGAAAAAAGCACCGCCCGATCCTGGCGGCTTTCCATGATCTATAGCTTCGTTCCGGGGCTGTCAATTTCCTGACGGGAAATACCTGCCTGGACACGGAAACCGGGCAGGGCCTTGAGCGGGGCGGCAGTGGGCCTCGGCGGCGGCCAATAAACGGTCTCGCGGCGTTCCGCCCTCCCCTGCCGGCCAGGCCGGCTTCGGGTGCAGCCCGCCTAGACGCGCGTGTCCAGCAGGGTGCCGAGCATGTCGTCCTGGGTGCGGATCACGGCGGCGTTGGCCTCAAAGGTCCGGGCGGTCTCGACCATGTCGACGGCCTGGCGGGCCAGATCCACGTTGCTGGTCTCGACCATCCCGGCGGTCGGCTCATACACGCCGGCCTCGTTTTGGGCGCTGACCGCGGCCGGGCGGTAGCCGCCGGCCGAATCGTCCTCGACCACGTCGCCCACCCGCACGCCCTGGCCGCCCGGGCCGGTGGCCAGCCGCACGTCCTTGGACTTGTAGCCGTCGGTATTGACGTTGGCCACATTGTTGGCCGTAACCGCCATGGACGTGGACATGGCCCCCAGGGCCGACTGGGCTGAGGAGATGGCGTCGATCATGGTGTACGCCTCCTGGCCTGAAAAAAAACAGGCTCTTTCTCTATAATGCACCCTGGGCCGGCGGGCAAGGCGCGTCGGGCGGTCTTTGGTTGAAGCGACGGCCCGGCCATGCTAGAGGCGGGCATGCGCCGCATTCTCCTGCTTGGGCTGGCCATGGCCCTGCTCCTGCCTGCCTCGGGCTGCTACGAAGCGCCGGCAAGCGTGGATCGCTACATCAATACCCCGTATCTCTTCAGCTTCATCCCGCCCCAGGGCTGGACCGTGCGCGAAGAAAAAACAGCCGCCTGCCTGGCTTCGGTGGAAGCCCGGCACGGGGATTGCCGGTTTTACATCTGTGTGAGCGAGCGCCCCGAAGACTTTCTGCCGACCACGTCGGACTTTGCCAATTGCGAGCTGGTCAAAAATTATGTGATGGATACGCTCAAGGGCTACAACGTGAGCTGCCGCCCGTCCACAACCCATGGCCGGCGCAGCTACGACGCCATCTACCTGCGAAACGTGGCCGACGAGGCCGGAACGGTGCGCCTGCAACTCGTTCGCCAGACGTTTTTGTCGCGCGGCCGGATGCTCTATACCCTCACCTCCTACGTGTTTGGCCGCGACGAAGCGGAACTGCGCACCCTGGCTCCGCCCTGCGACAGCGACATCCTGCGCTCGGAAGCGACGTTCTTCCTGCACCAGCCGGGTTCCATGGGCCATTAGCGAGGGGAAGGGAAGAGGAAGAGTGCCTCCGGCGGCCAAAGGGCTGAGCCCTTTGGAATCCCACCTGGGGGAAGTTTGATCAGACCGGGTGCGTTGCCAGGTCGATGGGCGAACATTGCGCAGGAAAAGACGAAAACGGGCCGCTCCAGAAATGGAGCGGCCCGTCTTGCGTCAGAGGAGCCCGGCCGGCTGCCCGGCGGGCTACCTGGGAATGAGGTCGCCAACGGCCTTGGCGGCAGCGATTTCGATGACCGATACACCCTTGGCGGCCAGGGCCTTGGAAAAGGCCTCGCGAATCCCGGCCGGGGTGGACGCCTTGGCCGTGGCCGCGCCGTAGCCCTGGCCAAGGGACACGATGTCGAGCCCCGGCAGGTCCAGGCCCGGCACGCCCGGCGTTTCCTCCAACCGGGCAAAGGCCTTGAGGATGCCGTATTCCTCGTTTCGAAGGACCACGAACACCACATGGGCCCCATGCTGCACGCCCGTCCAGATGGACTGGAGCGAATACTGGAAGGAACCGTCGCCAATGATCGCCACCACCGGCCGATTGCGGCCGGTCTGCGCCTCGGCCAGGGCCAGGCCCACGGCGGCAGGCATCCCCCAGCCAAGCCCCCCGGAAGCCATGACATACGAACTGTCGGGCCGGGTCACCACGCCAAGAGGCGTCGCTGCCAGCTCATGCATGTTGGAAGGCGACTCGTTGACCACGATCACGTCTGCCGGGGCGACCTGGGACAGCACGGCAAAGATCTGGGCCGGGGTCAGGGGCAACGGCGCATTGTCGGGCACGGCAACCGTCGGGGCTTTCTGCCGGACCGGCCCCCGGGCCGGCCGGCTGCCCACCAGGGGAACAAGGGCCTCCAGGGCCAACAGGCTGTCGGCCACGAGGCTGTCGCCGGTGACGGACTTGGCCGCCTCGTAGGGGTCGTCGATGATCTGCACCAGTCTGGCTCCGGCCGGCAGGATCTCCCCGGCCACCCAGGGATAGTAGCGAAAGACCGGCGCACCCACGACCACGACCAGATCATGGCCGGCAAGCGCCTTGCCAAGCGGCCCCACAGCCGGCGGCAGCACGCCGGCAAAAAGTGGATGGTTGCCGGGAAACGGCACCCGCTCGGTAAAGGGTCCAAGCCACACCGGGGCCTGCAGGGCCTCGGCAAAGGCGATGCCGGCCTCCCAGGCCCGGCTGCGGGACAGGTCGCCGCCGTAGACCAGCACGGGATTTTTGCTGGCCCGGATGCGGGCGGCGAAATCCTCGATGCGCGCCGGGTCCGGGGCATGGCGGGTGGAGACGGTGCGGGAGACGTCAAGGGCGTCCATCTCCTTTTCCCAGTCATCGAGCGGCAGGGAGAGAAAGACCGGTCCCGTGGGCTGCTGCACGGCCATGGCGTAGGCGCGCATGAAGGCTCCGGGCACGTCCTGGGGGCGTTTGGGCTCATAGCTCCATTTGACCCAGGGCTTTGGCAGCAGGGTTTCGTCGATGTTGGTGAGAAACGGCTCGCCCAGGAGCATGTCGCGGGTCTGCTGCCCGGCGGTGATGATCAGCGGCGTCTTGTTGAGGTAGGCCGTCAGGATGCAACCCATGGCGTTGCCCATGCCGGCGCCGGTGTGGACGTTGACCAGGACGGGCTTGCCCAGGCCCTGGGACAGGCCGTCGGCAATGCCCACGACGCTTGATTCCTGAAGGGCCAGGACATAGGTGAAATCTGTAGGGAAATTTTTAAGAAAGGTCTCTTCCGTGGAGCCGGGGTTGCCGACGACAACAGTCAGATCGAGACGACGCAGCAGTTCAAACGTCACATCGCGCACAGAAGGCATAGTATTCTCCCGAGGTACGACAGTTGGAGGTGGTTCCATGCTTACGCCGCCCAGGCAGCGCCAAGGCTGTCGGCCCCCTGCTCCGACACGCGGCAGGGAGGTCCGACTATGGCCAGCATTGCCACCAGTCGGGAGGAGAGGTCAAGACGGGAAGGCGTTGGTTGACGGCGGCAGGTTTGCCAGGACGGTGTTTTCCCCAACGGCATGAAGCTGTTCAGACTGCCGGTTCTTGCTGGGTTTTCCCGAGAGCAAATACATTACCGAATGCATATTGACCAATAAAAAGACAACATGATATAATTTTATAAAATAAGCGTTCTGGAAAAGGACAAATCGTTCGCCTGGGATACCGGAAAAGGAGGCCACCACAATGTCCACCGACCCATCCCCCTGGGGCGACGCCATTGTCGGCACGACCGGCGTGTGCATCGTCAGCCTGTATCTCGTCAGCGCCTTCCTGTTTCTGATCTTTTCCCTGGCCAGAGTCTGGCCGCCAATCGCCCTGTGCACCGAAGGCGCGCCGGCCGCTGGCGCATCCGGCCCTGCCAAGCCAGGTGAGAAACCGGCCCAGGCCGGGACAGGCGCGGCCAACGCCCCTTCCGCCAACCAGGCGGAGGAGAAGCCGGCTGAAGCCGAGAAGGGAGCCCCCGGCAAGCCTGCATCCGGCAAAGAGCCGCAAGAACCCGTTCAAGCCGGGGCGGGAACAGGCACGAAAGCCGGCATTTCCGATCCCACCCTGCTGTGCCTCGTGGCCATCGTCGGCGCTCTCGGGGCGATCATTCACGCCATGCGTTCCTTTTACGCTTTTGTCGGCAACGGACAGTTCAAATACTGCTGGCTCCCCATGTATGTCCTGCTGCCCTGCATCGGTTCAGCCCTGGCTTTGATCTTTTTCCTCATTCTCAAAGGCATCCTGTCCAGCGGCGCACCGGCAGGCGTCAGCTACAACACCACCCTCGGCTATCTGGCCGTAGCCGGTATCGTGGGACTTTTTACCGAAGAGACGACGGTGAAAATCCAGGAAGTCGCCCAGAGCATACTGGGCAAGAAGCAGGACCAGAAAGACCCGCTCACCCCCACGCCTCCTCCGGGCAAACCAGGGGCCAATCCTGGCGCGACCGGCAGCTAGGCAGGAACGATGCGGACAGAGGGTGGAACGTGAAAGACGGGAGCGCCGCCAAAGCCTAGGCCGGGCCGGCCACGCTCTTGAGGTTGGCTTCGAGCACCTCGGCCAGCTGTTCGATGGAGTGCGGCTTGGCCAGATAGTCGTTCATGCCCAGGCGTAAAAACCGCTCCCGGTCCTTTTCGCTGGCATAGGCCGTCAGGGCCACCACCGGGATGCGTTTGGACAGGCCCGGCACTTCGCCGTTGCGGATGTGATGGGTGCACTCGATGCCGTCCATGACCGGCATCTGGATGTCCATGAGCACCGCGTCCACCTGCTCCCGGGAAAGCACGGCCAGCGCTTCCTGGCCGTTTATGGCCTCGAGCACGTTGTAGCCAAGACGCGCCAGGGTGCGCCCGGTGGTCAGGCGGTTGATGCGCTCATCCTCGACCAGCAGCACCGTATACTCTTCGGGCGAAAAAACCGGGTCCTCGCTGGTGTAGACCACGGCCGCATCCCGGCATTCATAGTCGGGCATGGCAAAGGGCACCGTGAAATAAAACGTGCTGCCATGGCCAAGCGTGCTTCGAACCCAGATATGCCCGCCAAGCATCTCCACCAGATGTTTGGCAATGGACAGCCCGATCCCGGCCCCGCTCAGGCGTTTGGTCAGATAGTGCTCAGCCAGCTCGAAATCCTCGAAAATCTTCCCTTGCAATTCCTTGGCAATGCCGATGCCGGTGTCGCGGACCATGAAAAGCAGGGTGCAGTACTGGGGGGCGAAGGCGGCCCGGGCCGAGGCGATCCGCTTGGCCCGGACCTCGATGGCACCACAACTGGTGCATTTGAGGGCGTTGTCCACCAGATTGGACAGGATCTGGCGCAGGCGGAACACGTCCCCGACCAGACGCTCCGGAATACGCGGGTCAAGGCGCGTGGAAAAGCTGATGCTTTTGACCTTGGCCCGCACGCCGTAGCTGCGGCCGAGCGAGGCCAGCAGATCGCGCACGCTGCACGACGACAGCACCGGCTCAATGGCTGCGGCATCGATGTCGGCCAGCTCCAACACGTTGTTGACGATGGACAACAGCCGCTTGCCCGAGTCTTCGACGATCTGCCACAGCTCTTCCTGGTCATCGCCCTCGCCACCCGACATGGCCAGCTGGGTGGCCCCGATAATGCCGTTTAGGGGCGTTCGCAACTCATGGGTGATGTTGCCCAGGAACTGGGATTTGGCCTGGCTGGCGGAAAAGGCCAGTTCCTTTTCCCGGCGCAGCTGGTTTTCCGTTTCCTTAAGCGGCGTGATGTCGCGGGAATAGCTGGCAATGGAGGTGACCTGCCCGGCCTCGTCGGCAATGGGGCACAGGCTGACCTGATAGACATGATCCTCGTGGCGCTCTTCATACCAGACGATGGTGTTGTTGACGGCCGCCTCATGGAGGCGTTCCCGCCGCGTCTCGGCCAGCTCCGGAGTCATAGAGCTGTACAGGCTGGCTCCGACCAGACCGGCGACGGTCTGGCCCCGCCGCCGGGCGGCCTCTTCGTTGAGCACCAGGATGTAGCCGTCGATGTCGGATAAAATGATGGAGTCGTGGGTGGCGTCGAGCAGCGCCTTGAAGATGGCCTGGTTTTCCGCCAGCAGATGCTGGGACAACACCAGTCTGGTCACGTCTTCGCGGATGATGATGCCGCCCTGGACCACGCCGTTCTCGATGACCGGAATGCCCCGGATATTCTGGTAGGCCGACTGTCCGCCGCTGCACTCGTCGGTATACAGCGCTTCGAGGTGGATGGTCTCGCCGGCCAGGATGCGCTTTATTTCGGTATCAATGCCGGCGGAGAGGATGCCGGGCAGTTCCTGGAGCTTTCTGCCGACATAATAGTCCCGGTCGCGCTTGCCCCGGGCGAAATTGGCCAGATGCCAGTCGTTGACGAAGGTTATGACGCCCTCGGCGTCGATGCTCATGATCGACACCGGGGCCAATTGAATGATCTGCTCGCAGTTGGCCGCAAGCACGTCTTGGCCACACATAGACTGTCACATACCTACACCAGGGATTACGAGCAAGAGGCATTGCGCCCAGTCCGGCGCACCCCACCCCTCAAAAAACCTATCCGCCTGCAGATAAAGAAAAAAAATAGCCACATCGAGACGTTGACCGGCAGATTCGCCAGGGTCCGGCCCGCGCTGCCGGCCCGCCCCCTACGGCCGATGCGCCGCTGTCCCGGCGCCGCCGGCCAGGGGCCGCTCGTTGCGTCCTTCAATATCGGCAAAAGCGCTGTGGTTGTGGATGGACTCAAAGCTCTCCACTTCCACCCGAAACCACGTCACCTTGGGGTGCTCCCGCAGCGACCGGGCCACCTGCCGGGCCACGTCCTCGACAAACGTGGGATTGGCAAAAGCCTGTTCGGTCACGAATTTTTCGTCCTCGCGCTTTAACAGCGCATAGACCGGCGACGACCCGGCCGCCTCGGCCATGTCGATCAATTCTTCGAGCCACACAAAGCCGGTGAAGCGGCAGCGGATGGACACGACCGCCCGCTGGCTGTGGGCCCCCTGGTCGGAAATGGCCAGGGAGCATGGGCACACCGTCATGACCGGCACATCCACGCCAAGGGTCTGGCGGAATTTCTCGCCCTCAAACTCCCCGGACACATGGCAGCTGTAGTCCATAAGCGCGCAAGCGCCGGTGGCCGGCGAGGTCTTGGACAGGAAATAGGGAAAATGCAGGGCCAGATGGGCGTTTTGGGCCTCAAGCCGGTCGCGCACGTCAGAGAGCAGCGCCCGAAACGACACCAGGTCGAGTTCGCCGGTAAAGCCGGACAAGGCCTCGACAAACCGGCTCATGTGCGTGCCCTTGAACCGGGCCGGCAGATCGACGGACAACTCCACGTCGGCCACTGTGTGCTGCCGGCCGCGCACCCGGTCGCGGACGGTCAGCGGCAGGCGGAAATTCTTGATGCCGACCCGGTCCAGGTCGATGGGGACCTCGGGGGGTCCGCTCTGAACGTCTTGCATGGCCATAAATACAATGCCTCCGACGACTGGCGGGGTCTGCCCGGCCGGCCGCCCCGACCGGGGGATGGTCTCCCCCGGGCCCCCGGATGCGGCTTTGGGGGGGCGGGGACGCGGTTAGTACGCCGCAAGGAAATGCCTGTAAAGCGCCCTGTCCGGGACGACGCGGGCCTAGACGATCTCCTGGCCGGTGGTGGCCAGGGTGAGCTTGCCGTATTTGACCCCGCGCGTGGAAACGAGCTTTTGCGACAGGCGTTGCACGGCCTCGCCCGGTCCCTTGAGGACCAGGGCTTCCAGGCAATTGTGGTGGTCAAGGTGCACGTGCATCGAGGACAGGATGACGTCGTGCTGCTCATGCTGGGTTTCAATGAGCCGCTGGGCCAGGTCGGAGGTGTGGTGGTCGTAGACCAGGGTCAACACGCCGGCCACTTCCTTGTCGGACTGTTCCCATTCCTTTTGCACCAAAACGCCCCGGATAAGATCGCGGATGGCTTCGGAGCGGGTCTGGTAGCTTTTCTCGTCGCAAAGGGCGTCGAATTTTTCCAGCAATTCGGAATTGAGCGAAACGCCGAAGCGAATGGTCTGTCCCATGCGTCTTCCTCCCTATGGTCTGATCTCGTAGAGGCTGATGGTGCTGCGGCACGAAGCCACCGACACGGATTCCTCGTGCAACCGGGTCACGGCAAACCCGTCGGCGGCCAGCCGGTCCCAGACCGGGCGCGACACTTCCCGCCAGGGCTCGGACAGGACAATGCTGCCGCCCGGGGCCAGCAGCGACCGGAAAAGCTGCGTCAGCGGTTCGTAAAACCGCGTTTCATATAAAATGTCGCTGCCCCAGATGCGCTCGAACACGCCCGGCCGGCAGGCCGGACGACGCCAGTCCATGACGGCAAAATCCGCTTCCAGGCCGTTTTCCCGGGCATTGGCCAGGCCGTGGGCCACGGCCGCGGGTTCGTAGTCCACCCCGAGCACCCGGGCGCCGGCCGCAGCCCCGGCCATGGTCGAAAGCCCCATGCCGCAGCCGAGATCGAGGCAATGCCGGCCGGCCACATCAAAGGCCCCGGACCCGAGCCAGGCGGCCAGGAGCACGCTTGCCGGCCACAACTCGGCCCAGTACGGCATGTGTTCGTCAGCCCCGAACGCATCCCGGCCCAGCCCGGCCCACAGCGATTCCATGTCGGCCTGGCGGCACAGCGTGAATTCCCGGCCGGCCAGGGCCAGCCGCATCCGGCCGTCCTGCCACTGCGGAACAGCACGGTTTGGCGGGACAATTGGGGACGGGACATATTTCTGGCTCACCCAAGGCTCCTCAAGGGACCAAAAGCGCATCATGGCGCACTATCCGTGCTACCGTGAAACCCTCAAATGCGCAACAGGGAGCACGGCCGACGATTCTTCGGCCTGCTGTCGGAACAATTGACGGGCACTGCTTGCCCCAGGCCAGCCAAAGCGGTATTTGACGGCCAGCCCGTAACGACCCCAGGCGGGCTGCCACACCGACCGATCATCACGCCAGGGAGAAGCGCCATGCAAAAGGATCTGCTCTATTCCAAAACCCACGAGTGGGTACGCGTCGAGGACGAAATTGCCATGGTCGGCATTACCGACTTTGCCCAGGAACAGCTCGGCGACATCACCTATGTGGAGCTGCCGGCCGTTGGCGACACTGTGGAAGCCGGACGGGAGATGGGTTCCGTCGAATCCGTCAAGGCCGCCAGCGAACTCTACAGCCCGGTTTCCGGCGAAGTCATCGAAGTCAACGACGAACTGGAAGGCACGCCGGAGAAGGTCAATACCGACCCCTACGGCGAAGGCTGGCTCATCCGGGTGCGCCTGACCGACGAACCTGCCGGACTGCTGTCGCCCGAGGAGTACGAGGAACTGGCCAAGGCCGAGCATTAAACCGGAGCGTTCCATGCCCTATATTCCCCATACCCCGGATGAGATCCGGGAAATGCTCGACGTCGTCGGCCTGCCCGACATCGACGCCCTTTTTGCCGAAATTCCGGCCTCGCTGCGGCCCCAGAGCTTCGATCTGCCCAAAGGGGCCACGGAAATGGCCGTACGCACGGCCATGGAGCGGCTGGCGGCCAAAAACCGTATCGACATGGTCAGTTTTCTGGGCGGCGGCTACTACGACCATTATGTGCCGGCCGCCTCGGACATGCTGCTTTCACGCGGCGAGTTCTACACCGCCTACACGCCCTATCAGCCGGAAGCCTCCCAGGGCACGCTGCAGGCCATCTTCGAGTACCAGACGGCCGTCACCCGGCTGCTCGATATGGAATGCTCCAACGCCGGGGTCTACGACGGTGGCACGGCCCTGTACGAAGCCCTGATGATGGCCGTGCGCCACACCCGGCGCAAAAAAGCCGTGGTCAGCGAGACGGTCAGCCCCATCTACCGCATTGTCCTGGCCACCTACACCAAAAACCTCCATCTCGATCTGGTGGTCGTGCCGCATAAAAACGGCCTGGACGACTTCGAGGCCCTTGCGGCGGCCATTGATGGCGAGACCGCGGCCATTGTGGTGCAAAATCCCAATTTCTTCGGCAACGTCCAGGACTTCACCGAACTTTTCACCACGGCCCGGGACAAGGGCGCGGTGTCGATCCTGTCCTGCTATCCGGTGCTCCAGACCGTACTGAAAACCCCCGGGGCCATGGGGGCGGACATCGCCACGGCCGAGGGCCAGAGCCTTGGCCTGCCCCTGTCTTTTGGCGGCCCGTATCTTGGCATCATGACCTGCAAAAAGACCATGATCCGCCAGATGCCCGGCCGCATCGCCGGACGCACCAAAGACCAGCAGGGCCGCACCGGCTACGTGCTGACGCTGCAAGCCCGGGAGCAGCACATCCGCCGCCAGAAGGCCACCTCCAACATCTGCTCCAACCAGGCCTTGTGCGCGCTTCGCGCCCTCATCAACGTCTGCCTGACCGGCAACGAGGGTCTGGCCCGGCAAGCCGCCCGGTCGATTGAAAATGCCAACTACGCTGCCTGGAAACTGTGCTCCATTCCCGGCGTGTCGCTTCTAAACGAAGCGCCGTTTGGCAACGAGTTCGCGGCCGTCTTTCCGGTCAACGCCAAGCAGGTGGCCAGAACGCTCATGGACGGCGGCATCGTGCCGGGCTTTCCGCTGGGCCGCTACTTCCAGGGCCTGGAGAACGCGCTCCTTATCTGCTGCACCGAAAAGCACGACCGCGCCGACATCGACCGTCTGGCCCGGCGGCTGGAGAAAGCCTTATGAGCACTGATTTTTTCCGAAATCCGTGCCCGGCCGCGAAGGGGTGTGGCCCGACGCCCCCAAGACCGCGCCCATCGACTTTATTCCGCCCGGCCTGCTACGCCAGGGCGACCCCGGCCTGCCGTCACTGTCCGAGCTCGACGTTGTGCGCCATTTCACGGCCCTGTCGCGCAAAAACTACGGCATCGACTCCAACTTCTATCCGCTGGGGTCGTGCACCATGAAGTACAACCCCAAATTCACTGAGGAAGTGGCTGCCCTGGCCGGCTTCTCCAGGCTCCATCCGCTCACCCCGCAGCTGCCCGGCGGCGGCGACATGTCGGCCGGGTCCCTTGAAGTGATGTATGAGATGGAACGGTGCCTGAGCGAAATCACGGGCATGGCCGCCTTTACCCTGCACCCCATGGCCGGGGCCCACGGCGAACTGACCGGCGCGCTCATGATCGCCGCCTACCACGCCGACAAGGGCCATAAAAAGACCAAGATCATCTGCCCGGACTCGGCCCATGGCACCAACCCGGCCTCGGCCGCCATTGCCGGCTTCGAGGTGGTGACCATCGAGTCCAAGGACGGCATCATCGACCCCGCCGCCCTGGCCGCCGTCATCGACGACGAGACGGCCGGCGTCATGATGACCGTGCCCAACACGCTTGGCCTGTTTGAACGCAACCTGCCCGAGATCGTGGCCCTTTGCCGCAAATTCGATGCGCTGCTCTACTACGACGGGGCCAACCTCAACGCCATTTTGGGCAAACTGCGGGTGGGCGACGCCGGCTTTGACGTCGTGCACATCAATCTGCACAAGACCTTTGCCACGCCCCACGGCGGCGGCGGGCCGGGCGCCGGTCCGGTTGGCGTGTCCGAGCGGCTCATTCCCTATCTGCCCATCTCCCGGGTCGAGAAAGACGATGCCGGCCGGTTTTCCTTAAGCTACGACCATCCCAAATCCATCGGCTACGTGGCCCCGTTTTACGGCAACTTCGGGGTGGTGCTCAAAGCCTACGCCTACATCCTGCGCCTGGGGCGCGAGGGGCTGACGCGGGTGTCGGAATCGGCCGTGCTGTCGGCCAACTATCTGCGAAAGCGGCTGGCCGACGCCATCGAAGTGCCCTATGACCGGGTGTGCATGCACGAGTTCGTGGCTTCGGCCGCCAAACTCGCGGCCGAGAAAAACGTCCGGGCGCTGGACATCGCCAAGGCGCTCCTCGATCGCGGCTACCACGCCCCGACCATCTACTTCCCGCTGATCGTCAAGGAAGCGCTCATGTTCGAGCCGACCGAAACCGAAAGCAAGGACACCCTCGACGTTTTCGTGGCCGATCTGCTGGACATCCTGGCCCTGGCCGAGACCGATCCCGAGGCCATTCGCGCCTGCCCCACCACCCTGCCGGTCGGCCGGTTGGACGAAACCTACGCCGCCCGGGCCATGGAGATCACCGATGACCTCTAATCCGGCCAGACGGCTGGTGGTGGTCGGAGCCGGCCCCGGCGGCTACGAGGCCGCGCTGACCGGCGCGGCGGCGGGCTTGGCCGTCACCCTGGTCGAGCGCGGCAAACTGGGCGGCACCTGCCTCAATTGGGGCTGCATTCCAACCAAGCATCTGCTGGCCACCACCCTGGCCGTGGAAGCCCTGGCCGCCCAGGCCAAACAGAAGCTGGCCAGCGGCACGGTGACCCCGGATCTGGCCGCCATCCAGGCCAAAAAGAAAAAGCTCATCGCCGCCACCCACTCGGCCATGGCCGCCACGCTCAAAAAAGCCGGCATCCGGCTGGTCACGGCCAACCTGACCGGGGTCAAACCCGGACTGGCCCAGGTGGCCGGCGGCGGCGAAACCGAAGACCTGCCCTTTGACGCCCTGATCCTGGCCCTGGGCTCGCGGGCCGCCAGCTTCCCCGGGGTCAAACCCGACGGACAGGCCGTGCTCGGCGTTGCCCCGGTGCTCGATTTCACCGAAGCGCCCGAGAGCCTGGTCATTGTCGGGGCCGGGGCCATCGGCCTGGAGATTGCCGCCGTCTACCACCGCCTGGGGACCAAGGTGACCCTGGTCGACGCCGCCCCCCGCCTCGCCCCGGCCGAAGACCCGGATGTGGCCAAGGTCGTGGCCCAGGTCATGCGCCGCCAAGGCATCGACGCCCGCCCCGGAGTCAAGGTGGAAAGCCTTGTCACCGAGGACGGCCGGGCCAAACTCACCCTGGCCGGCGGCGAAACCATCCTCGCCGACAAGGCGCTCGTGGCCATCGGCCGCTTTGCCGCCACCGTCGTCCCCGGCCTTGCCGACTGCGGCGTGGCCTTTGCCGACCCCTCGCCCAACCGCTCCTGGATCAAGACCGGCGACACCCTGGAGGCCGCGCCCGGCATCTATGCCGTGGGCGACTGCAACGGCCGGGTGCTCCTGGCCCACGCCGCCGGAAGCCAGGGCGTCTATGCCGCCCGCCACGCCGCCGGCCTGGAATCCGGGCCGTACGCTCCGGGTCCCATTCCGGGCTGCTACTACGGCTCGCCGGAGATCATGCGCGTCGGGGCCATCGCCGCCCCGGGCGACACCATTTCCGAGGCCGCCTTCGTGGCCAACCCCATTGCCCAGGCCCATGCCGACACGGCCGGATTTGCCCGGGTGCTCTGGAAAGACGGCAAAGTGGCCGGCATCACTGCCGTCGGCCACGGCGCTTCGACCATGGGCACCCTGGCCACGGTCATCGTGTCCCAGGCCTGGACCCGCGAGCAGGCCGAACGCCTCATCTTCCCGCATCCCGGCCTGGATGAGACGCTTCGGGCCGCGCTTTTGGGTGAGAGAAAGGTGAAGGCGTAAGTCGAAGCGCAATCGGGGGAAGCGTCTTGGAAGAAGTTTCCCCCCGCGCCCCCCTTCAAGAACGTTTCCAGGGGTGGATGTCATGCCGGCCGCACTCGAAAAATCTTCGGCCACCGACCACTGCCAAACAGGAACCAGGACCATGCTGCACCATTCTATCGCTGCGGATGCTCGGGAAACGACCGGCGTCAGCCGCCGTTTCATCCTTCGGGCCGGCCTGACCGGGTTTTGCGCCTGCTTTATCCCCTGGTCGGCCGTTGCCGCGACCAAGGCCGGCGGCGCTGCGGCCCCGGCCCCGGCCGCGCCGGTCGGCTTTTATGCCGAGAACAAGGCCAAGTTCCTGGCCGATTTCAAAGGGGTGTGCGCCGGGGCCGAGAAATGGATGGCTGCGCGCGTGTCCGAACCCGTGGCCAAGGCCACGGCTGCCGACGCCCAGCGCCGCTTCGAAGCCCTGCTCCCGGGCCTGCCCGATCTCGGCGGCAGATCCAACCGCAACCAGCCCTTTATCACCATGGCCGGCTGGCTGACCGCCCTCACCCAGGCCATGCGGGAAAAAGGCATGACCGCCAAGGATGCCGGACGACTCCTCTACGACCTCTACGCCGCTGATTGGGCTGCCATACCCCCGCAAAAAGCCCAAGCCATGGGCGCTGCGCTGTTTAGCCCCGCCGCCCAGGGCGCGCTCAAGGAATGGGCCGAGGCCAGCCAGCAAAAGCTGCTCCCCGCCGATTGGGTCGGCAAATTCATCCCCGGCGACGGCAAGGCCTTTGATCTCGGCTACGACTATACCGAGTGCGGCGCAGTCAAATATTTCAAAGCCCAGGGCGTGGCCGAAGTGGCCCCGTATTATTGCCTCAACGACTTCCTGGCCTCGCGCGCCCAGGGCACGGGCCTGTCCCGCCAGCACACCATCGCCCAGGGCGATGCGCTGTGCGATTTCCGCTACAAGCAGGGCCGCGCCGTGACCCAGGACTGGAATACCGAGACCCCGCGCTTCGAAGGCAAAAAACCGGCGTAGGGTGCAGGGGTGACGGAGGGGGGAGGAGCGAGAAGAGTGCCTCCGGCGGCCGGGAGGGGGTAACCCCCTCCCGGACCCTCCCTAAAGGGGCTGAAGGGACCGGGTCAGCGTTTCTCCTGGCGACAAGCGCCTAACGCCCATCAAACCGGGCGTTTTTTCATTTCTGACGGTTGGCAGCGGGACGCCCGATTCCAGGCGGCCGGATGTTCCTTTTGTTTCCGGGCGCTCCTTGATTGTTCGTAAAAATATAAAAGTATTGCAGGATGCTATGACGGTTACGCACCAAAAAATTATTCTGGCCTCGGCCTCGCCGCGCCGCCGCGAACTGCTCGGGCTGGCCGGCATCGCCTTCGATATTGTGGTCAGCCCCATTGAGGAACCAGCGCCGGACACGGGCGAACACCCGGCCGCCTATGCCGCCCGCATGGCCAGGCTCAAAGCCGCAGCCGTGGCCGAGCAACACCCGGATGCCGTGGTGCTTGGCGCGGATTCGGTCGTGGCGGTCGGGGAAACGATTCTCGGCAAACCCAAAGACGCGGCCGACGCCCTGCGTATGCTGACGCTGTTGTCGGGCCGCACGCATCAGGTGGTGACCGGCTGCGCCCTCTTCGCCCCGGGGCGCGAGCCGGAGATATTCACCGTTTCGACGGACGTGACGATGCTCGATATTTCCGAAGCGCGGCTGGCTGCCTACATCGCCACCGGCGAACCCATGGACAAGGCCGGCGCCTACGCCATCCAGGGTGGCGCGGCAGCGTTCGTCACGACGATTTGCGGGTCCTATACCAATGTTGTGGGATTGCCGTTGGCGGAAGTTGTTGAGCACTTAAGACAAAAACGCTTGCCATAGCTACATATATTATTTTACTTGGAAAACATCACAAGCTGTTGCATATGCTCTATTTGTATTTTGCATATTCATAACGAACACTATCACATAAGCTATCACTTCAAGGCCTGCAAACCAAAAATACCAACCATCCCACGTTTCATTGCCTATTTTATAAACCATAAGCACAAACGTAATGAGCAGAGAAATCCCCATTACTGCAAACCCAAGAGTAAAAGGACTTGGATTCTTATTTATATGTTTTTCAACCATGACACTTTCCCAAATAATTATTCTTTCACCAAGTAATTCATTTATTTTCTTTTCTACTGCACGAATATACGAGTAATGAACATTTATCCACGATAATACAGAATTCACAACAAGACACAAAACATAGGAAAACTGGGATAGTGAAATTAGTATTTCATTTTTATGCATGGCTGTAATTGATTTTGGATCGCCATTATCAAGTAAAATCTTCATGAATGCAGCGACACCGAGAGAAAACAATGCTATCACTTGTATCTGTGTTCTTTCAAAACCAACCAATTCGCTGCGTAGATCCCGCTTTTCGGCTAACATCGCGTCAACCAACAATTTCTTGTTATCGAACAACAGTTTCTCATCGACGCTTGCAGCCATTTTTTCGGCGACCACGGCAGACTCCTAAGCTAGGAATTCATGAACACATAGACCTCCTTTTTATATGTACTTAAATATAAACATGTCAATTTAAATTACCGCTCAATTACCCACGAACTTCTGCCGCCTATCAGACTCCAAGAGCATTGTGGGCAGCGGCATGAAAGGCCAGCCTATTGATTCAGGGACAAAAGAGGCTGGCCTTCCATTCCATGCCATGACTGCACGCTTGTCCGCCGCAACTTCCCCAGCACCACGCTAGATCGTCTGTTTGAGCGACGTCACCGTGACTTCAAGAACCCGAGTCAGAAACGGAAATTTTTGTTTCATCATATCAAATCCCGGCCCCTGCTTGAAAAATCGAGCGGTGCCTTCAAGTAAAAACCCGGTGCCAGGGCCCATGCGTCCCTCGACTTCCTTGCTGCCGAGCGTCAACAGCACCTTGTTGTTTTGAAGCACCTTGCCCTCGGTCTTGCGCATTTTCCAGGCGGGGATGAGAAGCGTTTTCTCGTCCGGGGTCACCAGATAGGAATTCCAGGTATTGACCACATGGGCCTCACCATCGGCGCACGTCACGATGGACACCACCCCTTCTTTGCCGATCACTTCCTGAAACGTATCCGTAAACATGCCAAGACTCCTTGGGTTGACCGAATTAAAGACATAAACTATCCTGGATTCATCTAGTCCTCAATTCTGGACCCGTCAAGACAGGATCGCCCTTTTGCGGTAAGATAGTGGCATTGGATTGGGAGGTTCAGGGTGCAATTCAGTATCGGGGTCGAGTACGCGTTTCACTCGCTTTTCTATATGGTTGACATTCCTAATGGAAAAACAATCGGGATCAAGCGTATAGCGGAATTGCACGGCATCACCGAGACGTATCTCTCAAAAATCTTTGCCAAGCTTGGCCGGGCGCAAATCGTCAAATCCATCCCCGGCGTCAAAGGTGGCTATGCGTTGGCGAGAAACGCCGAGGACATCTCGTTTTGGGATATCATCGAAGCTGTCGAGGGGCCGGCCTATCTGTTTCAATGCGCCGAGATTCGCAAGAAAAACATCTTTGTGGATGATCCGTCAGTCTTTTCGGATAAATGCCCTTGTCTGATCAAGGTCGTCATCCAGGAAGCAGAAGACGCGTTTCGCAACAGCCTGCGGACCAAATCGCTGCGATGGTTGTTTGATCACGTTCGAGGCGGCTTTCCCGACGCCAAAAAGCAGGCGATGACGGACTGGATCGACAGCGTTTAGGCGCAATCGCCGCTGTCCCGCGTCACGCCCCCTCACCCTCCCCCCGCCCGGCCAGCCCGCGCAGCGTCACTGCGGCAACGACCACCAGTCCGCCGCAAACGGCCCAGGTGCCCGGCAGTTCGCCGTAACCAATGGCCACCAGCAGCGGGTTGCAGATCGGTTCGAGGGTCATGAGCAGCATGGCGGACAAGGCCGGCAGGCGCTTGATGCACCACACGTACAAGGCCAGCGACACTCCCTGCTGCACGATGCCGAGATAGCCAAGCCCGAGCAGGGCAAGGACGCTGTCCGGCAGCTCGCCGGGCAGAAACGGCAGCGCAGCCAGCACCGTCAGCAGATGCCCGGCAATGACCGACGAAACCGGCGAATCCTCGCGCCCGGCCCGCATGCACAGCGTAAAGGCCGCGTAGCAAAAGCCGCTGCCAACGGCCAGGATGTTGCCCCAAAACCCGCTGGCCGAGAGCTTGTCCACGAAAAAAAGCCCCATGCCGCCAAGGGTTGCGGCAATAAACAGCCAGTCTGCCCGGCGCGTCTTCTCGCCCAGAAAATACGGCGCAAGCAAGGCCACGTAGACCGGAGCGGTGTAGGCCAGCAAGATGGCGTTGGCGGCAGTGGTCAATTTGGTCGCGGCCACATTGGTGATCAAAAGGCCGGCATAGGCCGCAGCCGCGCCCAGACGGGCCGGGGTGGGACGGAAATCGAGGCTCCCCCGGAAAAGCACCAGCAGCGTGGCCGCCGACAAGAGGCTTCGCCAGCCGGCCACGGCAATGGGGGCGAGCGGCACCAGCTTGATCGCCAGTCCGCCGGTGCTCCACAGCAGGGCCGTTGCCGCCATGCCCCAGGCGGCCCGGACGTTCTCACGCATGTCGTGTCTCCGGGGGTCGTCTTGCCAGCGCCGCCAAACCGGCGTAACAGCCCGGCACCATGAACCAATCCACTGCGGGAGGCAATCCCGCCTCCGGGGCCGGCCATGTTTGAAGCCGAAATCAAGTATCTGGCCGAGCCCGATTTCATGCCCGCGGGCGAGCGTCTCCCGGACGCCGTCTACCACGATGTGTACTTCGACACCCCGGACGGAGCGCTTGCTGCCTCGGGCCGCGAACTGCGGCTGCGGCGGATGGGCGGGACAGCGCTTCTGACGGCCAAAGCCCCGCCCTTTGACGTGGCAACCGCGTCCAAAGAGGAATTCGAGACGGCGGTCGATGATCCCGAGGCGGCCGCCGCCCTGCTCGCCGCCCTGGGCTACGTCGTGCGCGTGGCCTATGCCAAACACTGCCGTCGGTTCCATGACACGGCAGGCGGCCTCACCCTGGCCATCACCGTGGCCGGCGTGGACTTCGACCGGCGCACCTTTGTGGAAATCGAACATCTGGCCGCCACAAAAGCCGCAGCCAGGGCCGCCCTGCCGGCCATACGCGCCTATGCGGCCGCACTGGGGCTTACCCGGGAATGCCGCGACGCCTATACCGATCTGGCCCTGGCCGCCCTGGCTGCGGCGGCTGCGGACAGGCCCTGAGCCATACGGCCACGCCTGTTTGCGACAATTTCGTCGCTCTTTTCCGCCACTTTTGCAGCATCGCCCCGCACGTTTCCAGCCCATGCCCCGGCCTCGCTGCCGGCCATGCGCAATTGTGCGAACAAAATCAGCGCCCTACTCTTTGTGTCACAAATTCTCCACATTGTTGGTGTACTTTGCACGAGTCTTGCTTATATTAGCAGCTAGCGTCCCCCGCCCCCTACCGGCGAGGGTAATCACATCGAGGAGGTCGCCATGGAATCGGCTCTGACGCTGCGTACAACTGTTCCGCCGGAACTCAGTGACGAAGGCCTCGTTCTCCACCATGTGTCTGTCTTCGAAGTGGAATTCGGCTCCGGGGCCATAGACACCATGCGAAGGGCCATGCGTGAAGTGGCCACCCAGACCGGCGTCAGTTACGACGACGTCATGCTCGGCCTGTCCGGGCATATGTACTGGGTGGAAGCCACGGGAAAGCTCGTGTGCGTAATTCCCCTGCCTGAAAACGACCTCTATCTGGAAGTCCCTGAGGATTTCTGGCGCATCCGCGAACGTTCGCGGGCCACACATTGATCCCCTGATCCAACTGCCGACTGGCGATCCGCTCCCCGTGGGGCGGACCGCCACCCCGGTCCCAAGCCTTGCCCCGCGTCCGCTTTTCCGGCATGGTCCGGCGAAATTTCCGGGATCATGCCATGTCGCCAAGCATTTCCGATTTCCCCAAAGCCCTGTTCGAGGTTCTTGAAACCGACAAGCTCCAGCGTCGTTTTCTGGAAGCCCTGGTCGAATTCCAGAACGTGGAACGCGGTTCGCTTTGGATCAAGCGCCCTGACGGCTACCAGTGCATCGAGGCCACCGGCGACGAGGCCGACCGGCTGGTGGGTTTTCTCGTGCCCAGGGGCAAGCCGAGCATCGTCGGCTGGGTCATCGAAAACGGCCAGATGACCATCGCCGAACCCGGCAAGGACAAGCGCCATTTCAAGGAGGCGGAATCGGGCATGGACGTCAAGTCCACGCTCATTTTGTGCTATCCGCTGGTGCTCAAGGACGGCGACGTCTACGGCGCGGTGGAAATCATCGACACTGCCCACGGCGGCAGCCGGCTGAATTTGTCCAAGGAATATCTGGAACTGCTCGAAGAATTCGTGGCCATCGGTTCCATTGCCCTGGGCAACGCCCTGGCCTTTGCCGACCAGAAAAAAGAAACCCAAAAGCTCAAGCGCATCATCGGCGAATTTCGCGGCGAGACGCCACTTGTCGGGAAAAGCCCGGCCTTCAAGACCGCTCTTGAGGCTGCGGCCAATTACGCCCGCACCGATTTCCCGGTGCTCATAACCGGCGAATCCGGCACTGGTAAAGAGCTTTTCGCCCGGGAAATCCACCGATTAAGCCCCAGAAAAGACAAGCCGTTCCTGGTGCAAAACGTCTCGGCCATACCGGACACGCTGCTGGAATCCGAGCTTTTCGGCTATAAGAAAGGGGCGTTTACCGGAGCCGACCGTGACAAGATCGGCCTGTTCGAGGCGGCCGACGGCGGCACGGTTTTTCTCGACGAAATCGGCGACATGCCCCTTAGCCTGCAGGCCCGCATCCTGCGCGTGCTCCAGGAAAACGAGATCAAGCCCCTGGGCGGCTCGGAAACCCGGCGGGTGGACGTGCGCGTCATCTCGGCCACCAACTGCGACCTGCCCCGGGCCATTACGGCCGGCACCTTTCGCGAGGATCTCTTCTACCGCCTAAACGTCCTGCCGCTTCGCCTGCCGGCGCTGCGCGAACGGGCCGAAGACATCCCGGAACTGCTCGACTATTTCCTGGCCCGCGACGCCGCCCGCCTGGGGCTGGCCCAGAAATCCTTTTCGCCCAAGGCCCGTCGCACCCTGTGCCAGCGGCCGCTGCCCGGCAATGTGCGCGAAATGGAAAATCTCGTGCGCTACCTGCTGGCCACCGTGTCCGGCCCGGTCATCGAGGACGACGACATCCCGCCGCCAAGCGCCCACGGCGATCCGCGCCCGACCAGCCCGGCAGCCTGTCCGGCCCCGGACCAGGACGCGGCCCAGGACGCGGCGCCCGCCGCAGGCCCGGACCTGACCGCCTACACCTGGGATGCGCTGGAACATGCCTACGCCCTGGCCCTGCTGGAGAAATTCAAATGGAACGTGACCAAGGCCGCCAAGGCCGCCGGGGTCAACCGTTCGACGTTTGACTCCCGGCTGCGAAAGCTCGGCATCAATAAGGAATAAGGCTCAGCCAGCCCCACCCAGCGTGAACCGCCAGGCGCAGGCGCAGTCTTCGCGCGTGGTCTCCGGCGGACAGCTCACGCAGGACACCCGGATCCCCGGATCGATGCCGGCGGCAAAGGCCGTATATTCCACGGTGCCGCCCGACACGCACGGATACGGCGGCAACCCCTGGCGGGCGCGGGAGGACTGCACCCGGCACTCCACCATGCGAAGGACGAGTGCGTCCGGCGATTCCTCGATAAAATCCAGCGTGTTGATATTGGCGACAAGCCGGGCCGACAAGGCCGCCCGCAAGGCAGCCAGACCGCCGCGCTCAGGCAGCCCAAGGAGCTCCCTGGCCCGCACCGCCTCGTAATAGCCAAGCCGCGACCAGCAACTGTCATTGACCCGCTTGGCGTCGTGCATCCCCCGCGCGTCCTCCACAGCCCGAAACCACACCCCGTCCGCCGCCAGCCAGGACACCGACAGGGCGGCAAGCAGCTTTTCCAGCCGCTGTGTCCCCAGCCCGGCCAGAAGCGTCGTCACGTCGCTAGGCAGGTCCAGCGCCCGTTCGATGCGCCGGGTAAGCAGCGGCACAAAGGCGTCGCCGGCCTTGGCCTCCAGGGCCACGGCCTCGGCCGTGCCGAACTGATGGGCCGCCTCGGCCAGCCACAAACCGTAATGCACCCCGATCTGCCGCCCGGCCTCGATGACCTTGCGGGCGAGAAGGTGGAGGGCCTCCGGCGTCCCGGAGAGGCTCTGCCTCTCCGGGACCTCTCCGCCGGGGGGGATCATCCCCCCGGACCCCCTGGAAGGGTGGAATTGTCGTGGGTCATGCTTTTTCCTTATTCGCTTGCAGCGGCACAGGACAAATCCATGGTGCAACCGCGCGGCCCTGGTCCCCAGCCGGCGGATTGTCGCCCAGCGCCAAGAACCCATTAAATACTTCTCCCTTTGCAGGGGTCCGGGGGGATCATCCCCCCGGTGGGGTCCGGGGCAAAGCCCCGGCCGCCGGAGGCACTCTTCCGGCCTTCCTCTTCTTCCGTTCCCCCGACTACCCGTCCAGGCTGCCGAGTTGGCGGATCAGTCCGGTCAGGGCTCCGGTCTGGTCCGAGAGGTTTTCGAAATGCCGCGAGGCTTCGGTGGCCCGGTCGGCGTTGTCCCGGGCAATGTCGCTGACCTGGTCCACGCTGTCCATGATGGACTGGGCCGAAACGGCCTGCTGGTCGGCGGCGGTGGCAATGGCCTGGACCTGGGCGGCGGCCTGTTCGGCCACGGTCAGAATCTGGCGCAGCTTGCCGCCGGAGGTTTCGGCCAGACTGGCCACATTGTCCACGGCCTCCAGGGTCTTGTCCACGCTGTCGAGGTTGTCCCGGGTCATGGCCTGGATGGCCTGGATGCTTTGGCCCACTTCGCCGGTTGCGGCCATGGTCTTTTCGGCCAGTTTTCGCACCTCGTCGGCCACCACGGCAAAGCCGCGTCCGGCCTCGCCGGCCCGGGCCGCCTCGATGGCGGCGTTTAAGGCCAGCAGGTTGGTCTGGTCGGCGATGTCGGAGATGACCTGGATGACCGCGCCGATGCCCTCGGACTGGGCACCCAGGCGTCCCATATTGGTCTTGAGATTGTCGGCCATGGTTTTGAGGCCGTCCGTGGCCGTAACCGTGCGCTTGACGATGGACTCGCCTTCGGTGGCGGTTTCCCGGGTGAGTCCGGTTGATTTCGAGGCTTCGGCGGCATTCTGGGCCACTTCGCCCACAGCGTCGCGCATCTGGGCCATGGCTTGCCCCGTGCTTTCCAGGCGCTCTTGCTGGCTGGCGGCCCCGTGGCGGATATCTTCGCCGATGGCGGTGAGGTCGCGGGTGGCGGTGCCGAGGTGCGAGACCACACCGGTCAGGCCCTGGACCGTGGCCAGCATGGCGGCATTGGCGGACTCGGCCTGAACCATGGCCTGCCGGGCCGCTTCGGCCGCCTCTTCGGAACGCCCGGCCTGGAGGATGGCTTCATTTTCCTTTTCGGTCAGGGCCGCGAGATTGGCCTTGAGGGCTACGGCCATGGCTTCCAGGGCCTGCTTGAGCTTGCTGGCCTCGTCGCGGCCGGTGGCGTCGAGATGGACGTCGAGGTCGCCGGCGGCGATGCGCCGGGCCGCTTCGGTCGTTTCGCGGATGGGGCGCACGATGCCGCGCGAGGTGACAAGGCTCATGGGCAAGAGGACCAGCAGGAACATGACGGCAAAGACCACGGAATCAATAAGCGTGGTGCGGTTGGCTATGGCGTGCATCTTCCCGGCTATACCGCCGGCGGCATCGTCCACATTGTCCACATAGACGCCGGTGCCGATCCAGTAGGGGGTGCCGGCGATGGCGGTGGCATAGCCGATTTTGGGCATGTCGCCCTTGCCGGGCTTGGCCCAGGTGAAATTGACGAACCCGCCGCCGGAAGCTGCGGCCCTGGCCAGTTCGCGCACCGAATGGACGCCGTCGGCTCCCTTGAGATCGCCGAGATCCTTGCCGTGCAGGGCCGGATTGACGGCGTGGGCCACGCTGGTGGTGCCGGAATAGACGAAGAAATAACCTGAGCGATCGGATTCGAAAATGGCGTCCTTGATGGCCTCGCGCAAGTAGGCCACCCGGGCCGGTTCATCGGCCAGACCGGCCATGCCCTTGGACAGGGCGCTGGCCATGACGTCGGTTGCCACCTTGATCTTGGCCCGCTCGCCGTCGAGCATGGCTTTTTGGGCTTCAGACGCCCCGGCATCGGCCAGGGTATGGGAAGAATACGTGCCGACGCCGAAAATGACGGCAGCGGCCAGGGCGGAAACGAAGAAAAGGATCAGAAGCCGTGTGGCGATAGGCAGGTTCTTCAAGACAGATACTCCTTGTCTTGGCGAGTGGGAAAGGGCCGGCCCTGGAAGCGGGCCGGCCGGGGCGACGGGATGCCGGGAAGGATTAAAGAGCGGCGCCGCCGACCAGGGCGACAAGATAGGCGATGGTGGCCAGGCCGACGAACTGGCGGGCGCGACGGATAAAGGCGCGGCGTTTGGCAAGCATGAACTCAATCATGCCCAGGCGCTCGTCAGGACGGTCACGAATATGCGGCAATCTGTCGATGTAGTGATCCATGTAGGCGTGTTCGGCAAGCAGGATCAGATAGATTCGGTGGCGGAAGTACAATTGGTAGAACAAGACGAAAACCAGAAAATAGACGACAAAGATCGCAATGGCATATGTCAGACTCAGCATCAATACCTTCCTTTGCGGGCCAGTGGTGCAGGCTGCCGCCATTTCCGTCTTCCCACACTTCGCCCCCGAGTTCAAGACGCTGCGACAACTCTTGCCCCGCTGACGGCCGCGTTGTAGCCTGCCGTCGATCCTACTTTTGCGGAGGCCTCATGTTTACAAACGACCGTTTCGCCCTCCTCGTCTCCGGCCTTGGCCCCATTGGCCGGATGCCCTACGCCCAGGGCACCTGGGGTTCGGCCGCCGCCGTGCTGCTTGCGCCGGTATGTTTCCTGCCACTGCCCATGTTCGCGCGCCTGCTCGTTTTGGCCCTGGTCTTTTATGTCGGGGCCAAGGCGGCCGACCGCACCGAAGCCATCCTTGGCCGCAAGGACCCGGGCCATGTGGTCATTGACGAGCTGGTCGGCCAGTGGCTGACCTTCCTGCCCCTGGCTGCGCCCACCACCTTTGACATGGTGGCCGGCTTTTTCCTGTTTCGGGCCTTTGACATTCTCAAACCGCCGCCGGTGCGGGCCTCGGAGAACTGGCTGCCCGGGGGCTATGGCGTCATGATCGACGACGTGCTGGCCGGGGTCTACGCCTGCATAAGCCTGCTCGTGCTCATCTGGCTGCGCGGGTAAAGAGCCTTGGCCGCGGCCGGTGCGGCCGACGAAGCGGCTTTGCGACCGCACGAGGGTGCAAAGCCGGACCCGCGCCTGGCAAAGGGATCTGCCCCGGGCCGACGGCGCGGCCGGGCTCTCCGGGTGCGGTCAGCTTTGTCACAAAGTGGACAGCTGGCCGCACCCCTCAATTGCACCGAGGCGGCGAATAAAAGTCGCAAGGACAGACCGTCCTGGCCGGGGATGACGATTTTTGCCCACTGCCGGGCGGGCATGGGAAAAAACCGTACTCGGCCAGGGCGAAACGTTTTGCAGGAATGCTGGTTGGTTGATCGCGGCACGGGGTGCGCCGGGGGAATCTTCGGAGCGTGCAGGCCTCGACAAAGCAGAAGCCGGCCAGGCGGCGTCGCGGCCGGGTGTAGCCTAATGAAACAACAGGCCCCGGTAGATGAAGCGTTCGTACACAGAGCAAAGCCGCCGGGCGTTTTTCCGGGCCAGCCCGAAATCCATGAGCCGACAGTACATGTGCACGGGATTGAGCCGATGTTGCAGGTAGTTACGGATGATGTTCATGGCGTTGCCTCGCTTGGGCACTGTTCCCAGTCCCCTTGAAGCGTAGCAAGAAACGTTCCTGCCACATCCTGTCCGAGAGACAGGAGGCTTCATACTGCTTATCGGCTGTTGCGGGCAAAGGCTTACGGAAGGCCGGCGTCGGCCATAAAAAAAGCCCCGCGCCGGCAAGCCGGCGCGGGGCGTCCCGCAAGGGGACAAGAGTCGTCAGGATTTGGTGATGGCTTCGGCCGGGCAGGCGTCGATGGCTTCATCCACGCAGTCGGCATCGACATCGGTGTCTTTCACGATGGCCTTGTCGCCGTCGCCGTTCATCTCGAACGCATCGGGGCAGGTCTCCACGCAAGCTTCGCAGCCCATGCAAGCATCGTCATCGATAACAATGGCCATGTCCGGTCCTCCTTGAGTTTTGTCAGCCGTCGCCCAACCCGGATTTCCCTGAGGAAACCCCCTGCGACAACGTCCGACTTCCGTTTACACGCTCTGTTGTCTCACTGGCACGTTAAACCTCAGCCGCTCCAGGGATGCCCACGCACCCCGGAAAATGCCCTCGCGATCCGCAGCGTGATGGCAGGCGCAACATCGTGCAAACGTACGATTTGCACCCAAATTCAACCCAGGACGGGTACCGTGCCCGGGAAGTTCGTCTATGACGGGGCGCAAACGAAAAGTCAAGAACGGGCGGCCCGGCCCAAGCCCGGGAAAGTGTTGACAACCCGGCGGCATTCTTGAAAACTTGTTAAGTCTCTTTCCCGCCCCTGGACCGGCTGCGGATTTGGCCTTTGACGCCACATTCCAAAACCCGTAGGGTTTTGGGAGCGGCTAAGGGAAGAGATGACGGCTTCGACGAATGGAAACGACGCTGAGGGCCATGTTACCAGATCTGCACGACCTGCTCGAATCCCTGCCCTCCCACGCCGCCGTTCTCGATATGGCCGGCCTGCTGGTTGCGTCCAACACCACCTGCCTCGAACTCCTGCGCGAAATTGATCCCGACATGGGCCTTGGCCGGCCCTTTGGCGATGCCTGCGCCAAAATGCTGACCCAGCCCGTGGGTTTTGCCGTCCAGGAAGGCATTGCCGCCGTCCTCGCCGGCAGTCTGCCGCGCTACGAGATGGACCTGCCCTGCGGTCAGGCTGGCAGCCAGACGTGGCGGGCGCTTTGCATCACGCCGCTGCACGGCCCCTTCCCGGGAGCCCTGGTCACCCTGGCCGACATCTCCCGGCAAAAGCAACTTGAAGAGCACATCCTCCACGACGCGTTCCACGACACCCTGACCGGACTTTTTAATCGGGCCCTTTTCATCAACCGGCTCGATCAGTCCATAAAACGCCTCAAGCGCAGTCCGAAGGCCCTCTACGCCGTCCTGTACCTGGACATGGACCGCTTCAAGCTGGTCAACAAGACCTTCGGCCACGTCACCGGCGACCGGCTGCTCATGGTCATTGCCAACCGGCTGCAGAAGCAGTTGCGCGAACTCGACACCCTGGCCCGGTTCGGCGGCGACGAGTTCGCCATCCTCCTCGAGGACATTGCCGGCCTGGAAGATGCCTGCTCCATGGCCGAGACGGTGCTGCGCCAGCTGGCCCAGTCGTTTCGGCTCAAAAAACAGGATATTTTCGTCACCTGCAGCATCGGCGTGGTCCTGGGCTCGGCTGCCTACGAACACCCCGACCAGGTGCTGCGCGACGCCGACAACGCCATGTACAGCTCCAAGGAGCACGGCGGCGACCACTACACCGTCTTTGACGCCGGCATGCGCGTGCTCACCCAACGGCGCATGGAAATGGAACTGGCCCTGCGCCACGCCATGGAAGCCGGCGAGATCACGGTCCACTACCAGCCCATCGTGTCGCTGACCTCAGGCGACGTCACAGGCTTTGAGGCCCTGGCCCGCTGGCAGCATCCGCGCCAGGGGCTGATCGCCCCCTCGGAATTCATTCCCATCGCCGAGGAGACCGGCCTCATCAATGAACTGGGGGCGCTCATTCTGCGCCAGTCCTGCCGCCGTCTGGTGGAGCTGCTCCGGGCCAATCCGGATTTTACCGACCTGACCCTGTCCGTCAACATTTCCGGACGCCAGTTCAAACGACCGGATTTTGTGGACGAAGTCTCGACGATCCTGGCCGAAACCGGCATCAATGCCCAGCTTCTCAAACTCGAACTGACCGAATCCGTGCTCATGGACGACGCCGACGAGGCCGTGCGCACCATCAAGCGCTTAAAGGCCCTGGGGGTCAAGGTGGTCATCGACGACTTCGGCACCGGCTATTCGTCCCTGTCCTACATCCAGCGCTTTCCCTTCGACAGCCTCAAGGTGGACCGGTCGTTTGTGGGCAACATGAACGAGGCGGAACAGAACATGGAGATTGTGCGGGCCATTATTGCCATGGCCCACAAGCTCGGCCTGGAGGTGGTGGCCGAGGGGGTGGAGCTGGCCGAGCATCGCACGGCCCTGTCAGAATTGCGCTGTGAAAGCGCCCAGGGGTTCTTTTTTTCCAAGCCGGTTCCGGGCGAGGAACTCGACCTGCTCATGCGCAAGCACTGGAAAAACGAAGCGCAACCGCTTCTGTAAGACCCAAAAAAAGAGATTCGCCGTTGGCGCGGGAGCTGCTTATACAGCCGGTTCCGAAGCTTTGCTTCGGGAACTCTTACTCATACGCCTAGCGAATCTCTGCCAGTGACGCCTCAATGCGTCGGGTATGGATGCATCTTTTTATTTTGCCCACCCCTCCGTCTCTGTTGCTGGCATATTGTCTGGGGATGAACTCCCCTTGCAAGAGAGAAATAACCACCCCGGATGCATTGTAAAGACCCGGTCACGCCTTAATTGCGGCGGTGGGCATGGCAGGAGACCAGAAAAAGTGCGGCCCGCAGTTTGAGCACCTCGCGCGGGGCGCGCTCCATCACCCCATGGGCCGGCATCGGCTCCATGGTGGCCAGGGCTGTTTTTTCCCGCAGGCCGCTGTCGGCGTAGCCCATGGAGACAAGTTCTTCCAGGGCGGCCAGGACGTTTTGCCGCTCCTGGGAAAAGGCCTCGCCCAGTCTGGCGGCATGTTCGGGGTGGTGGACGTCGAGAACCGGCGTGGCTGCGTGGGGCATGGCGGGATGGGACGATTTCATGGCAGACTCCTTGCTGTCTTGTCGGCCGAATCGGACCCACCGTTAGGGGCCGGACAAAATTTCCTGGCACGATTGCTGCTTTCCCTGGGGAAACGCAGGGAAGCGATATCCGTGAAACAGACACCACTCCATTTTCGACCCATCCGACGCCGGACCGCCTGGCTGCTGCTTGCCGCCGCAGTCCTGTGTCTGGCCGTCGCCATGCCCCGGCACGGTCAGGCCGCCGATCCGGCCCTGGCCGCCGTGCGCCAGCCCGACGAAGCCGTCAAAACACCGCCCAAGCCGGCCCCGGTCCAGGATGGCCGGGAGCTTCGGGTGGTGCTCAAAAAAAGCGCCCCGTCCGAAGGCACCCCGCGCGTCGGCGGGGCGGCCTCCTTTGAAGCCCGGATCTTTCGCGGCGAGACAGACGTGACCGGGTCCGACTACGAGTGCCGTTGGCAGGCTGACGCCGGCGCCAAATTTTTGGAGGCGGCCGGCCCCTGCACCAACACCGCCGTCTTCATGCGGCCGGGCCGCCAGCGGGTCTGGGTGGAAGTGGTGCCGAAATCCGGCCCCTCGGCAGGCCTTGCCGCCGTGTCCGACCCGGTGGTGCTGGAAATTTCCCAGCCAAGCTTTGGTCTGGCCGCCTCCCCGGCCGCACCACTGGTTGGCGAAGAGACAACCGTGGTGATCCGGGATTTCCCGGTCCACGACGGGGTGGAATTTCGCTGGGATCCGCTGCCGGCCCATGCCAAGCTCGTGCGGGTGGGCGAACGCAGCCTGACGTATTACCCGACCGAGGCCAAGACGGTTGCGGTCAAGGTGGCGGCCGTGGCCGCCAACACCGGCAAATCCGGCGGGGCGCTCGGATCGGCCAAGGCCGACATCCCGTCGCGCCACTATGCCATTACCGTGGACAACCGGGGACTGGCCGAAGCGCCGGCCACAGTCTGGCGCGACGGAGAAGGGCCGGTGGCGGCCGAGGGCGTGGCCGTGGGCCAGCGCGTGGGCCTTCGGGCCGCTGTGGCCCCGACACCCCCGGACCAGCCCCTGGCCTATGCCTGGGGCCTTTGCCCCGGAGCCCGGGCCGCCGGCGGAGGCGACACCCGGGAGATTGCCGCCTCCCGCCGGGAAACCGGCCCCTGCCCGGTCTCGGTCGAGGTGCGCGATAACCGGGGCCTGCTCCTTGGCCGGGGCCAGGGCGAATTCACCGTGGCCGTCTCCCAGGCCGATCTCGACGCCGCAGCCGAGCGGGCCAGGGAAGTGGACCGGCTCGTGCGCGAATCGGCCACGGCCTGGGCCGAGGGCGACCCGGTCCGGGCGGCAGCCGCAGCCGGGCAGGCCGTGCGCCTGAGTCCCAAAGATCCCGCCACCGTCGCCGCCCTGGACCGGGTCGTTCGCGACAAGGGCCGCCTGGACGACCATCTGGCCCGGGCCGGCGCGGCCCTGGCGGCCGATGATTTCGACGAAACCACGGCCATGCTCGACGCCGCCGCCAAGATCAATCCCAAGGCATTGGCCATTGCAACAGCCCGTCAGGCCATGGAAGCCCGCAAGGACGTTCTCGGCCGCATCGGCAGATTGCTGGCCCAGGCCCGGGACAAATGGAACGCCGGCGAAGTGGAAGGGGCGCTTGGGCTGGCCGGCAAGGCCCTGGAACTCGATCCGGCCCATGCCGCGGCCAAATCCGAACGCGAGCGGCTGGTCGCCGCCCGGGACCGGCTTATTGCCGCGCTCAAGGAGTCTGCCGGCTATCTGACCGCCAAGCGTTTCGACAGCGCGGCCAAGGCCCTGGACGAAGCCCGGGCCATCAGCCCCCGGTTCGGAGCCGTGGCCGAGTTGGAAGCAGCCATCGCCGCCCGAAAAAAGCGGGCCTGGAGCCTGGATGAACGGCTGGCCCGGGCCAGGGACCAGTGGAACGCCGGCGATGCCGACGCGGCCCTGGCCACGGTCAGCGAGGCCGCAGCCCTTGATCCCGAACACCAGGGAGCAGCCCAGGCGCGCAAAAATCTGGCCCTGGCCCGCGACAAGCTGGCCCGGGCCGAGGAACGGGCCGAGGCCGCCCTGGCCGAAGGCAAACTCGACGAGGCCCGCGCCGCCCTGGCCGAGGCCGCCAAAGTCAATCCCCGCCACGGGCGCATCGCCGAATTGCAGGACGCCGCCACCCACCGGGCCGGCCGCGACCAGCGTCTGGCCGCCCTGGCTGCCGAAGCGGCCAGACGAAACGCGGCCGGCGATCTTGACGGCGCGCTCTTGGCCATAAACGACATGCTGGCCCTGGTTCCCAATGATCCGGCCATCATGGCCCACCGGGCCAAGCTGGCCCGGGCCCGGGACGCCGTGGCCGACGCCCTGGCCCGCACCCGCGATTTCCTGGCCGGGCGGCGCTTCGATCTGGCCCTGGCCGCCCTGGCCGAGGCCGAAAAAATCAATGCCAAACTGCCGGTGGTGGCCGAGTGGCGGCAAAAAGTGCAGGCGGAAAAATCCCGCAGCGAAACCGACCTGACCGCCACCCTGGCCCAGGCCGGCAGCTTGGCCGACACCAGGGAGTTCGACGCGGCCAGGCGGCTTCTCGATGCCGCCCGGGAGACCGGCCCCCTGCCTCCGGCCCTGGCAGCCAAGGCCAAGGAACTGGAGCGGCGCATCGATGCCGGCCGGGCCCGCCACGAAGATGCCAAACGCGAACAGACCAACCGGGGCAAATCCGCCGCCCCGGCCGACGCCGACCGGGCCGGACGCTGCGAGGCCCTGGGCCGGCAGGCCGGCAGCAAGCGCGACGCCGGCGACCATGCCGGGGCCATCCGCGACTACCAAACCTTGCTGACCCAGTGCCCGGACACCTGCCAGGCCTACAACAATGTCGGCACCTCGCTCTTTTCCCTGGGCTACGCCGCCGAATCCCTGCCGTGGTTTGACGAGGCAGTCAAATGCGACCCTGCCCAGGCGCTTTTTCGCGACAACGCGGCCCTGACCCGCAAACGGCTGGCCGCCGCCCAACCCCCGGCTTCCGATGCCCAGGCCCTTTGCAGCGCAGCCTTTGAAAAAGCCGAAAACCGCCGCAGCGGCGGCGATCTGGCCGGGGCAGTCGAGGGCTACAAGGCCGTGGTCAACCGCTGTCCGGACTTCTGCGCCGCCTACAACAACCTGGGCCTGACTCTGCACAAGCAGGGCAACACCCCGCAGTCCCTGCCTTTTTTTGAACAGGCCCTGCGCTGCAATCCCCGGGACAACTTGTTTAAGGAAAACTACGAACTGACGGTCAAGCGCCTGCGCACGGCGGAAAAGCGGCCCTGACGCCCCAGCCCGGGCCGCCCGGAAAACGCGCTCCCCGACAGCCGCGCCCGCCGCTCGTCCGGGCCACCCCGGCCGGGACGCCCATTTTCTGGCTGCCCTCCGGGAGAGTGCCCTCCCCCCGTCCGCCGCTCCTGCCGTCCAGCCACAGGCGGCTCCGGCCGGCGCAAAACCGTCATCGCGCAAGCAGGGGCGTCGCACCTCCTTTTTTCCCACTCTGCCGGACGCGCGGTTCCGCCCCACGGCGGTTCACGGCGCAGCGTGCAGCCAGCGGCGCTGATCAAGCAGCGCTACGCGCCCCCCTGGCCGTCCGGCCACCAGTTCCCCCTGCCGGGCGCACCATAAAAAAGCGGCCACCGGGATAACCCGGCGGCCGCCTTGCACTCACAATGTGAGAAAAGACTAGTAGGTGGCGCGGAATTCGTCGCGGCGGTTCTTGGCGTAGGCGGCTTCGCCGGTGCCCGGATCCAGGGGACGTTCCTTGCCGTAGCTGACGGTGGACAGACGATCGGAGCCGATGCCGAGGTTGGACAGGTACTGGGCTGCAGCCTGGGCGCGACGCTCGCCAAGGGCCAGGTTGTATTCAGCCGTGCCGCGCTGGTCGCAGTTGCCTTCGACAATCAGCTTGATCTGGGGGTACTGGCGCATGATCTCGGCCTTGCGGGTCAGGATCTGCCGGGACTCGGCGCTCAGGTTGGAGCTGTCCAGGGCGAAGTGGACCATCTGGGCCAGTTCGGTGGAAGCAGCGCCAAGCTTCTCGCGAAGGGCGCGTTCCTGTTCCAGACGAGCCCGCTCCTGCTCTTCCCAGCTGGTGCCGGAACCGTCACCGGGGCCGCCGGCCTTTTTGGCGCAACCAAAACCGGCCAGGGAAAGCATCAGGACCAACATAGCCATAATCAACATCTTCGAACGCATCATGTTTTCTTCCTCCTCACATTGCCCGCCTGGGCATTAAAATACCGCAGGGCTTTGCCCCGGGCATCGTCCCGGGTGCTGGCGAAGCACCACTGGAACCGGCCCCCAATTACGCCTCCTGCAATAAATTGCAACAGGGAATTGGCGGGGGTTCCGGGGAGTTGCGCAATCTTGCCCAACCCGTTGACACCATTGTCCAGGTCCGAAGCAGCTCCGGCCCTGACCGACCCTCCCGCGCCAGGGGGGGCGAAGTTATTGGGCCAGCGGCCCCCAACTCGGCATATAGGCAGCCCCGTCGCCGGTGGGAACCATCACCGGGGTCGCGCCATGCCGGGTGGTCACGAAGATCTTCTTCGACCCGCTTCTGGTGGACGAAAAGGCGATGAAGTAGCCGTCCGGGGAAAAGGAGGGGTTCTCGTCAGAACCGCCGCCGGAAGTCACCTGGGTTTCCTGGCCCGTGCCCAGGTCCAGGACGAAGACCTTCTGCGCTCCACCCATCTGCTTGGTGAAGGCAATGAGCTTGCCGTCAGGGCTCATGCTCGGGTTGGTGTTGTAGCCTGAGGAGGTGACCCGCCGGCCCGCGCCGCTGCCGGCCACATCCTTGACATAGATATTGGGGCTGCCGGTCTCGTCGGAGACATAGGCCATGGAGCGTCCCGAGGCGTCGAAGGTCGGCGACACTTCGATGCCGCTGCCGGACACAAGGGGCCGGCCGGGCTGGTAGCCGGCGCCGAGCAGATAGATGTCGGCCTTGCCGTGGATGGTCAGGCTCACGGCCACCTGCCCGTCGGGCAGGAAATGCGGGCTGACCACGTTGGTGGAGGGCAGGGTATAGACCTGCGGCTTGCCGCCGCCGGACCAGAGGCCGAGATAGTGGCCGCGCGAACCGATCAGGGTAAAGACGATGCGGCGTCCGTCAAAGGACCAGGCCGGGCTGACGGCCATGCCAAGCTCGTTGTAGCTGGTCACCCGGGTCAGTCCCCGGCCGGTGGGACGCACGGTCCAGATGTCGGTGCCCTTGCCAGAGCTGGGTTTGACGAAGGCGATCTGGGAATTGAAAAAGCCGCCCTGGCCGGTGAGCGCCTGCATGAGTTCCATGCAGAAGCGGTCGGCGATGTCGGGCAGCTGGGCGTCGGTGACCGAATCGTAGCCTTTGCCGACGAGCACCTTCTGGGAATAGACCTCAAAGGCCCGCAGTTCGACGTTGCCGAGGTTGCCGCCGGGGGTCCAGTTGGCGGTGACCAGGACATCGACCTTGGCCAGGCTAAACGGCTTGAAGTCGATCTGGTCGGCGGTTGCGCCGTTTACCTGCCCCGGCACGTTGGACGGGGGGACGATCTGCAGGAAGGGCAAAAACTGCAGGTCCTTGTTGATGAGGTCCTGGAGCTTGTCGGCCGGGGTGAGCTGGCCGCCGCCGGCAAAGGGCCGGGCCATGACCAGATTCATCTTGGCCTGCCCGGGTCCCTGGATATCGACGGCAAGGGAGGTTTGGGCCTCGGCCCGAAGGGCCGCAAGGCACACAAGGACGGCCAGGGCCGCACTCCACAATCCGGTCAAAAA
>NZ_MLBG01000024.1 GCF_001936595.1 Desulfovibrio sp. DV
CGGGGTCCGGGGCAGCGCCCCGGCAGGGTCCGGGGCAGCGCCCCGGCAGGGCAGCGTCCTGTGTGCCTTGGTTACTCCAAGGGGAACGCCACGTGGAAGGTCGTGCCGTGGCCGGGTTCGGAGGCGAAGTGGATGGAGCCGTTGTGCTTCTGGATGATGGACAGCGCAATGGAGAGCCCCTGGCCGCCGCCGTGTCCGACACCTTTGGTGGTGAAGAAGGGATTGAAGATTTTATCCTGGATATCGAGCGGGATACCTGTTCCCGAGTCGGCCACGGTGACGGCGATGGTCTTGCCTTCGAGGCGGCTGCCGACGCGGATGACGGTATTGGGCGTCTGGTTGTGTTCGCTGGCCTGGGTGGCGTTTAAGAGCAGACACAGCAGGAGCTGGTTGAAATCGCCGGGCACGCAGGGCAATTGCGGCAGGTTTTCGGCCAGATCGGTTTCCATGGTGACGGGGTATTCCTGGATGCTTTTGGCCACTTCGACGGTGGCCAGGATGGCTTCGTTGACATCGATGCTGCGCCGGCCGGTGGCTTCGGACTGGGCGAAGCGTTTGATGGTGCGCACGAAAGCGGCGACCCGTTCGGCTCCGAGCCGGCTTTCTTCCAGGGCCAACGGCAGTTCGGCCAGCACCATCTCCATGTCGTGTTCGTGTTTGAAGGTTTCGATGGCCTGGAGGGCATTTTCCAGGTCCTGGCCACACTCGGCCTGATGCAGGACGACTTCGTACCGGTCGAGCAGTTCGACGAGCCGGACGAGGTTGGATTGGGCGAACTCCAGGTTGCCGGAGAGGTATTGCAGGGGGGTATTGATTTCATGGGCCACGCCGCCGGCGAGCTGGCCGATGGCTTCCAGGCGTTTGGCGGTGGCGAGTTGCATTTCGAGTTGCCGCAGTTGGCTGACGTCGGTGAGGACTTCAAGCGACCCTTGGTAGTCGCCGTCGGGGCCGATCAGCGGCGAGGGCGAGACCATGACGATGACGAGCCGGCCGTCGGCGCGGCGCAGGGACAGTTCGTAGGGATCGGACTGCCGGTCCTGGCGGCTAAGCAGGGATTGGAGGAATCGGGCCCGTTCTTCTTCCCGGATGAAATTTGTGGCTGGTTGTCCGACGATGTCGCACATGGGGTGGCCAAGCATGTCGCACAGGGTCTGGTTGGCGAAATCAATACGTCCTTCGGCGGACAGGATGGCCACGCCCTGGTGCATGAGGTCAATGAGCGTCCGGTAGAGCTCCTGGCTTTGGGCCAGGGCGATTTCGGTTTTGCGGCGGTCGGTGACGTCACGGCACAGCACGACCTTGCCGGTGAATTTACCGGAGACGTCGCGCAGCCGTTGGATGGCAACGTTGTACTGCCGGGCGCTGTCGCCGGGGCCGACAGTCTTCTCGATCTCCACGCGGTCACCATGGGAATCCCGGAATTCGGCCAAGGCCGGCTCCAGCCAGGGGAGAAGCTCGGCCAGGGGGCGGCCGAGGGTGTCCTGGCAACTGTCGGTTTTTTTCGGCTTGGCGGCCTCATAGTACACCGCCCCGGCCCCGCCGACAAAGCCGATCATGCCCAGGGCGACAGCATTGCAATTCTCCACCCGTCCGGCCGCATCGAGCAGGAACAGTCCGTGTGGAATGGATTCAAACACCGTGAGGTATTTGTTTTTTTCATTCGTCAGGGTGAGATTTTCCCGGGCCAGGGCGTCCTGGGCCTCCTGCCCGGACAGTTCGTTCCAGCGCAGGACGAAGGTGTATTCCATGCGCTCGAAACAGTCGGCGACGAAGTCCCGGGCAGCGGCGTGGTGGACGCGCGGCAGTTCATCCACCGCATCCACCAGATCGAGGTAGGCCCGCTTGTAGTATTTGAGCATCCCCCAGAACATGGGAAGGGTCACGCCGCGGTGGCGATGCACGGCCGCTTCGTGGACGGCGAAAGCGGCAATGGGGTCCTCGGATGCGTCGGGGATGAGCGGATATTCACCGGGCCGGCCGTCATGGCTTTTAAGCGCTGCGGTCATGGCTTCGGTGAGCCCGACCACGGACACCCGCCAGGCTTCGACCAGGGTCGAGGTGAAGGCCGTGTAGCCGTGGGTCTTGGCATAGGCCAGGACACGCTCCATGAGCCAGGTCTCGCTGCGGGAGAGCAGGGTCGCCAGCGTGGATGTCCAGGGGATGGCGAAGGGCTGGGATGGCTCCATGCGTGTGCTCCAGGCTATCGAACCGCAAGGGGGACTCCGATGCAAGGAGTATTGCCGCATTTCCCGGAAGCGTCAAATGGCACAAACGGGTATGGGACGGCGTGTCTCTTACCGGATGAGCAGATGCACGATAAGGACGACCAGGACCAGGGCCGGATAGGTGCTGGCCCGGTTGAACAGGGCGGCGGCCTGGGCATCATCAAGGCTTTTGGCCAGCCGCACGGCCGGGGGCAGCATGAGCCAGGCCCCGCCGAGGCAGGCAGCCAGGGTCAGCGGCCAGGACACGGCCAGGGGCGAGGCGGCCAAAAGCGGCAGGGACAGGACGAGGCTGGCCGCCAGCATGGCCACGGCCAAACGGCTGGCTTTGGCGTAGCCCAGGACCACGGGCATGGTGCGCGCGCCGGTCAGGGCATCGCGGCTGGCGTCGTGCCAGTCGGCGGGGATGTTCTGGCCGCCGATTTCCCAGGTGAAAACCCAGGCAAAAAGGCCGAGGAGGAACCAGGGCGAGGGGTCCGGGACCACGGCATAGGCTGCGGCCAGGGGGCCGAGCGCCTTGACCACACCGTTAATAAGGGCGCGCAGGTGGGTGACGGTCAACAGCAGGCAGTAGGCGGTTTCGAGCAGGCAGCCGACGATGAGCAGCACGGCGCAGACCGGATTTAAGGCATAGGCCCCGGCAAAGGCCACCAGGGTCCACAGGACGAACCAGACGATGGCTCCGGGCAGGGACAGGCAGCCACGGGCCAGGGGATGGCGGATGAAGGCCGCATCAAGGTAGTTGGCCCGCGCGTCCTCGCCGCTGCCTTCGAGCTGGCGCTTGTCGGAGCGGTAATCCACGATGTCGTTTAAGGCGTAGACGGCGGTGTAGCCGGCAAAGACCGTGACGATGCCGAGCACCACCACGGACAGCGGCGGCATGACGCCCCGGCACAGCAGGGCCGCGCAAAACGGCCCGGCCAGATCGAGCAGGCCGTGCGGTGTGCGGGACAGGGCCAGATAGACGGTCAGGACAAAGCCCTGGCCTTGGGGAGCGGCGCAGGAAGCGGATTTCAAACGGCTAGACCTCGTCTTCCGGGACCGCCTTGCCGCGAAACACCCGGTACTGGTAGGCATTGTAAAAAAGGACCACCGGCATGAAGCCGCCGATGACGTAGAGCATGATGCGCAGCATGGGCTCCGGCGAGGCCGCTATGGCGGCGGTGACGCCCGGCGGCACGATCATGGGGAAAAGGCTCGTGCCAAAGGCCAGAAAGACGAAAAACAGCATGGAGGCGCAGTACATGAGCGGCCGGCGCTCCCAGCCCTTGCCGAGCGCCCGGAAATAGAGGGCGGCATTGAGCACGGCCACGACCAGGAGCAGGATGAACGCCGGCGACAGCCCGGATGCTCCCGGACGGCCGACCAGATGGCCGAGACGGCCGTCCAGGGCGATGTAGCCCACCAGCAGCACCAGGCAGCCCACGGCCCCCGAGCCGAAGCGCAGGCCCCACAACCGGGCGGCGTCCTGCAGTCCGCCCTCGGTCTTAAGGACCAGCCAGGCGGCAGCGAACATGGGATAGAGGCACAGCAGCGTGGCGGTCACCAGGATGGTGAAGGGCGAAAACCAGTCAAAGACGCCGCCGACGTAGCGCAGGCCGTCAAAGGCCATGCCCTGCAGGATGGCTCCGAGCAGGATGCCGTGGGCCACGGTGACGGCCACGCTGCCCCAGCCGAAGGTCCTGGTCCAAAAGCGCTTGTCCGCGACCTCGGCCCGGTATTCGATGCCGATGCCCCGGGCCATGAGCGCAAACAGCAGGAACCCGGCCGGCAGGTACAACGCGGCCAGCACCGTGCCGTAGACCAGCGGGAACGCACCAAAAAGCACACCGCCAAGCATGACCAGCCAGGTCTGGTTGGCGTGCCACACACCCTCGATGGTTTCGATCATGACGCTTTGCCGGGCTTCGCTTTTCTCAAGCAGGCACAGGATGCCGATACCCAGATCAAAGCCGTCGGTGAAGACGTAGAGCCACAGCAAAAAGGCCAGTATCCAGTACCAGACATCGGCCAGGGTCATGAATGCGTCCATCTCTGCCGCCTTTGGGTCTGTCCGTGGTATGCCCGATGGTCACAAGGTAACATGCGCACTAACCGGCCGTGCGCCCGGGCAGATGGCCGGCAGGAGGCATTTCGTCCATATTGGGCCCCTTGCGCAGAAGCCGGCCCATGAAAAAGAGGAAGGCGGCCCCCAGGAGCGTATAGGCCGCGATGAACCCGGCCAGGGACAGGCCCACTTCGGTGGCCGACAGGTTGGCCGAATGGCCGCCCTCGGTGCGGATGAGGCCGTAAACCAGCCAGGGCTGCCGCCCGACCTCGCGGGTGACCCAGCCCATGACCACGGCCAGATAGGCCCCGGCGGCCATGAGCACCCAGGCCAGATAGAGGGGCTTGTTTTCCGCCGCGCGCCCGGGGGTGAGCCGGCCGCGCCGCCACCACCAAAGGGTCCAGGCCATGACGGCGACCATCATGCCGCCAACGCCCACCATGAGGCGGAAGGAATAAAAGGGCAGCACGATGGGCGGCCGGTCCTGCCTGGGAAAATCCTTGAGTCCGGGCACGATGCCGGTCGGCGAATGGGTGATGAGCAGGCTTAACGCATAGGGGATGGAGATTTCAAAATAGTTGCGTTCGTTGGCCGGATCGGGCCAGGCCAGCATGTTCCAGGCCGCGCCTTCTCCGGGCTTGTTGGTGTCCCAGTGGGACTCGATGGCCGCCACCTTGGCCGGCTGGAGACGGCCGATCTCCTGGCCGTTTAGGTCCCCGACAAAGGCCTGCAGCGGGGTCACGACCAGGGCGGCTACGGCGGCGAATTTAAACGAGCGCAGGAAGAAGGCCGGATGCCGGCCAAGGAGGATGTTCACTCCGGACACCGCGCCGATGACGAACAGCGAAACGCTCAGGCAGGCCAGATACATGTGGGTGAAGGCCAGGGGCAGGTCCGGGGAAAAGACGGCGGCCAGATAGTCGTCCACCACGAAGATGCCGTTTGCGACATGGCCGCCGGACGGGGTCTGCATCCAGGAATTGGCCACAAGAATCCAGAAGGCCGACAGCGAGGCGGCAAAGGCCACCATGATGGTGGCGAAAAAGTGCATCCTGGGGCCGACGCGTTTCCAGCCAAAGAGCATGATGTAGAGGAAGGCCGATTCCAGCATGAAGGCCATGGTGCCCTCAAAGCCGAGGATCTGGCCGAAGAAGTTGCCGACCGTGGCCGAAAACGGCCCCCAGTTGGCCCCGAACTGGAATTCCAGCGGGATGCCGGAGACCACGCCCACGGCGAAATTGACGGCAAAAAGCCCGGACCAGAACCGAAACTGGCGAAAATAAACGAGGTCGTGGGTTTTAAGCCACAGGTACTCGATAAAAACGAGATAGACGCCAAGCCCGATGGTCAGGGTCGGGAAGGTGATGTGAAAGGCCGTGGTCAGGGCGAACTGCAACCGGGACAGCAGGAGCGGATCAGTCAGGTAGTCCATGGCGGCTCCCAGGCCCGGTTAGGGGCGCGCGGTTTTGATGGCCACACCGAGGATAAACAGACACGATTCGTGGAATCCCGGCAACAGGGTCAGCCCTTCATCGGCCAGGGCGGCCCGGAACTCGGGGCCATGGAACCGGTTTTCCCTCGGGTGGGCCAGGATAATCCGGAACAAGGGGTTGGCATAGAGCGGCGGATAGATTTCCTCGAAATAAAACGCGCCCCCCGGCCGCAGCACCCGGGCCACTTCGGCCACGCCGCGCCGCCAGTCGGGCAGATGGTGGATGATGCCGAAGTTGACCACGGCATCAAAGGCGGCGTCCGGATAGGGCAGCCGTTCGGCGTCGCCAAGGACAAACAGGCGGTTGTCCCAGTCCGGCCCCTGGCGCCGGCCGGCCGCCACCTTGACCATGGCCGGGTCCACGTCCAGGCCGTGGTAGAGCGACGGGGCAAAACGCCGGGCAAAGATGCCGGCCCCGCCGCCGTCGCCGCAGCCGATTTCCAGCACCCTGGCCCCGGGCGGGATGGGATGGGTGGCGCGGAAATAGGACACTTCCCGCCATTGGGCGATTTTGCGTACGAAGCTGCGACAATAAAACCGTTCCGGCCAGTTCACTTCCATTATGCCCCTCTGCTTAAGCTGTCAGTCTCCCATGTTGCACCAGACAGGCGGGGGCACTGTCAAGGGAAATCTCTATTGCCGGCTAGCCCTTGCGTCCTGTGAAGATGCGGGCCACGCCGCAGGTGAGGTCGGTGACGCGGCACTGGCCAAAGCCGGCTTCGGCCATCTGGGCCAGGAAATCGGGGTCGCGGGGGAAGGCGTCCACGGACTCGACCAAGTAGCTATAGGCGTAATCGGTGCGCGACAGGAAATTGCCCACCGGCGGCAGGATGCGATCGAAATAGAAGCGATACAGGGCCGCGGCCAGGGCGTTTCGGGGGATGCCGAATTCCATGATGTGCATCTGCCCGCCCGGAACAAGCACCCGGTGGAATTCGCGCATGACCGCCACCCGCTCGGCAATGTTGCGGATGCCAAAGGCCATGGTCACGGCGGCGACGCTGGCGTCGGCCAGGGGCACGTCGCGGCAGTCGGCCACGCCCAGATGGTAGCCCGAGACATGCTTGCGCTCGCTCTTGGCCCGGGCCACGGCCAGCATGGCCGGGGAGAAATCCAGGCCGACCACGGTCAGGCGCGGCCGGCGGCGGCGGATGGCCAGGGCCACCTCGCCCGTGCCCGTGGCCGCGTCAAGGACGATGCCGCTGGTCGGCTCAAGCATCCCGACCAGCACCCGGCGCCACCAGATGTCGATGCCAAGCGACAGGGCGCTATTTTGGAAATCGTAGGAAAAGGCGATGTCCTCAAACATCCGCCGCACCAGGGTGTCGCGCATGGATTCCCCCGAAGTTAGCGGCCGTTGCCGGCCGGTTTGACCAGTCGCAAGGTTTGCCATGCCCGGCCCCGGTAGCGCAACCACAAGACCACGGCCATGACTGCGGCGTAAAAGGCGAAAAGGCCCCACAACCCGACCACCCCGACCCAGCCGTAGGCCACGGCGGCAACGGCCGGGACCACCAGGGCGAAAACGGACACGGCGGCCGCGGCCCACATGAGGTAGCGGGTGTCGCCGGCTCCCCGGAGCACACCAAAGGCCATGTGGATGACGATGTCGCAACACCCGAGGACCGCGGCCCAGGCGAAAAGCGGCCGGCACAGGGCCACGGCGTCGGCAAAGGTGGCGTCGGCGTCGTTTGGCCGAAAGATCTGGGCCAGTTGGTCGGGCACGGACAAAAAGATCACGGCCATGACGGCCATGTAGACGGCCATGACGCGCACGGCGCTGCCGGCGGCCCGCACGGCCTCGGCCGGCTTCCCGGCCCCCATGGCCTGCCCGACAATGACGGCCAGCCCCTGGGACAGGCCGATCAGCGGCAAAAAGGCCGGCGTGTTGGCCGAAAGGACGATGCTCGTGGCCGTCAGCTCGGCCCGCCCCAGGCGGCCGGACAGGGCAATAAAGACCATGGCCGCAAACACGTCCAGAAAGACCTGGGCTCCGCCCGGCATCCCCAGCCGCACCAGCCGGGAAAAAAGCCCGCCGTCGAAGCGAAAGTTCCGAAAGACGCCGTAAAGCTTGTCGTTGTCCCGGGTGAAAATCAGCAGGCAGTAGACGGCGGCCATGCTTGTCCAGGCCATGACCGTGGCCAGGGCCGATCCGGCCACGCCCATGGCCGGCAGCCCGAGCTTGCCAAAGATGAGCACGTAATTGAGCGGGATATTGAGGAGCGCTCCGCCGAAATTGACGAACATGATGACGCGTGTGAGCCCCCGGCCGCTGAAAAAGGCGGCCAGCGCGGCCTCAAGCACCATCATCCCGGCCCCGAGCATCAGCACCCGGTAATAGATGACCTCCAGATGGCGCACGTCCCGGGGATGCCCCATGGCCTCGAAGATCGGCCCGGCGGCCAGGGCCAGCAGGGTCAGCGGCACAAAGGACAGCAAGGCGAAATAGATGCCCTGCCAGACCACCCGGCCAACCATGGCGGCGAGGCCAGCCCCGACATGCTGGGCCACCAGCACCCCGGCATAGCCGGCCGTGCCGAGGAAAAACGAGGTGAGCAGGAAAAAGGTCACACCGGCCGGCAGGGACGCCGCCAGGGCGTCCTGGGAATACCAGCCAAGAAAGATGCGGTCGGTCAGATGCATGGCCGTTAGCGACCCCATGCCGGCCAACAGCGGCAACCCCAGCCGCAACACATGGGCGATGCCGCCCGGACCGTGCCAGCGTTTCATATACGTCTCCGCTGGTCCCGAAAATACGGGGCCGGATTACAAGGACCGGGCCGAATGCCGGCGGTCTGTTCGAGGGTGGGGGTCTTGGCAGAGTTTTTGCTTGGCGTCAAGGAGCCGGACCGACGTCCGGGGTCAAACCGAGGAGCCGACCATGCCATCCGCCCCACCGGCCGCAACCGACATCATGGACCTCCTGCTGTGCGCCGACGATACCACGCCCTACCCCGGGCAACAGGCCCTGGAGCAGCTCATCCGCCGGGCCGCCGCCCCCGTGCCGGCCAAAGCGGCCAGGAGTCCGGCCCTCTCCCCGGCCGGCCCCACCCTGCTCCCCCTGCCGGCCAAAGCCAAGCCCCGCCAGCCCAAGCGCAAGGCCACCCACTATTTCGAAGCCGAAGCGGTCGGCCGCCTGGAATCAGCCCGCACCGCCCTCAATGCCCTGGCCCGCCCAAACCTTCCCGGACGGGCCCGGCGCATCAGCAAGTCCGCCGTGTTGGAGGCCGCCCTGACCCTGGCCTGCGACGCCTTTGAAGCGGCCGGCCCCGACAGCCCGCTCGCCTGCCGCCTGCTGCCGCAGGCTGCGTCCACCCCGCCCAAGACCGGAGGCTGACCCATGGAAACCGCCCTGTTCGCCATCTGCCCCTTCTGCCGGGCCAGGCAGGATGTCCCGGAAGGCCAGGCCACTGCCGGCGTCACTTGCGCCAAGTGCCACCGCCGCTTCACCATGCGCCGCCCCGAACCGGCCCAGGCGACACCCGCAACCGCCCCGGTCCTTCGCTTCGAGCGCCCCCACGGCGTGTTCGAACGCCCGACCATGGTGGAACGAAGTGTCCAGGCTGTCACCCGGACAAACGCCGCCCCGTTGGCCGCAACCGCTCCGGCCGCCCCGGCTGCCTCTGTCGCCAAAGCCGCCCCGGCCCTGGCCCCGGCGGCAGACACCGAGGAAGAGACCGGGCCGCCCATCCTGGCCGAACCCGATGCCGCCGAGGAGCAGGCTGCCGCTGCGGCGCTTCGCTCCATCAAAAGCCAGCTCGCCGCCGAACCGGCCCCCTGCCGGCTGCCTGCCCCGAAAACGGCCAAGGCCCGGCGTATCGGCGTGATGCTCAGCAAAGGCGGCGTGGGCAAGACCACCACCGCCGTCAATCTGGCCGCCGGACTGGCCGGCCTGGGCAAGCGCGTGCTGCTCATCGACGCCGACACCCAGGGCCAGTGCGCCTTTGCCCTGGGCGTGGCCCCGGCCAAGGGACTGGCCGAATTCGTCGAAGGCTCGGCCGACGCCGACACCGCCCTGATCGAGGCCCGGGAGAACCTGTGGCTGCTTGGCGGCGGCAAGGGGCTGGCCGGGCTCAAACGCCTTATAAGCCGCAAGGATTTCGGCGGCGAACGGACCCTGGACGACGCCCTGGCCGCCCTCGACGCCCGCTTTGACGTGATCGTGGTGGACAGCGCCCCGGGCTGGGATGCCCTGACCGTCAACGTGCTTTTTTACGTGCGCGAGGTGCTCGTGCCGGTGGCCCTTGAAGCCATGTCGCTGCAAGGATTCTCCGAATTCCTGCGCAGCTTCGCCGCCGTGTCGCGCTACCGCCCGGAACTGTCCCTGGCCTATATCGTCCCGACCTTTCTCGACAAGCGCGTGCGCGGCCCGGCCGCCCTGGCCGGCGAACTGGCCGCGCTTTATCCCGAACGCATCTGCCCGCCGGTGCGCTACAACGCCAAACTCTCCGAAGCGCCGGCCGAAGGCCGCACCATCTTCGAATTCGCCCCCCGCTCCCCCGGAGCCAAGGACTACCGCGCCCTGGCCAACCGCGTCGCGGCGGGCGCATAGGGGAGGAATGGGAGAGGGGAGAGAAGGCAGGAAGAGTGCCTCCGGCGGCCGGGGGCCTGAGGCCCCCGGACCCCCCACATGGGAAAGGGGGGGACGGTGTTGCCCGACCGCCCGGGACTGGCGGGAGGCCATAAAATTTCACTTTCCCGGGAAAAAATGCTCCAGCCGCGCAAACGCCGGACGGCCGCCCCACTGGATGTGGAAAGCGGCCGTCCGGTTCGTCTTTTCCGGGAATGGGGAGCGAATGCAATTTGAGGGGGTTGCCGGCCCGGGGCTGCCGGCTACTCCACGTTGCGTGGAATCTGCTCGGCCGCCTTGGTGGCGCTGACCAGGGTCTTGTCGGTTGCCGCAGCCGGAGCCTGCTTGGCCTTGGCCAGCATGGCGGCATGGCCGCGCAGCACCGAGGCCAAGACCGGCAGGGACAGACGGTGGGCGGCGATACGCGGAATGGCCTGGATTCTGGTCGTGGCCGAGACCGGACTGTCGCCGGTGACAAAGAGGTATTCGTAGCCGGCCTCGCGCAACAGCCGGGTATAGGCCTCGCTCACCGCGCCATAGGGATAGGCAAAGTATTTGGTGTCGTAGCCAAGCACCTGCCGGAAGCGTTCGCGGCTCTTGCGTACGTCGTCCCGGGCAAATTCCTCGCTTTTGGCCAGTTTCGGGGAATGGCTGAAGGAGTGGTCGGCAAAGGTCGCCTTGGGATAGGTCTTGATCGTGTCGATGTCGGCCTGGGACAGGGTGGCCTTGCAGTATTGGTTGGCCGTGTAGGCCATGGGCAAAAACAGGGTAAAGGGCAGATTGCGGCGCTTTAAGACCGCATAGGCCTGCATCACCGTGGCCCATCCGTCGTCGATGGCGATGACCACCGCCCCGTCCGGCGGATTCTGGCCGGTGGCGATGTCGCGCACCAGTTCGTCAATGCCGATGATCTTGTTGCCGTTTTTTTCCAGAAAATCGAGCTGGCTTTCAAACGCAGCCAGGGAAATGGACATGGAGGTACGGACGCCAAAGCTGTGGTATACCAAAATGGTGGCTGCCCGGACAGGCAGCACCGCAGCAAGGATCAACAGACAGGTCGCCAGGGCGACGACGCAAAAAGGCCCTTTGGCGCGCATGGGCACCCCCGATGCAGCGACATCCCTGACGCTCGTTCCCCCGGCCCAACGCCGACGGTACGCCACGGGCCGCTTTATGGTTTTGTCGTACCAGAGGCAGAGGCGTCACGCAAACGCCGGGCCGCATCCATAATCGTATTCACGTACACCTGGCTATGGTTATAGCCGTAAAAAACCTTGCGCATGGCCTCGTCCGACATGGGTTGCTTCCAGCCCATGGCCCGCAGGATGTTGCCGAGGCTGGCCAGGGCGTCCTCGACGTCGAACAGGTCGGCCTTGCCGTCGCCGTTGCCGTCCACGGCGTACTTGAGCGCGTTTGACGGCATGAACTGGCAGATGCCGATGGCCCCGTAAATGGACCCCGGAATGGACAGTGCATCAATGCCCTGGATGTCGGCGTAGCGCAAAAGCGCCCGCAGTTCGCCGTAGGCCCATTCGCCTTTTTCCAGCGCCTTCCGGTTGAGCCAGGCCTGACGGTCCGGGGAGGGCTTTTCATAGGTGAACGAGCCGGCCAGCCGGGCCGGGTCCTCGCCGGCCACGAGGCTGGCCAGATTGACCACCGCCACCTCGTCGCCAAGATACCGCCCCACCCGGGTCTCCACCGCCAAAAGCGCCACCAGATACTCTTCGGGCACGCCGTAATTCTGCCGGGTCCGGGCCAGGGCGGCGCGGTTTCGCTCGTAAAATTCCCGGGCCTCGGCCATGCGTTCGGCCGAAAGCACCACATCGTGGACTTCGGCCGTGGGGAACACGGGAAAGACCAGACCTGCCGGGGCGTGGTGCGGGGATTTGTCGAGTTCGGCCAAAAGCGCCTCCGTGGCCGTGCCAAGCGGCGGCAGGCCTTCCGAGGCCTGATAGGCCCTAATCGACCAGCGGGTCATGCGGTCGAGCTTGCCGTCGGCCGGCCCCGGATGCCAGCCCAGGGCGATAAGCCGGGTCTGGATGTCGGCCACCAGACGCAGGCCGTACTTGCGCATATACAGGGCAGAAAGCTTGTCAGCCATGGCCTTGGGCGAAAAGACCATCTCGGCCCGGGAGAAAAGCCGCCGCAATTTCGCTTCCGGCAGCCCGTCGGCAGCCAGCCGGGTCAGGATCGGCTCAAAGGCCGGGTCCACGGTGGAGGCGGCCAGGGCTCCGCCCAGGGCCAGGACCAGGGCGGCCAGCCCCAGGAGCAGGGCCACGGCGCGGGTCAGGCGCCAAAACACGCGTCCGGGGCGCATGGTCAGGCCAGCCTCGGCCGGGCCAAGCCGGCGGCCACCCGGGACAGAACGGCCACCACGGCCAGGGAAAAGAGCAGCCGGCCGACAAAGGTGCCCCACAGGCTGGCCCCGATGAGATACATGAGCAGCGTGTCTTCAATGAGGGCATGGGACAGGCTCATGAGGCTTATGGCCGAAAAGACGTCGCGCGGGGCCACCTTGCCCTTTTGCACGTCGTGCAAAATAAGCCCGCTGCCATAGGCCAGCCCCATGACCAGCCCGATGACGGTGATGGTGGCCGCACCGCCGCCAATGCCCATGAGCCGCAAAAACGGCAGCAGGGCGGCCTCGAAGATTCGGGTGACGCCAAGGGTCTCCAGCAGGCGCATGGTCCCGACCAGGGCGGCGATGACGCAGTAGATCATGCCGAGATTCTTTATTTCCCCAAAGGCCCAGGCCCAAAGGCTGCCGTCTTCAGTCGAGGGGGTAAAGAGCAGCGGGGCCGGGTCGGTAAAAACGCCCAGGGCCGAAAAAACGCCGTTGAGCAGCATGCCGCAGGCCAGCGCCCCGGCCAGTCGCAACACGGCCTGGCCCCAGAACCCCACGCCGCAGCGCTTGGCTATGGCCCCTTCCACAAAGAGGTTGTGGGCAATGAGCATCATGGTGGCGATGACGGTCGCCTGGGCCACGGTCAGCGGGGCCATGTCCGGGACCAGGGCGGCGTGGACGGCCAGGCCGGCGTAGAGATTGTTGGCTATGGCCGTGGCCCAGGTCAGGCCGCATTCCGGCGGCAGGCCGACCAGACTCATGAGCGGAGCCAGCGGTTTGGCCAGATAGGCGATCCAGCCAAGCTCCTTGAGAAGCTTCACGCCGATGAGAATGGGCACCATGACCTTGAACAGATCGAGACAGATTCGTGCGGCATCGACAACCACCGCACGCAGGGCGCGCGGCAGGGCGGAAAAGGCGATATCCATGGGTGTTGGCTATCCGTTTCGCCTAGGGCAGGACTTTGTTGCCCCGGGCCATTTTCACATACGCGTCGTAGGCGGCATCGCTCATGATGCCGGAGCCGACATAGACGGCCCGCCAGTCCTCGGCCGTAAGGCTCGTGCCTTCCATGGCCGTTTGCAACTGGATGTCGTAGACCATGATAACCAGGTATTCCCGGGCGATGGGGCTGCCGGACTTGGCCATTGCCAGGGCGGCCTCGGTGGTGGCGGCGGCGGAGTAGTCGCCGGACCAGGGCGCGACATAGACGGTTCGGGCCAGCCGCACGTAGTCGTCACGGGTTTCGGCCTTGCCGGCCTTGGCCTTGGCTGCGGCAACTTTGGCGCGCACCGCGGCCACGGCGTCCGCCGTCAGGGGCATGGCCGTTGCGGGGGCAACAGAGGAGGCGGGTTTTGCAGACAGCGCGCCGCAACCGCCAAGGAGTAAGGTCAGAGCCAGGATCGCCAACGCCGCTTTCGCCGCCATCTTTGCCTCCGGGGACGTACCGGCCGCAACAGCTGTCGCAACCGGCCGCGACAGAACCATTTTCCCGGCCATTTGTCCATGACGGCAGGAGGGCTTGGCCCCCCCGCCGCCAGAAGAGGCGTTATTTGGCGAAGGCGTCGTAGGCGTCAAGGATACGCGAGGAATAGACGAAGGCAGCGCCGGTGTTGAGGGTGATGGCCACGGCCAGGGTTTCGAGGAGTTCCTCGCGGCTGGCCCCGGCTTCGACGGCAGCCTTGGCATGAACGGCGATGCAGGTATCGCAGCGGGTGGTTGCGGCCACAGCCAGGCTGATGAGTTCCCGGGTCTTGAGATCCAGGGTGCCAAGGGCGCTCCCGGCTCCGTCCAGGGCCTTGTAGCCGTCCATGATGCCCGGATTGCCCTTGGCCAACGCGCCCAGTGCCTTGACTGCCTCGCCCAACTTCTCCTGCCAATTCTCGACCATTGCGGCCTCCTGTTTTTTGCCGCCACGCGGCGGCGTGGGCCGGGAACACGGACCCCACCGCTCCCGGATGATTCTTGGTGTCCGAGAACGCCGGCGCGGTCAAGAAGGGGTCGAGGTCAGCGCACCCCGCTCCTGGCCAGAACCTTGTCCACGTAGGCCCTGGTTTCCGGGATATCGGGCACGCTGCCGCCCTTTTTGACCCGTCCGGGGCCGGCGTTGTAAGCGGCCAGGGCCAGACGCACATCGCCGTAGGCATCGAGCAGGGCGCGCATGTAGCGGATGCCGGCCTCAAGGTTGTTGGCCCCGTCAAAGGCGTCGGCCAGTCCCAGGTCGCGGCCGGTGCCGGGCATGATCTGCATAAGCCCGCTCGCCCCCTTGGGCGAGACGGCCCGCACGGCAAAGCCCGACTCCACTTCCACCATGGCCCGCACCAGTCCGGGGTCCACGCCGTGGCGGCGGCAGTAGTAGCGGATAAACGGCACGATTTTGGCCTGGTCTGTCCCGGCCGGCAAGCGCATGTAATCAAACGGCTGGAAGTTCTCGTCGAGTTTGCGGTTGCTTAAGTGGATGGCGCCCTTGGCGTCGCGGTACTGGTAGATAGGTTCGGCTGCGGCTGGTACAGACGCGCCAAGCAGGCAGATCAGGGCAAGGGCGGCGTAAAGGGCAGGCATGGGCCGAGTGTGCTTGGATGCAGGCGTTTTGGCAACCGCTGGGTCAGTGGCGAAAGTCCAGGGAAAAGTCGTAAATGGCCACGGTCTGGGTTTCCCCGCCGGTGCCTTCGGTCCAGCCAAAGCGAACCGAGGCCAGACCGGCGTGATCGGACGGCGCGAGGCTTACGGTATGGTCAAGAAGCGGGGATTCGCCGCTGTAGTCGGCGCTGACGTCCTTGCTGCCTGTCCCGCCCGGATCGATCCAGGCCAGGACGCGGTACCGGCCGCGTGTGCCGTCGTTTGTGCGGTGAATTTCCAGGCGCATGGCATGGGCTGCCCCGTCCTCCAGCCAGTTGGGTCCGCTGGCCGGTTTGGCCCGTTGGTAGTAGCCGGTTGAGTTCTTGCCGGGATTGCCCGGGGCGTTGCCGGCTCCGTGGGTATTGTCGTCGTAGCTTGTGGACGAGCTGCCCCAGTACACCACGGCAATATGGTTGGCGAAGCTTGCATCCGCCCGGCTGTTGGACATGGTCGGAGCCAGTTGCCCGGTGTTGGGGTAGGTGTCCACCTCGACGGCGAGTTTCGGCGGCGCTATGCCAAGGCCCGAGGGGCCGGGCCCGGAATAGCCAAGGTATTCCCCGCGCGACCCGGAAGCCGGGCCGCCGGCGGCAGTGGCCGGGTCGTTGGCCGCAGTGGCCACGGTAAAGGTGAACCCGTCGGCGCACCGCATGGAGTCGGCGCTGTCGTCGTAGTTCTGGAATGTGAAGACGAAATAGGCGCGCAGTCCCTTGCCAAACGTGCACGCACCGTCCCGGCAGGTTCCATCCGGGCATTGGGCGGCTTGGCAGGAGCCGTAATCGCCGCCGTACCAGATCGCGCCATTGGAATCCGACAGCCCGCCGCCCAGGCGCAACCAGCCGCCGGCATACCGGTAGGCGTTTTCGGCCCACAGCGTGGCCCATTCGTGATCGGACAGGCCGCCTGGCGCATCCGGCAGGTCACTGTCGAAAACAAGTATGGACCGGGCGTTGTTGGCTGTTTTGCCGACGACTGGCGGGATGAAATCGTCTATATCGTCGTCGAAATTGATCGGCTTTGCCGATTTGCGCCTGGCCGAGAGCTGGCAGTTGGCAGCGGCAGCCGTGCCTGCATTGACGCACCCCAGGCTGGTGACGGTATAGTAGCCGGCGCCATCCGGTCCGGATTGGGACAGGGTGAAGGAACCGTCCGCCAGCGAATAGGTGCCGGTTTTGCCGGCCGACCAGTAATTGAGGCCGGAGAGGGCCAGGTAGTAGGCGCTCGTAGCGTGGATTGAGGCAAGTGAAGTCCGCTGGGAACTTGAGGTCAGAAAGGAGACGGTTACGGCAAGACAGGTGAATGCGAGAAGCGTCGTAATGACAAGCAGCAGGGATGAGCCGGATTGGCGCATTGCGTCATGCGCCTCCAGGGGGGGATGGGAAGAGTCTCGATTGCAATTAACGAATGCATTTCGCCACATGCTATTTTTGGGCCTGCGGCGAATAATTTTATGACATAAAGTACGGGATGCCGAAGCCTCACTTCATCTACTCTATGAACACGAAAAGCGACAACACCAAATAATATTTACAAATCAATATAAGCATTTTGTTAATGCCGCCTACTGATACCAATTAGCTATTGCATAGTTTGAAGGCACATAGGTAATATCATTGTCCCATTTATAATTGTTATTCGCTCCGAGCATGACAACTGCTCCAATGAGCGTATTATTTCCTCCTAAAGTTATAGATCCTGTTGAGAACAGTGTCCCAAACCACTCTGCACCCCAATCAAAATTTATGTCGGAATGGGCTTCCAAATACACTCGGGCGGCATAGGGATTTCCAACAGTTGACATGCTTTTCCACGTCGTCCCGTCAATAGATACATTCACAGAATCCAGGTTACCAACATTTACTGTTCCAATGCTAAAAATAGTAATATCACCACCTGAGACATTCAGATTAAGTGTAGCCCCGTATGCTAAGTCAATCTTGTTGAATACATACGTACCAGCGACCAATGTCAGCGGTTCACTGACGGCAATAGACAAATTCTTGTAAGACCCTGGCAAAAGCGGAGATGACTTTCCAAATTTTCCCTCGCCATAGTTGGATACTTTGTCCACAGTACCAGCCACGAGGTTGGCCTTTGGCGAAGGATCAGCCACATTTGCACAAATTGAAGGCGCAGTTGGAGCGACATTAGGCGGGTATGACGTTGTTTCAATTTTTGAACCAACCGTCCCAGACCCGACTTGGACTGATTTTCCAACAGCAACACCTAGGATTTTTGAAGCCCAAGACAAAGAGATTGTCTTACCAGCGTATGCATTTTTCGTCACTACAACTTCATTTCCGGAAAAAGTAATGTTATTTTTTATATATACATTCGTTCCATAAAAATTTTGAAATCCGAATATCCCATCACTCGCCGAGACAGCACCTACGTTAAGATTCCCGTTTACTGAGACATTCTCATCTGCCGTATACGATGTACCAACAAAAGCATCAGATCCAATAGATGACTTATATTTCATACGCAAACTTCCCTGTGCATTAAGTGTTCCGGCGACAGAGCTTTGATCCAAAACAACATTTCCACCACTGCAAAGGTTCTTGCTTAATTTCGTCGAATAGCCAAGAGTGGCATCTTTTTTTGTCGTCACACTACCGGTAATATTTGCCTGTTGCGATGTAAATGATTTAGCATACAAATTTCCTATGACAACAGAATCACCGCTTATTACAACATCAGAATTTCCTGCAAACACGACATATTCTGATGCACCGGTTGGTGTCGATTGTGGCTTTACTGTAAACGTCCTTTGCCCAGAATAGGTCAACAAAAAATTACTTTCTTGCGAACTAGCGGAGGAACTAATTGCACTTCCAACAAGTGTAGTCACAGTATAATTTGTCGTACTACCGCCGACAGGTGTAACAACTATTTGAAACTGCCCGATGCCTGATGGCAAAGTATAAGGCGACCCTGCATTAACTTTTGCGATAAAATCACTCAGGTCGGAATATACATAGTTTGGATTTTTTTCTACATACTTTAAGTACTGCAACCCAGAATACGCAGCATAATATGCACTACCAAAGCGGTTTTCCTGTGCTTCACTCGAAGAACTCGACCCGGTTAACTGCGATATCACGGCTCCGAGGACACTCAACGCAATAATAGAGCCTATAACCACGAATAATACGCTGCCATGGCAGCGCTTCCCCAAACAAGATTGCCAATAAATATTCTTCACTTAGCCACCAAATCCGCTTATGACAAATTTTTTATTGTAACTTGAGAAGTTAAGACCTGCGACTTCCCATTGACTGTCACAGTCATTGCAACAGTTACATACTTCAGACTGGACACACCTGTTCCTGATGTATCTTTCTGCATAGAAAAAGCTGTCACATTTTGACACAGCGGAGCACCATTCAAGTTCAACGTTTTTGTTGATGCCACATAGGTAATAACATTATCAACAATTGTCGCTCCATCCAATGACGGGATCTTGTATGTCGTGCTCGGTGTCGCTGCCCCTGGATTATCCAGAACATATGCATGAGCGGTTGCCGTCGTATCAACTGAAATTATTTCAATAAAAAGTCTATTCATAGCGACCTGCGCCTGCTGGATCGCCACATCTGTGTCCTTGACGGCCAAGTAAAGTTTGATGACCCGAGAGATCCCAACACTGGCGAATGAACCAAGGACGCCTAATATCACCAGGACGCAAATAATTTCGATAAGAGAAAACCCGTTGCGATTTCTCATCATTCACTTTCCGGGGAAAAGCATTGTCAGGGACTCACCAGTTGCAGTGCTTTTTACAGTCAAAGCATACATACCAGAAGTCAAGGTGTTATCGACACTGAATGTTGAACCCGTGAGCTTACAATAGCCTGATTTTGCAGCATCCTTTGCGTAACCAGACCCCATATTATTCGGAATACAGGTATCGATAAAAACACTCATCGTACTATTTGAATAGCAATTTACAATTTTTTCCATAGTCGACTGCAACGTCACGGCTGTTCCAAGATCTTGGAGAGCTTTCGAACTTCCCACCAAGGAGCCGACCATGTTCGGTCCTGCCAGAGATGCCAGCAATCCAGCCAGGACGAGGGCCAGGATAATTTCAATCAGGGTGAATCCACTTACAGACCGGCTCATCGACACCCTCACTGCGCAAACCCAGTTTTGGCGAAAACCGTCATCGCCTTGGCCGTATCCCCGGTAAATGTCACGGTAATATTCTTGCCGTACACGGCCAGCGGCGCGGTTTTCAGGTATTCCTTGCCCGCATTATTTCCCGCCCCGCCCGTACCGACCAGACGGCCGCGAGAATCGAAAATGATGTCCTGCCCCACGGCATCGCCCACCGCCATGGTCACGCCGTTGGACAAGGTGCGTGAGTTTGCGCCAACACCTGGCAGCACGGGACTGGTTTTCAAATCCGGATTGTTCGTGAAGAGGGCATAGGAATGGCCGTCTGCGTTTACGGTGATACCCCAGGTGGAGATATCGCCCATGGCCCGCTGCTGGGCATACCGCAAACTGGCCTTGAACAGATCGGCTTCCGTGGCAGCGGAAATATTGTTGGTCGAATATTTGCTTATCGCAACGGCAGTCAAAATCCCAAGCAGCAATAAAACGACAACAATCTCCATGAGACTGAAGCCGTGTGTGCCCGCATTTTCGGCACCCGGCGCCGCTCGTTGCTTTGCAAGACTTTGACAAATCATGTTTTATCCGCCATAGACCACGCTGCTCCAAGCACCAAAGCCAGAAAGCTTCTTGATTGTTATAAACATTTCCATGCCCTATGCAAATTGAAAATAATCCACTGTTCCGCGCCGGAAAGAATCCCCTTGTCTGGGGCTGCCTGCTCCTGACCGCCGTGACCATTCTCAACAACTGGCCCATGGCCGCCTTCGGCTTCGCCTGGGACGATCACGGCTACATCGTGCGCAACTACCCTATCCAGGACCCCGTCTCTCTCAAAAGCATCCTGTGGTGCCTGACCGCCTTTGCCGAAGCCAACTGGCATCCCCTGACCTGGCTGGCGCTGCATATCCAGTTCCAGTTCTTCGGGCTCAACCCCGGCGGTTACCACGTCGTCAACCTGCTCCTGCACCTCGCCAACACCCTGCTGCTCTACGCCCTGCTCTTTCGAACCACCCGGGCGGTCGGCAAAAGTCTGGCCGTGGCCGCGCTTTTTTCCGTGCATCCCCTGCATATCGAGTCCGTGGCCTGGATCTCCGAGATAAAAGACGTCCTGAGCACGTTTTTTTTCCTGCTGACGCTGCACGCCTACACCAGCTACGCCAGACGCCCCGGCCCCGGCCGCTACGGCCTTGTCTGCCTGTCCCTGGCCTGTGGTCTGGCCGCCAAGCCCATGCTCGTCACCGCGCCGTTCGTCCTGGTCCTGCTCGACTACTGGCCGCTCGGCCGCTGGCTGGCCGGTCCGACTGCAGTCCTCCAGACGCCGATCGTCCCCCGCTTCCCCGCCCGACGCCTCATCCTGGAAAAACTGCCGCTCCTGGCCATGGTCGCGGCAGTGTGCGTCCTGACCTTTATGGCCCAGCACGACGGCGGGGCCGTGGCGAAGTTATCATCGTTGCCTATACTTATGCGCTTGGGCAACGTGGCCAACTCCTACCTGCTCTACCTCTGGCGCATGATTTGGCCCTGGCCGCTGTCGTTTTTTTATCCCTTGGTTCCAGTCCCCATCTGGCGTTTCGCACTGTGCCTGCTCGGCCTTGCTGTCCTGAGCTACGCGATGTGGCGCACCCGGCGGAACAAGCCTTATCTGCTCTTTGGCTGGCTCTGGTATCTCGGCACCCTGGTGCCGGTCATCGGACTCGTCCAGGTCGGTTCCCAGGCCATTGCCGACCGCTACACGTACATCCCATCCATTGGCGTCTTCATTGCCGCATCCTGGATTATTGACGATTTGCGAAAGCGAGTGCGCTTAAGTGTACTGCTGCCAGCGGCGATGACTATTGCCGTGGTATTTATCTTAATGTGTGTCAGCTTGGACTATCTTCTAAAGTGGATTAACGAAGAGGAACTGTATTCCTACGGCCTGAGTCTGGATGAAAACAATCCCATCGCCCGCAATAACCTTGGCATTTTTCTCATTAAAAATAAAAACTCCGGCGACGCCGCAAAACAATTTAAAAGCGATCTTGAAATCAATACTAATTCCGAAGCCGCAAGGCTCAATCTTGCAAATATATCCCTCATGAGGGGAAACTACTCTGAAATGCTCGACTATTTGCTCCCTGCTTTACAAATCAACCCAAACAATGGACTCATTTACTATTTCTTGGGACAAATGTTTAATCAAGTACATGACACTGAAATGGCAGAAAAATTATTCAGGAAAGGATTAAATTTTAAAGATCTTAAATTCAAGACAGCCGTTGCGCTGACAGACGTGCTCATCCAGGAAGGCCATTACAAGGAAGCACTTTCCGTTTCTGAAAATTTTATGTCTAAGATATATGATAAAGACCCACAAAAATCCATGCTCCTCTGGAATTCTAGCAGAGCACACCGCCTCAAAGAAGACTTTGTCAACGCCAAAATAGATGCTGAGCGCGCCTTACAGCTGCAGCCGATTTTTCCAAATGCACGTCGCGAATTAGCTTTACTGGCTGTGAACGGGAAAAATACATATGCCGCAGTAAAAGAACTCAAGTTATCGCTCGGACAGTATCCTTTTGATCCAAACACATGGGCATTACTTGGACAAATCTATTTCGATCAAGGTCGATACAGTCGTGCATATGAACAGCTTCGACGAGCACTTTGCCATGAGCATGAACTATACGACAATTTTGCGATTGATGCACATCTGAATATGGCTGTACTACTGCGGCGATTCGGCCAAGCAGACGACGCCGCCCTCCATTCAGCCCGGGCGAATGATCTGCGCCTGATCGCAACCTCAAAGGCAGCGCAATCCTTGCGACAACGACTCTTCAGCACCGTCATCACGATTCCGGCCCAGAAATAACAAAACTATCTCGTCATGACGTCAAGCGTGGCGAACATAGACTGCCCTCAGCAAAGCCCTACCCGGAAAGAATCCACGCAGGGCTTTGCTGATGGATTATTAGTTTATAGTAAACGTATAAGACATCTTGGCGATATCAGTTTTGTCCAATTTGTCAAACCAAGTCTTGGCTGCCCCGAGACCAGCAGTCACGTAGGCTGAGACGACGCCTTTGTTCGCGGTATATGAACCGGCAAAATCTGTCGCCGTATCGCTTCTGCTTGTCGTAAAATCGGTTCCAACGCTGCCGGCGTTCGACATCGCAAACGCATGATAGTCATTGGTGGCCATGGTCACGATAGACGGCAGCGCGCCCATAGCGGTCTTTATCTGGGCCTGCGTTTGCAGATCGTTGTACTTCGGAATGGCCACAGCGGCCAGAATGCCGAGAATCACCAAGACGGCAATGATTTCGATGAGGGTGAAGCCCTGTTCGCCCTGCCTGCTCTTCCTTGCGATACCCATGTTCAGTCTCCTCCTGAGGTGTGTTCGCCTTGCGGCACATTTTGACTAGCACAAACCATGCCCCTTCCCCCTTATAGGGCCAGAGGCCCGGCTTTTCCCCGCCTTTGACGTTGCTCAAACCGCTCCAAACCTACATCAGCGACACCAATGCTCCAATATTTGGAGCATTTTCCTCCATAATTTGATGCCTGACAATCGTCCTTACGAACTGCCTGGCCGAAACCGACCGACCTCGATGCCAAGCTTTTTCACCCGGTGCCACAGGCTGCGCTCCTTGATCCCCAACAGCGCCGCAGCCCTGGCCTGCACACCGCCGGTGCGGGCCAGGGCCGCCTCGATCAGTGTGCGCTCATACGCACTCAAACGCAGCTCCAAGTCCGGGCCCTCGTCGACACCAGCCGTTTCCACCGGCCCCGTATCAGACAACCCGGTCAAATGGCGCGGTCCAAGCTCACTCCCGCCCGACAACACCGAGGCCCGCTCCAGGACGTTTTTAAGCTCCCGGACGTTGCCCGGCCAACCATGGGCCAACAATCGCTGCAAGGCTTCCACGGACAACGTCGTCCCCGGCCGGGTCGCCTCCAACATCCGCTCGGCCAGAAGCGGGATGTCCTCGCGCCGCGTCCGCAACGGTGGCAGATGAATGGGAAAGACGTTGAGCCGGTGGTAAAGATCCTCCCGAAACCGTCCCTGACGGATCATTTCCGACAGATCGCGATGGGTGGCCGCCACCACCCGGACATCCACACAAACCGGAACAGTGCCCCCCACCCGTTCGAACTGTCGCGTCTCCAAGGCCCGTAGAATCTTAGCCTGGGTTTCCGGCGGCATGTCGCCAATCTCGTCAAGAAACAGTGTCCCGCCGGCGGCTTTCTCAAATTTTCCGATTTTCCGGGACACCGCACCGGTAAACGCGCCCTTCTCATGGCCGAAAAGCTCACTTTCCAGCAGCCCGTCAGGGATCGCCGCACAGTTGACCGGCACAAACGGTCCTTTGGCCCGGCCGCTTTTTTCATGAATGCTGTGGGCGGCCAAGTCCTTGCCCACTCCGGACTCCCCAAGCAGCAACACCGTGGCGTCGGTGGTCGCCACCTTGAGCAGTTGGGAAAACACTGCCCGCATGGCCCGGCTTTCCCCCACCATATTCGGGAACAGCGCCCGGGCATCCATGGTGCTTAACAGCTCCACGACCTGATCGAACACCCCTTCCAAATGGTCGAGGGCGTCCCGGGAGCGTGCAACCGTTCCCGGAGCCTTTGCCAGCACGTCGATCTGTCGCGCCGATTCCAGAAATCGGAGGATCGGACGCCGCACCCACAGCAGCAAGCCCGTGGCCGCCAGATAGACTGTACCGCCAGACAGCAGGCACAGTATCTCGGCATGTCGCTCCCAAAAGAGTCCCGGCCACAAGGACGAGGCCGCCAGGATAGGCAGGGCCGCCAGACCGGCCAGAATAAAGGGCACCAGGATGACAAGGCTGATGCCGACCAGTGGTGAGTTGTGGCCCCGGGACTTGCCAAGGTCTGGCTCCGGCATCTTGGTTCGGGCCACTGGAACCTCACATTTTAAGAGTCGCCTGGGACAGGTCCCACATAGGCATGAAGATGGCCAAAGCGAAGAAACCGACGACCGCGGCCAGCCCGACAATCAGAACAGGACCGAGCGCATCGGACAGGCGTTTGACTGCAAAGGCCACTTCCACGTCGTAGTGTTCGCTGATGGCCGAGAGCATCTCGTCGAGATTGCCCGACTCCTCGCCAACCGCCACCATGGTCACCACCATGGGCGTGAAATACTTGGCCCGCGACAATGGACCAGCCAACCCCTGGCCGGAACGGATCATCTCCTGGATGCGCCTAAACTCCTGGGCGATGGCCGCATTGCCGATGGTGCCGACCAGAATGTCAATGGTCGTCAACACCGGCACACCACTGGCCTGCAGGATGGAAAAAATGGCCGCAAACCGGGACATGGCTGCCTTACGCAGCAGCATACCCACGACCGGGATGTGCAGGAAAAAGGCGTCCCGCGCCACTTTGCCGTGTTCCGTGCGAAACCATAGGGCAAACGGAATGACCACGATCAAAAACGTCCCGAGAGTGATATACCAGTATTCATTGACGAGGGTGTGCAAGTGCATGGCCATCCGGGTCGGCCAGGGCAATTCGATCTTGGCGCTGGCAAAGATACCGGCAAAGGTTGGCACGACAAACTTGAGCAAGAAGAAAAACGCGCCGCCCAGGGCGATAACCACTGTGATCGGGTATTGCAGGGCAGACTTGATATCGGTACGAACCTGATGTTCGTGGGAAATGATGTAGATGAGCCGTTCAAGGACCGACGGCAAGGCACCGGCAGCTTCGCCGGCCCGGACCATACTGATGTAGAGCTCGGAAAAGACCCGCTTCTGGGCGGCCATGGCATCAGATATCGTCGAACCTTTTTTGACCGCATCAGCCATGTTGGCGCAGACCTTGCGCAACTTGGGATTTTCCGACTGCTGCTCGAGCACCTTGAGGATTTCCAGCATCGACAGTCCGGCCCCGAGCATGGTCTTGAACTGCTTGGTGAACAAAATCAGTTCCTGGGCCTTGACCGATGCCAGCATGTCGTTGAGAGACTCGACAAAGCCACCCCCCGACTCTCCGCCGCCCTTTTGCACCGAAACCGGAATATAGCCCATGCCCGACAGCCGCGACTTGACGGCATCGGCGTTGTCGGCTTCCAGAACACCTTTGACCGTGTTCCCGGATTCGTTGATGGCCTCGTAGGCGAATTGCGGCACCAGCTCCGTCCTTTATGGCCTCAGACCAGGACCGCTGAGGACGCTTCCTCAAAGGTGGTCTTGCCTTCCAGTATCTTCAGTCGCGCGTCGTCCTGCAACAGTTTGAGGCGTCCCGAATCCGCAGCAAACCGGGTGATCTCCCGCGAGGTGCACCGCTTGGCCACCATTTCCTGGATTTCCTCGTCAATGACCAGGATCTCAAAGAGCCCCAGGCGTCCCTTAAAGCCTGAATCGCCACACTGATAGCACCCCCGGCCGCGCATGAATACGGCATCGGCGGTATTTTCCAGATTCCAGAAGCGAAGAATCTCCGGACGCGGCGTGTATGGTTCGGCGCAGTTGGGACAAATTCGGCGCACCAGACGCTGGGCGATGGAAACCATGAGGGTCGAAGACACCAGAAACGGCTCGATGCCCATGTCCATAAGCCGCATGACCGCACCGGCAGCGTCGTTGGTGTGGACGGTCGAGAGCACCTTGTGGCCGGTAAGCGCCGCCTGGGTGGCGATGGCCGCGGTTTCCGGGTCGCGGATTTCGCCGACCAGCACCACGTCGGGGTCCTGGCGCAGGGTGGAGCGCAGAGCGCTTGCGAAGGTCATGCCGGCCTTGCGGTTAAGCTGCACCTGCCGCACCCCCTCCATCCGGTATTCCACCGGGTCTTCCAGGGTGATGACGTTGATGTCCGGGCGGCTTATCTCCCGCAGCAAGGCAAAAAGCGTGGTGGATTTGCCCGAGCCGGTGGGACCGGTGGACAGAAACAGGCCATAGGGCTTGTCCACCACCAGCCGAATCTTGGCCAGATCGTCGGCGGAAAGGCCGAGGTCGGACAGGGCCAGCCCCCCGCCGCTCATGTCAAGCAGGCGCAGGACCAGATTTTCGCCGTAGATCGTGGGCAGGGTCGAGACGCGGATGTTTATTTCCTTGCGGTCGATGGCCACGGAAAACCGGCCGTCCTGGGGGATGCGGCTGACGGCGATGTCGAGATTGCCAAGGATCTTGATGCGGGAAATGATGGGCAGGATCATGGGTTTGGGCGGCGACGGCACGGATTTGAGCTTGCCGTCGATGCGCATCCGAATCTGCACCTGATCACGCTCGGGGCTGATGTGGACGTCGCTGGCCCCTTCGCGCACGGCCTGGGACAGAAGCGAATTGACGAAGCGCACCACCGGGGCCTCGCCGGCCATGTCTTCCAGGGAACTCAGCTGTATGTCCTCGGAGGCCCGGGACACGGCCGGTTCGTCGCCGTCGCGCATGGACTCGATGCTGTCGAGCACGCCCTCGCTGCCAAGGCCCATGCCGTAGACGGCGCTGGTCAGATAGCCCAGCTCCCGCTCGGTGCAGATAACCGGCTCTATTTCACAGTTCTTATAGATTTCAATATCTTCGATGGTGGCAATGTCCAGGGGATCGGGCATGGCCACGCGGATCAGGTTACCGACCTTGGACAGGGGCACGAGCTTGGCCCGAAGAGCCATTTCGGCCGGCAGGAGCTCGGCCAGATTGGAGGTCACGGGGTAGCGTTCGGGGGTGTACTTGGCCAGCCCCGTCTGCCGGCTGATGAGGTCGACGATGTCGGCTTCCTTGACCACGCCGTCGCGCAGCAGTTGCTGGCCAAGGCGCAGACCGCTGCGTTTGCCGGCGGCCAGACCCTGGCGCAACTGATCGTCGGTAATAAGGCCGGCGGCGACAAGCATCTCGCCCAGGCGCAAGCGTTTTCTCGGCTCCATGGTCGTCACGTCCTTCCCTTCCGGTAAAACCCCGCCACTAGGGCCGCATATCCTGCCGGACCTGGCCGGACACGGCCACCTGTCTGGCGGCGGACTGAGCAGGAGCGGCGATTTTCTGCGCTCCCGACCGGCCCGGCCAGAGGGAGATGTCGGTCAGGGCCGTGGTTCCGGCCGGATACCCGTCCACCACCGCGGCCTTGCCGGCCAGTTCGCGGGGCAGGCCGGCCAGGGCGATCTCGGCTTCCTGGCGGTTCTGGAACAGGATGGCCAGGACCAGATCGAACCGCAGGCCAAGGCCGGGCTGCAGGGTGCAATACAAGGACAGGCCAGGATCGGTGTCGCGCTGGCGGCCGATGAAGGCCAGCCCCTTGTCCAGGCTTTCCACGGTCCCCAGGCGGACCAGACAGGCCCCCTGGGGCAGCGGATCGGCCGGGATGGTCGGGAAGACGATGGGATCGCCGGCCCGCACCCGGTTGAAATCCATGCCCGGATTGGCCTTGGCCACGCGGGCCATGATGGCGCGGCGGGCATGCCCATAGATTCTGGCCGCCTGACGGGTGACCGCCCAGCCTGAGGGCACGGTGGTTTCGCCGAGAATCGCGGGCATGGCCGCAACCGTGGCCGGAGCCGGAGCCGCCTGCAACGTGTCGGTGTATTCCGGGGACACGATGATGACCTGCTCGACCGGTTCCGGCGGCAAGGCAGCGGCGGCCAGGGTCAGGGCCGCGCCAAGCCCCTGGACCGGAGCGGCGGCGGGCCGGGGGACGGCCGGGGCCGGGACAGCCTGGGCCGGCGTGGCCGCCACCGGAGCGGGAGCCCTGGGCGCAACGGCTGGCGAGGCCGGAGCGATGGCAGCAGCCGGGACAGAAGCCGCAGGCACAGCCGGCGTCTGCGGCGCGGCAGCCGGCAGGGCTGCGACCGCCGGGGCGGCCGGGATTGGCGTTACAGCCGCTTCCGGACGTTGCTGGCCATGGGCTCGGACCAGGGCGACCTCCCCGGCCTGGGGCGCACCGGCCGGGGCCGCGGCCGAAGCCGGGGCCACGGGCGCGGCAGGGGTGACGGCCAGGGGGGCAACGGCCGGCGAGGCCGCCACCTGCGGTGCAGGGGCAAGATCTTTTGCGGCCGGGGTGACAGCAGCCGGGGCGGGGGCCGGGGCCTTGGCAGCCTGGACCGGAGCCGGGGTTGCTGCGGCCGCCGCTGCCTTGGTGATCTGGCCATCAGCTTCGAGCGTTGCAGGCAGGGCTGCCGCAGCCACGGCCACGACCTGTTCTGCCTTGGGAGCCGGCAAGGAGGCGGAATTGCCGGGCTGGACCGGTGAAGCGGGCGCACCTGCGCTCACGACCGGCTTTTTCGCCGCTTCCGCAGCCTTGGCCACGGCCGGGCCGGCCGCCGGAGCCGTCGTTGTCTCGGTCAGGCCCAGGGCCTCTTCGCAGGCCGGCACCTCGGAGACAGCCGGCGAGGCTTTGGCTGTGGCCACAACCGGGGCCGGGGCACGCTGTGCAGCGGCGGCGCCGGAGGGGGCAGCCGGCTGGGGCGCGCCGGCAGGCGGGGCCGGCTCAAAGACCACGGAGGAAAGGCTCGTCTGCATCCGGCCCAGGGCGTCCAGGGCGGCCAACCGGGCGTCCGGCAGGGCCGGGCCGGCAAAATGGAGCGCCAACGCCGCCACAGAGCCGGCCGCCCCGGCCACGACCAGCCGGCGCAGCCAGACCCGGCCGACGCCGCGGGATTCCCGGGAAGCCCGGCCGACCAACCCCCAGCCGATGCGGCGTTTGCCAAAGCCCACGGCCAACAGCATGGACAGATGGCACAGCCGCACGATCTTTCGCGGATAGCCGCCGGTCAGCTTATGGATGCGCCGCAAGGCCAGCCGGGTGAAGATCGGGGGAATCCTGCCGTCCGGGGCACACAACAGCAGCCGGGTCTCGATCATGCGCCGGGTCTGCACCCGATCAAGGGGCGTCAGGCGATAGAGAAAATTCACCCGGTCCTCGAGGTTGGGCCGCTCGTGCAGGATCTCTTCGAACTCGGTCTGGGCAAAAATGACGATCTGCAGGAGCTTGTGGGCATTGGTCTCGAAATTGAGCAGTTCGCGCAAGAGTTCCAGGCACTCCGGAGTGATCTTCTGGCCTTCGTCGACGACCAGGGCCACGGTGCGACCGCCGTCCTGGCTGCGGGCCAGCAGCCCGGCCTTGAGGGCATCCTTGAGGAGCGCCGCGTCCCGGCCCTGGGCCGTCGTGTCCAGGCCAAACAGCCGGGCCAGGGACAAGAGGAATTCCGTGGTCGAAGGGCAGTAGGGATCATCGAGAAGATAGGCTTCGATGTCGCCTTCCTGGGCCAGCACACGGATCAGTTCGCGGCTGAGCGTCGTCTTGCCGGTGCCGACCTCGCCAAGCACCACATTGAGTCCCCGGCGCAGGCGCACGGCGATTTCCATGTGTTGCAGGCACTCCAGATGGGTCCTCGAGCGATACAGCATGTCCGGGTCAGGCGAGTTGGAAAAAGGTTCCCGCGTCAGTCCCAGGGCTTGATAGTAACTCATGACCGCCTCCTCCTGTCCTGTTGCCGGCTTGCCCGCCGGCCTGAAAGCGCACAATCCCTGCCATGGCCGACGCCGCCGGGGGGTGACCCCGGGCGTGTGGCCGGCCTGCCCCCGGTCATGGCCGCACCATGGCCGCCGAGGCCACCGGTGCCCCGGCCGGCCCGGCCGCCGCCGGCGTCGGCGCGATGGGCTTGTCGCGCAAAATCGTCGGCGTGACGAAGATGAATATTTCATTGCGCACGATGCTCGACCCCTTGGTCTTAAACGCCCAGCCCAAACCCGGTATGTCGCTTAAATACGGCACGCCGGCCTGGCTGTCGCTCACCTCATCCCGGGTCAGGCCCGAGATGACGATGGTGTCGCCGTCTTCCACCACCAGATTGGATTGGGTTTCACGCTTGTAGATGAGCGGGTTGCCCTGAACGGAATTGGCGGTATCGACCTGATCGTCCTTGACCAGGATCTTCATGCGCAGGTTGGTGCCGTCCACCACGTGGGGGAGCATTTCGAGCTTGAGGGTGGCATGGGCGAACTGCACGTTGGTGCCGTTTTGCGAAGTGGACACGTAGGGCACGTCCTTGCCGTTTTCGATGAAGGCCGAGACGTTTTCCATGGTGGTAATGGTCGGGCTGGACAGGATCTTGACCTTGTTTTCCTCGGCCAGGGCGGTGAGCTGGGCTTCCAGCACGTTGCCGGCGATATTGCCGAACAGGAAGTTGACGCCGGCACCGGCCGCGCCCAGGCCCGAAGCCGAGGTCAGGGCGTTGGTCAGGGCCGGGTAGTTGAGGCCAAAGCCCTGGCCCGAGGTGCCGCCCGGGAAGATGGGCGAGGCCGTGCTGGACAGCGCGGTGCTGCCGGTGGAAGCATTGGACGAGGCCCCGGTGGCACCGAGCACGGCGCTGGCCGCGGCGGCGGCAGCGATGTCGGAAGCTGTGGTTGTCGTGGTCGTGGTCGTCGAGCCGTCCGGGTTGACCGTGGTCGTGGTTTTCCCCGCAGCGGTCAAGGCGTTGTTGCCGGAGGCCTTAAGCGAACCGTTCGTCGTATTGCTGGTGGTGGCCGTATTGGACCCGGTATTGCCGGCCGTGGTCGAGGTGGTGGAGGTGCCGGTCTGGGCCGGAGAGATGCGCAGGTTGGAATTTTTCAGCAACCCGCCCCACTGCACGCCGAGCTGGCGGCCGGTTGTCTGATCGGTCTGGACGATGAAGGCCTTGAGCTTGACTTGCGGGCGCGGCTTGTCGAGTTCTTCAATAAGCGCCACCAGCCGTTCGGCATCGTTTGGCGGGCCTTGGATAATGATGGAATTGCTGTGCTGGTCGGGCACCACCGAACAGTTGAGCTGGCCGGGATGGCGGCTGCCACCGGGCGCGTTAATGCTCATGGCGTCGCCTGCGGCGCTGGTCGGGGTGATGTCCCGGGCGGTTTCGCCGGGTTTGTTCGCGGCGGCGGCGGCAGGCCCGGCCAGACCGGACTGGGCCGACGAGCCGCACATGGCGCTCAGCGTGGCGTAGATTTTGGGCAATTCGGCAAAATTGATTTCCACCCGGGCCATGACAAAGGGTTCGAGCTCCTTGGCCTTGGTCTTTTCGGCGAGCAGTTTGTTGCTCGCTTCCTTGAGCTTGTTTTGCTGTTCCATGTCGCCAAGCGTCATGACCTTGATGATGTCGCCGTCCACGGTATAGCTCAGCCCGTTGGCGGACAGGATGCTCGTAAAGGTCTCGTCCCAGGGGGCGTCGACGACGTTGACGTTGATGCGCAGGGTCTTTTCGCCGCCGGCCGTGCCGGGAATGGCCGAGGACAGCACCACGTTCTGGTTGGCTGCCCGGGCCATGGCCCGCACCACCGCCACCAGATCGGTGTCGTACATGCGAAGGGTCACCCGCTGCTTGGGCAACGCGCGCACCGGCTTGGTTTCAGCCTTTTCCTCTTTCTTGGGCGTGATGGCGACCTGGCTGAATTCCACTTTGCGCGGCCGGGCCACCGGGGAATAGCCCTCGGACATTTGCGCCATGGCGTCCCAATGCTCCATAAACGCATCCTTCTGGGGCTTTTTCACGCACCCGGCCACCACCGACAGCAGGACCGCCGTCGCCAACGCCGCCCACCCCATCCGGCCAAGCCGCCTTTTGCCCATGCCCATGCTTCGCATATTCCTCTCCCGTCCCGGCGCGTCTGCGACCAGGCTTATCGTCCCTGGGACTCCTGCCCGTCGTAGGGAAGCTCCAGCTTCTGGCCATTGGCCAGACTCTCCAGCGTCACCTTGTCCGGGGATACGGCGAGCACCTTGTAGCCACCGCCCTCCAGGCTGTCGCCGGCCTGGTATTCGTAGCCGTCAATGACCGCCAGCCGGCCCGATCCCAGCTCCACATAGCCGGTGAACCGGGGAGTGGCCGTGGGCTTGGTGGCCGCATTCCTGGCCTCCAGCGTTTTGTCGTAGAGCGCTTCGGCCCGCCAGGGTTTGTCGATGGCGGCCATGAGCGCCGATTCCGACTTGCCGGCCGTGGCCTGTCGGGTCAGGGCCAGGACGTCGTCCCGGATCTGCCCCACGGCCTGGGGCTGGGCCGTCTGGGGGGCTCCCGGGCTGCCCGGCCGGTTTGCCCCCCATAAACAGGGAGCCAAGGCCGATGACAGCCACGAGGCCGGTTACGGCCAAAATGATTTGTTCACGCCGGGTCATGGCGAAAGCTCCTTTCCAGGCGTCGACTCATTGCACGGCCAGCCAGCATTTCATGGTGTATTCCCGCCCCTCCCGGCCAAACATGGTGGTGGCGGACTCCACCTTGACCAGGGGGCCGAAGCCGCCCAGGGACAGCATGAACTGCCGCACCGCGTCGGGTGGCCCGAGAAAGGCCAGCCGCACGGCCACAAGTCCCTCCCGGGTCACCGACGAGGCGTCCGGGGAGACCGCGGTCATGCGCACCCCAAGCGGTTTGGCCAGGCTGTCGAACACGGCGGTCAGGCGCTCGACCTCGGCCAGAGGCAGTTTGCCCTGGCCGCCGACGACACCCACCGAACGCACCTTGGCCTGGGCCTCGGCCAGGGCCTTGACCACCGGCTCGAGCTGGTGGTTCAGTTCCATGGTGCTTCGCATACTCGCCACTTTGGCTGTCAAAGATTCCACTTCCCGGTATTCCGGCAGGAGGAACACCAGCACAAACCCGAGGGCCACTGCCGCGCCCACGGCCAGGGTGGCCAGGGTCCGGGCCGGCAGGGCGTGTCTGATTTCGGTCAGGGTCATGGCCGGACCTCCGAGAGGTTGAGCGTCACCACGAAGCGCAATGCCGTTGCGCCGTTTTCGAGGCTTTCAAGCTCATTGCGCTTGACCGACACGTCTTCAAACAGGGGGGAACCCTCCAGGGCCACCACGTAACTGGCCAGCATGGAGTCGAAAAGACGCGAATCCCCGGTCACCACGCCTTCCACCACCAGCCGCGACACCGGGGCGTTGGGGTCCTTGCCGCCCGGCGCGGGCTGGCCCGCCGGCTTGGCCGGATTGGCCGGGTTGGCCGGCTTCTCCACCGGTCCGCATTCCGCTGTCAGCGTCCCGAGCCGCACCCCTTCCGGAGCCAGGGCCAGGGCCTCTTCCCAGACACCGACAATCTGATTGCGCGAAATATAGCGCCGCATGGCCTCGACCTTGCCCCGCAGCTCCTGGGCCTTGTGCGACATCACCGAGGCATCGAGGCCCGAGCCGAACGCCGCCAACTGCCTGGCCAGGGCATCGTGTTCTTTCTCAAGCCCCTGGCGCTCGGATGCGGCTGCAAAGAAAAACAGCGCCATGCCGGCCAGCACCGCCGCCAGCCCGACCAGGGACCACTGTTCAAGCAGGCGCGAGGTGTGGACGGCCGCGCGATCCTTGTAGGTGACAAAGACGCTTGGCGTCGTGGCGCTGTCGGACAGGGCCAGTCCCAGGGCCTGGGTGAACAGCGTGGACGGGAGCGTGCGGCCAAGCGTGAGGTTGGGCGGCAGCCTTCGGCCGGACAATATATCCAGCGGCATGCACGGCAAGCCGATATTGTCGCGGATAAACTCAATAAAAAGCGCGCTGCCGCCAAGCACCCCGGACACCGTCAGCCGGGAGACCGGTTCATGGCCCAGGGACTCGCGGTAATGCTTGATGGTCATCTCCACCTGCCGTACCAGCCGCGAGGCCACCGGACGCAGCATCTCCATGACGTCCTCGACGGCCAGGCCGCTTCCCGGGTGGCATTCCTCCTCGGGCATACAGCCGTAGATCACCGCTTCAACCAGTTCACGGGCATGGGCGGGCTCTGCCGCCACGGTCGCACGGGAAGGCTCGGCCGGCTGCGGCTCGGGGGCAACCTTCGGGGGCTCGGGAACAGGGTCGAGCTCGAGAATAAGCCCGGTGTCATGTGGGCCCAGGGCATCGAGGTCGAGCACCATCTCCTCGCGGGGCCCCGGCGGCACCGGGGAGGTGCTCCGGCCGGCAGGAGCGGGGGGGGCGCTTGGGCTGACTGCGCCGCGCGACTCCAGGGACTCGAGCACGGCCTGCTCCATGCCCGACATGGAGGTCTTGATGACCCGCACGAACATGAGATTGCCGTTGCTGAAAATTTCCAGACGCGACCAGTGCTGGCCCACGTGCAGGTTGGCCACGGCCCCGGCTGCGCCCTCGGTAAGAACGCGCCGCCGAAACAGGTTCTGGTGGGCAAAGGGTTCAAGCGTCAGCCCGGCCAGCGGGAATCCGGCCTTGGCGAAATCGTTGCGTATGACGGCCACTGCGTCGCGCGGCGTGGTATAGGCCATGGCCCCCAGGCGCGTCGCCCCTTTTTCGGCCACCTCGCCCCGGCGTTCGAAGTCAAAGACCACCCCGGCCTCGTCAAAGCCCATCTCTTTTTTGGCCGTCCAAAAGACCGCGTTGTCCACCTGCCGCGACGCCACTTTGGGGATGGTCAGAAACTGGAGGTTGGCCCGGGCACTCTGGGTCGCCGCCCAGATCGAGGGAATCGGGCCGGGACCGCACACGGCCTTAAGGGCCCGCCCCAACAGTTCGATAAAGGCCTGGCTGCCCGGCTCCACCCCGGCCGGAATGGGGGTCACCTCGGTAGCCAGCACCTCAAATCCGGCGTCATGGCCAAGAATCTTCACGCACACCAGTTCGGACTGGGAAATATCCACGCCGACATGGGTTTTCTTGCCCAGGGAGAACAGGGAACGCCGGGGGCCGGCCGTTCGGACAACAGCCTTGCCACCCGCCTTGCCCCCAGCCCTGGAGACAAGCTTGGCGGCAACCGAGGCTGCAACCGAGGCTGCAATCGCGGCCGGAGCCTTGGCTGCAAGCTTGGTCGGAACCTCGGCTGCAAGCTTGGTCGGAACCTCGGCGGCAGGCTCGGTCGGTGTCGCAACGGCAGCCTCGGCCGGGACCTCGGCGGCTATCGCAGTTGCAGCCTCGGCATCGACCTCGGCCGCAAGCTCGGCAGCAGCCGCGGCCGGGATGTCGAAAGCAGGTTCTGTCGGAAGCTCGGCGGCGGCGGCGGGCGGAACCTCAAGTTCAAGCGCTGTCGGAACTGCGGCGGCGGCCGCAGGCGAAACGTCGGCAACGACCTCGGCCGGAAGTTCGGCAACGACCTCGGCCGGAAAGTCGAAAGCAAGCTCAATCGGAGCCGCGGCAACGACCTCGGTCGGAAGCTCGGTCGGGACAGCGGCCGGGACGTCGGCAGCAAGCTCGATCAGAAGCTCGGCCGGAAGCTCGGCAGCAGCCTCGGCCGGGAAGTCGAAAACAAGATCGGTCGGAGCTTCGGCAACAACCTCGGCAACGCCTTCGGCCGGAAGCTCGGTCGGGACCGCGGCGGCAACGGCAGGCGGGACCTCAAGTCCAAGCTCTGTCGGACGCTCGGCGGCACTCTCGGCCGGGAGTTCGGCAAGAATCGTATCCGGCCCCTTGAAAGAGGGCTCGGCCGGAGCCTGGGCCGCAACTGCAGACGAAGCAGCCGGGGCAGCCACGGGCGCAATCTCCGCTGCGGCCTCAGGGACAACCGCAGCCGGGATTTCGACGGCAGGCTCGGCCGGAGCCGCAACCGGAGCCCGGGGCGCGGGCGTCGGGACCGGTTTCACCACGGCCCCCGCTCCCGACGGCTTGCGGATCAGGTCCAACAACCGTTGGCTCGGCGTAATTTTGTCTTCCTTGGCCACCGTGTCTCTCCCGTTGCAGTGCACTATCGCCCGAGTCTCTGCCGCGACCGCGCAGCCAAATCGTCTGCGGGAGGCCGGCACCAATACCTGATCCCGGCCATACCACCCCGCCCCTGTCCGGGGCGCGACCCTAGCCCTGCAAACGCGTCATCCGCACCACTTCATCGTGACAAATTCGCCAGCTCCGCCCGACCTTGGCACCGCGAAGTTCATTGCCATTTAAGAACTTGCGCACCGTCTGGTCACTGCACTTGAGCAGTTTGGCCACTTCCCGGACCGTGTACGTCTCCTTCACTTCCGTCTCGCGCTCGTACATTTCGCATCACTCCTTGTCGTTAACGAACGATAAATACGATGGCGTCCGGCCCAAAAAAAATGGACCTGTCCGGGGGTCTGCCCCCGGCAATCGGACTGCGGATGTTTCATTTTCTTGTTCATCGGTCGCCCTCGTTTCATTTCGTCAAACGGTTTGACGGTCCTTCCCACCGCCAAACGTCCCGGAATCCCTCACCCGACATATCCCGGATTCAGACCCGCAACGCTTCTGGCCCTGGCTTTACAAGACCCGTGCCCGGGACGCCCCTCCGGGATGATTCCAATGCCGGGCACTTCCATGCTAGCGTCGGCCATCCTGTCGCCCCAAGGAGCGCCGGCCCATGGCCCAACTCGACGCCTTTTTCAAAATGCTCAAGGATACAGGAGCCTCGGACCTCCATCTGGCCAGCGGCTCCCAGCCGATGTTGCGCCTTGGCGGCCGGCTGGAACGTATCAAATACAAGGTGCTCGAAGAGGACGAACTCAAAAACCTGCTCTACGAAATCGCCCCGGAACGCCTGGTTGCGGTGTTCGAGGCCACCGGCGACCTGGATTTCGCCCACGCCGCCCCGGGCATCGGCCGGCTGCGCTGCAACTACTTTCGCCAGGAACGGGGCGTGTCGGCCGCCTTCCGGGCCATCCCGGAAACCGTGCCCACCCTGGCCGACCTCGACCTGCCCGCCATCCTCGGCGAACTGGTCATGCGGCCCAAGGGCCTGATCCTGGTCACCGGCCCGACCGGCTCGGGCAAATCCACCACCCTGGCCGCCATGCTGCGCCACGCCGCCGACCACCGGCGCGACCACATCATCACCATCGAAGACCCCATCGAGTTCGTCCACACCTCCTCGGGATGCCTGATCAACCAGCGTGAGGTGGGGCGCGACACCCGCTCTTTTGCAACGGCCCTGCGCGGCGCCCTGCGCGAGGACCCGGACATCATTCTCGTTGGCGAAATGCGCGACCTGGAAACCATCGAACTGGCCCTGGAAGCAGCCGAGACCGGCCATCTGGTGCTCTCCACCCTGCACACCGTGTCGGCTGCCAAGACCATCGACCGGGTCATCGACGTCTTTCCCGGCGACCGGCAGGCCCAGATCCGCTCGGCCCTGTCCGAATCGCTCTCCGCCGTCATCTCCCAGACCCTGCTGGTGCGCGCCGACGCCCCGGGCCGGGTCCTGGCCATGGAGCTGCTCCTGGCCAACACCGCCGTTCGAAACCTCATCCGCGAAAACAAGATCTTCCAGATCAGTTCCATCCTGGAGACCGGCAAAGCCCAGGGGATGCGCCCGCTGGATGAATCCCTGCTCGAACTGCTGGCCGCCGGGCGCATCACCCCGGCCGATGCCTGGCGAAACGCCGCCAACAAGACCCGTTTTGCCGAAATCGCGCCCAAGGCCGGGGAGGCCTAAGCCCCGTGCCCCGTCGCCTCCTCGACGCCGTGGTCGGCCAAGCCCTGGCCGGCGCGCCCAAAGCCTCGGATTTCCTGTTCCCGGCCACCGGCCCGGCCGGGGCCCTCCTGGACGGAGCCTTTGTCCCCCTGGCCCTGCCCGGCGTGGCCGGCCGCCTCACCCCGCACCAGACCGCCGTCCTGGCTCGGGGCCTTGTGGGCGACGATGCCCGGCTGCTTGCCGATCTTCGCCGCCGGGGCAGTTGCGACGCCAGCTACCGCCATCCCGGCGGCACGCGGTTTCGGGCCAACATCCACCGGGCCGGCGATTCCATCGGCCTCGTCCTTCGCCGCCTGCCGACCCGCCCGGCCAGACTCCGGGATCTGGACCTGCCGCCGGTGCTCTCGCGCCTGCCGGCCCTGGCCGACGGACTCGTGCTGGTGGTCGGGGCCACGGGCTCGGGCAAATCCACCACGCTTTCCGCCCTGGCCGCCGCCATCCTGGAGAGCCGGCCGGTCCATGTGGTGACCCTCGAAGACCCCGTCGAATGCCTGCTGCCGCCGGGCCCGGGCGTGGTCAGCCAGCGCGAGCTGGGCACGGATTTCCCGGATTTTGCCGAAGGGCTGCGCGCCGCCCTGCGCCAGGCCCCGCATGTCATCGTTCTTGGCGAGGCCCGGGACCGCGACACCGTGGATGCGGCCCTGGCTGCGGCCGAAACCGGCCATCTGGTCCTGGCCACCCTGCACACCGCCGACTGCGCCGGAGCCATCGAACGCGTGCTGGCCTTTTTCGGACCGGCCGAGGAAAAGCTGGCCCGCAGCCGTCTGGCCGGCTGCCTGCGGTATGTCGTGGCCCAGCGCCTGCTGCCGCGCCTTGGCGGCGGGCGGGCCGCCTCGGTGGAAGTGCTTTTTGCCAACCTGCGGGTGCGCGAGCGCATTGCCGGCAGCCAGGAATCGAGCCTGGGGTTTGCCGACATCATCGAACAGGGCGCGCCCCACGGCATGGTCGGCTTTGACGCGGCCACAGCCGCCCTGTTCGGGGCCGGGGTCATCAGCGAGGAAACCGCCCTGGCCAAGGCCTCCGACCGGGCCGCCCTGGCCCGGGCGCTCGATGCCGTCAAAGCCTCGCGCGGCCTGCCCGTCTCGGACATCGCCGGCCTGACCCTGGAGGGTTCATGACCGCCCAGCCCATGGTCATCGCCTGCCCCTGCGGCGGGCACAGCTTCACCCTGGCCGCCGACACCCTGCCGGTTGGCGGCCGGGCCGCCTTCACCTGCCCGGCCTGCGGACTGCGGCGCACCTGCGTTCGCACCGAGCGCGGCGTGGTGGTGGACGACCGGCCCACCCCGGACCTGGCGGCCGGGCCGTTGCCGCAGCCGCCCGTTTCTCCGGCTTCGCCGCCGACACCGGAACAGGCGTCCATGGCCCGGCCGGCCGAAGCCCTGCCCCTGCCCGTGGCCGACGAGCTGCCCCTGCCAAGTCCGGTGCCGCCGGCCGTCCGGATCGCCCTGGCCTTGGTGGGTGATAGCGACTGGGCCGCCGCCCTGGAGCGCGCCCTGCCGCCGGGCTGGCATGTCCTTTGCCCCGGAACCGCCAATCAGGCCCTGGCCGATTTCCTGGCCCTGGCCCCGGGCGTGGTGCTGCTCGATGCCGGCGAGGCCGGGCGGGCGGTCCGAGCCGCAGCCGACGCCCTGCCCGGCCGCAGCCGCGAGGCTCTGGCCCTTCTGGCCCTTGTTCCCAGCCCCGAGGCCGAGGCCATGGCCGCCTTTGCCCACAGCGCCGATGCCGTGCTCGACAACCGCGACGTCGGCACCAAGGCCGAACGCCTGCAGGCCGCCCTGGCCCGCATTGCCGCCCTGCCCTCGCTTTTTACCGGAGCGCGCGCCTGACCATGGACCGCATCACCGCCCTGCTCGTGCATCCCGATCCCGGAGTCCGCACCGCCCTTCGCCAGCAACTGGCCCGGGTGGATTTCATCCGGGTGCTCGGCGAGGCCGCCGATGCCTACGAGGCCTCGGAACTGTTGCGGGCCATTCCCTACGGGCTGCTTTTTTGCGGGGTGGAGCTTGGCGGCGAAGTCGGGGGGTTTGAGCTGGCCGAAGCGCTTGGTGCCGCCAAACGCCAGCCCGGATTGGTCTTTATTGCCGATGACGAAGCCCGGGCCTTCCGGGCCTTTGAACTCGGGGCGGCCGATTACCTGCTGTGGCCGTTTACGCCCCAGCGTTTCGCCCAGACCCTGGAGCGACTGGCCCGCTACCGCCCGGCCTTTCGCGAGGCCCCGGCCCCGGAATGGCGGGCCGCCTCGGCCCCGCGCGACACCGACGACGAGGCCGAGGACGAGGAAACCGTGCGCCTGCCCCTGGAAGAGGAGGAAGAGGACCGCTTCCTCTCGGCCTTGCGCCAGGCCTGGGACCCACGCCACGAGCGGCCGGTGGACATCGAAAAGCTGCCCATCACCCTGGACGGGCGCACCATCCTGCTGCCCTACACCCAGATTCTTTTTATCGAGGCCTACGAGGATTATTCCTTCGTCCACACGGCCGCCCAAAAGCTTCTGACCTCGTATCGCCTGAAAAATCTTGAAGAACGGCTGCGGCCCCACCGCTTTTTCCGGGTGCACCGCAAATATCTGGTCAACCTCGATCAGGTGACCGAGATCGCCACCCTGCCCGGTGGCAATTTCATGCTGCGCACAGCCGGCAAAACCCGCATCGAGCTGCCTATCGGCCGCCGCCGCATTGGCGAGCTGAAGCAGATACTCGGTTTGTAATGGGCACGCCGCCCTGCCAAGGAGGAGAACCGATGACGCCGACCGGAACGCTGGATGCCCTGCTCGTGGAACAACGGGTATTTCGGCCGGCCCCGGCCACGGTCATCGAGGCCAACGTCAAGCCGCACGAGCTGGCCGAGGCCAACCGTCTGGCCGAGTCGGACCATCTGGCCTATTGGGAAAAGGCCGCTTTGGAACTGGAGTGGCACCGCAAATGGGATGCGGTCCTGGACGAATCCCAGGCCCCGTTTTACCGCTGGTTTCCCGGAGCGCGCGGCAACATCGCCCACAATGCCCTGGACCGGCATGTCAGCGCCTGGACCAAGAACAAGCTGGCGCTCATCTGGGAGGGCGAGGCCGGGGATTGCCGCAAATTCACCTATTTCGAGCTCTACCGCGAAGTGAACCGGCTGGCCGGGGCCTTGCGCGCGCTTGGAGTCTCGCGCGGCGACCGGGTGTGCCTCTATATGCCGCCCATTCCCGAGACGGTCGTGGCCATGCTGGCGGCGGCCAAGATCGGGGCGGTGCATGTCTTCGTCTTTGCCGGGTTTTCGGCCAAGGTGCTGCGCGAACGTTTAAACGACTGCCGGGCCAAGGTGCTCATCACGGCCGACGGGTTTTACCGGGGCGGGCGGCTCATCAATTTAAAGACCGTGGTGGACGAGGCCCTGCCCGGAGTCCGGGGCGATGCGGCCGAAACGGTGGTGGTGGTGCGGCGCACGGGTGACGACATCGACATGCAGGAGCCGCGCGACCTCTATTACCACGATCTGCTGCGCCAGGAATCGCCCGAGGCGGCGACCGAGATCATGGAGGCCGGCGATCCGCTCTTCTGGCTGCACACCTCCGGGTCCACCGGCAAGCCCAAGGCGGTCATCCACGGCCACGGCGGCTATATGGTGGGGGCGCATCACACCTTCCGCACCATCTTTGACATCAAGCCCACCGACATCCATTTCTGCACCGCCGATCCGGGCTGGATCACCGGCCACACCTACGGCGTCTACGGGCCGCTTTTAACCGGGGCCACGGTCATCCTGTATGAAGGCCACCCGCTCTATCCCCAGGCCGACCGGCTGCCGAGCATCATCGAGCGCTACGGGGCCACCATTTTCTACACCACGCCAACGCTCATTCGTATGCTCATGCGCTACGGGCCGCAGTATCCCAAAAAGCGCGACCTTTCGACCCTGCGCCTGCTTGGCAGCGTGGGCGAACCGCTCGGACCCGAGGCCTGGATGTGGCTGTACAAGCATTTCGGCGGCTCCAAATGTCCGTTGCTCGACACCTGGTGGCAGACCGAGACGGGCATGGCCATGATTTCGCCCATGCCGATCTCGGTTTTAAAGCCCGGTTCTGTGGGCAAGGCCTTGCCGGGCATCGAGGCCGACGTGGTGGATGCGGCCGGGCAGAGCGTGCCGCCGGGCCAGGGCGGCTACCTTGTCGTCAAGAAGCCCTGGCCGGGGATGCTCCTTGGCCTTGAGGGCGACGCCGCCGGCTATGTGTCGGCCTATTGGGAAAAGATTCCGGGCATGTACTTTGCCGGCGACGTGGCCAGACGCGATGAGGACGGCTATTTCTGGATTCAGGGCCGGGCCGATGAGGTCTTAAACATCGCCGGGCACCGGGTGGGCACGGCCGAAGTGGAAGCGGCGCTCACCTCGCACCGCTTTGTCACCGAAGCGGCGGTGGTCGGCCTGCCGGACAAGATCAAGGGCGAAGTGGCCAAAGCCTTTATCATCCCCGATCCCGGCTGGATTGGCGCCTTTGCCGACGCCGACGCCTTTGGCGCGGACCTGCGCAGCCATGTGCGCCGCGAACTCGGGCCGATCGTGGTCTTGCGGGCGGTGGAGTTGCGCGACGCGCTGCCAAGGACCCGGAGCGGGAAGATATTGCGGCGGCAGTTGCGGGACGAGGAGTTGGGGGAGGGAGGGGAAGGCGTCGCTGCGACGATTGATTGAAAGTAAATTCACTCATTCCAGACGTACCTGAGTCATGCCATGAACATCATGAAATACAAAGATTTTATAGGCGAATTCGAATACGACGCCGAAGGCCGCTGCTTCCATGGCCGGGTCGTCAATATCCGCGACACCGTGACCTTCGAGGGCGCGTCCGTGCCCGAACTTGAACAGGCCTTGGCTGATTCGGTGGAAGACTATCTGGAATTTTGCCGCGATCTCGGCCGCGAACCGGACAAGCCCTTTTCCGGCAAATTCAACATCCGCCTGACGCCGCAAAACCACCGACTGGTGGCCACCGCGGCCAAGGCGGTCGGCAAGAGTCTCAATGCCTTCGCCTCCGAGGCTCTGGAACGCGAGGCCCGGGCCTTACTCGGGTAGGACGGACACGGCCGGTTCCATGGGCGAAAAAGCTCGTCACCCCCGCCCGGCTTCCTGTCCCTTGTGCACGGCGTCATAGCCCAGGCAGGCCAGACCGACGGTCTTGGGGATGAGTCGTTCGCCCTTGTCGTAATAGGCCACCGTGCGCGGGGCCAGCCCCAAGGCCTTTGCAGCGGCGGCCAGGGTCAGGTGGTGGCGCTTTCGCCACTGCGTAAACTGCTGCGCCGGCATGATCTCGCCGGCTTGGGCCAGGGCCAGAAGCCGCACGTGGTCGGTCGGCATCTCCAGATCGTCGCCGAAATCAAGCGTCCAGCCGTCCTCGCCAACCGCGACCCGGGCAAAACGCTCCGGCGCGGCAAGAGCCGCATAGGCTGCGAAACGCTTGATCGGCTCGGACAGATCAACCTCGGCGGCAAAGCCGTCCGCCCAGACAACCCGTGCCCGAAGCGGCCTGCTGCCGCAAGCGACCGACACAATGGGGACCAGCAGCGTCACTGCATTTTTCTTCGGCATATCAGTATCCTGCCCGTATCGCCCGCCAAGCGGCGGCAATCTCGCGTCTATTCCCGATGCTCCGACCATCTACCACCAGCCGCAAAAAAGCCGCAACCGGGTTCGACGCCGCATCCTCCCCAGCCAAGATGGCGGCAAACCCGATTGTGGCCTTGAAAAACTCCGTCGCTCCCCCCCTCGCTCCCTGTGCGGGGGTCCGGGGGGATCATCCCCCCGGCGGGGTTTGGGGCA
>NZ_MLBG01000025.1 GCF_001936595.1 Desulfovibrio sp. DV
GTTTCCCGGGCAAAGGCCTCGTCCTCGGCCGGCAGGGCAAAGCCCAGCAGCATGGTGTGGGGCAGGGGATTGTCCGCTCCGGGCAGGGCCGGTTCGGCTGCCCGGCCCAGGCTGCCGCGCATGACGGCCAGGGCCGCTTCGGGGGTGAAGGCCTTGGCCTCGACCACGCCGGGCAGGGCGCGCATCCAGTCCATCTGCCGGGCGACCAGGGCGGCGTCGGCCCCTTTTTGCCAATAGACCTGGAAGCGGATGACGCCCTGGCCCCGGGCAAAGGCGCCGTCCAGACCGACCACGGCCAGGGCGATGAGGCCACAGACAAAGACCGTGCCGGCCACGCCGCCGATGGTCGCGGCCGAGGCCAGGGGCCGGGCCAGGACAGAGGCCACCCCGGAGAAGATCAGGCGCAGGGTCATCGGCCCGCCTCCGGGGCCGCATCGCTGCCGGCATCCGGCCCGGCCGCGTCGGCCACGTCAAACCCGCCCGGATCCGGTTCGCCGCCGCCGAGCCTGACGACCGGGGCGTCCGGGGCGGCGGCCACCAGGGCGTGGTTGTGGGTGGCCATGAGAATGGCCGTGCCGTGGGCGCTGAATTGCCGCAAAATATCGAGCAGCCGCAGCGACAGTTCCCAGTCCAGGTTGCCGGTTGGCTCGTCGGCCAGCATCAGCCGCGGCCCGGCCACCACGGCCCGGGCAATGGCCACCCGCTGCTGCTCGCCGCCGGCCAGCTCGGCGCACCGGCGGTTGGCCAGCTCGGAGAGGCGAAGAGCGGTTAAGATCGAGCGCACCCGGTGTTCGATGCGCGCCTTGGGCGTGCCGCGAACGGTCAGCGGCAGGGCCACGTTTTCCACCACCGTGCGCTCGGGCAGGATCTTGAAGTCCTGAAAGACTACCGACACGTCCCGGCGCAACTGGTAGAGCTTGGCCGGGCGAAGGGCGGCCAGATCATGCCCGGCCACCACGGCCTGCCCGGCCTGCAGGGGCAGGCTGCCGTGGAGAAGGCGCAGCAGCGTGGTCTTGCCGGAGCCGGACGGGCCGGTCAGAAAGGCGAAGCCGCCTTTTTCCAGGGAAAAGGACAGGTCGGAAAGAACCGTACGGTGGCCGAAGCGGTGGGACAGGCCGCGCACGTCGATCATGGGCGCAGCACTCCGTTCCCCAGGAGCCGGCGGGCCATTTCCGCCCCGGCCTCGCCGCCGCCGGCCATGCGCGAGAGTTCCTCGGCAATGTCGCCGCCGGCCAACCGCAGGCAGCGGGTAATGGTCTGGCCGTCTTCCACGGTCTTTTGCACCCGGAAATGGCGGTCGGCCAGGCTGGCCAGCTGGGGCCAGTGGCTGATGAGGAGAATTTGCGAGGTTTCCGAAAGTTTTTTGACGTAGTTGCCCACGCTGGCCAGGGTCAGGCCGCCGATGCCGGCGTCGATCTCGTCGAAAATAAGGGTCGGGCCGCCGGGCTCGGCCGAAAGCGACATCAGGGCCAGCAGGAACCGGGAGAGTTCGCCGCCGGAAGCGATCTTGTCGAGGGGCTGGGGCGGCTGGCCGGGGTTGGGCCGCCACAGGATGCGGGCTTTTTCTTCGGTCAGCGGCGGCAGGTCGCACGCCACCGGGGTGTAGGCCACGGCCTCGGTAAAGTCGAAAATGACGCGCACGTCCTCGGAAAAGCCAAGTCCGCGCAAAATCTCTTCCAGGGCGGCGGCCAGGGTGCCGGCGGCTGTGCGCCGGGCGGCCCCGAGCTCGGCCAGCACAGCGGCCAGGGCGGCAACACCGGCGGCCTCTTCCCGGGCCAGGGCCTTGCGTTTGAGGCCACAATCATCGAGAAAATCGAGATTTTCCTTGATGTCGCGGCCCAGGTCCACAATCTCGGCCAGGGTCCGTTTGAGCTTGCGGCGCAGGGTGGCCAGCTCGAACAGGCGTTTTTCAATGGCCTCGGCATCATCGTCGGCAGCCTTGGACGGCTTGCGGCGCAGGCGGACGCTTATGTCCTTGAGCTGGTGGCGAAAGCCGGCCACGGCCTCGGCATCGGCCAGGAAATCGGGGAAAATCGCGCCGGCGTGGAGCAGTTCCCGGTGGAGATCGGCCAGGGTGTCGAGCAGCCGGGGCTGGCGCTCGATGCACTCCAGCGACCGATCCAGGGCCTCGGCCGCCTTGCGCGACTCGTTTAAGGCGGCCCGGCGGCCGATAAGCTCGTCCTCTTCGCCCTGCATGGGGTTCACCTTGGCGATTTCGGCGTGCTGGAATTCCAGGAACTGGCGTTTTTCTTCCAGGGCGGCAGCCTTGGCGTCGAGGTCGCGGATGGCGGCGGCAATGTCGGCCAGGCCACGGGCCAGACGGGTCTTTTCGGCCAGCACGGCCGGATCGGGCAGAAATCCGTCAAGCAGGGCGGCCTGGAAGGCGGGCTGCAAGAGCCGGCCCTGGCCGTGCTGGGAGACGTGCAGGAGGAGCTTTGGCCGCAGCGCGGCCAGGGTGTCGCGGGAGGCGAGCGCGTCGCCCACATAGATGCGGCTTCGCCCGGTGTCGGCGGCCAGTTCCCGGCGCAGGATCAATTCCTCGCCGCCAAGGACAAACAGCGCCTCGACCACGGCCTTGTCGCAGCCAACACGCACCAGATCGGTGTGCATCTTCTCGCCGGTCAGGAAATTGACCGCGGAAATGATGAAGCTTTTGCCCGCCCCGGTTTCGCCGGACAGCACATTGAGGCCCGGGCCGAATTCCAGCTCCAGATCGTCGATCAGGGCCAGATTCTTGATGCGTAATACTTCGATCATGGTCGTCTCGCCTATTGCCGCAGCCTGGGGTCCAGGATGTCGCGCAGGCTTTCGCCGATGAGATTGTAGCCGAGCACGGTGAACAGGATGGCCAGCCCGGGGAAAATCGACAGCCACGGGGCCACTTCCAGCACTTCCTTGCCTTCCATGAGCATGTTGCCCCAGCTTGGCGTGGGCGGCTGCACGCCAAGGCCGAGAAAGCTCAGCGAGGATTCGGTGAGGATGGCCCCGGCAATGCCGAGGGTGGCCGAAACCAGCACCGGTGCGGCCGCGTTGGGCAGGATGTGGTAAAAAAGGATTCCGGGCGCGCCCATGCCCGAGACCCGGGCGGCCAGGACGAAATCGCGCGACCGCAGGGCCAGGGTCTCGGCCCGCACCAGCCGGGCCACGCCCATCCAGGAGGTCAGGCCAATGACGGCCATGATGTTGGTCAGCGACGGGGTGAGAAAGGCGATGACGGCCAGGATCAGGAAAAACGAGGGAAAGCACAGCATGACATCCACGCCGCGCATGATGCCCTCATCGACCAACCCGCCGAAATAGCCGGCGCAGAGGCCGAGAAAGAGGCCAATGGCCACGGAGATGCCGACGGCCACAAAGCCGACCCACAAGGACACCCGGCCGCCGTAGAGGAGCCGCGAAAGCACGTCGCGGCCCAGGGCATCGGTGCCAAGCAGATGCGCCCCGCCCGGCGGGGTCAGTATGGCGTTGACGTCCAGGGCCAGCGGGTCAAAGGGCGCGAAAAACGGGGCGAGAAGCGCGGCCGCAGACACCGAGCCGACGATGAAAAGGCCGGCAGCCAACAGGCCGCCCCCCGGCAGAAAGCGGCGCAGGAACCGGGCCGGGCTAGGCATCATCGCCGCCTCCGAGCCGGATGCGCGGATCGGCCAGGGCGTAGCCGGCGTCGGCCAGCAGGTTGCCGGCCAGGGTGAGCACCGCGCCAAGGACCAGATTGCCCATAATGAGCGGATAATCGCGGGACATGACCGACTGGTAGAAAAGCTGGCCCAGGCCGGGCAGGGCGAAAATGGATTCGATGATGACCGAGCCGCCGATCAGCCCCGGCACGGACAGGCCCAGGATGGTGATGACCGGGAGCAGGGCGTTTCGAAGCGCGTGTTTGTATATGACCGCGAATTCGGACAGCCCCTTGGAGCGGGCGGTCAGGATGTAGTCCTGGCGCAAGACCTCCAGCATGGCCGAGCGCATGAATCGCGACATGCCGGCCAGCGACCCGAAGGTGTAGATGAAAATGGGCAGGGTCAGGTGCCGGGCCAGATCCGCGGCCTTGCCCAGCACGTCGAGCCGGGCGAAATCCATGGAGGTCAGGCCCGATATGGGCAGCCAGCCGAGGTGGACGCCAAAAAGAAGCATGAGGAGCAGCGCCAGCCAGAAGCCGGGCATGGCAAAGCCGATGAAGACGAAGATGGTGGCGGCGCGGTCAAAAAGCCCGCCCTGGCGCTTGGCCGAGGCCACGCCGATGGGAATGGCGATGGCCAGGGTGAGGAAAAGCGAGACGATGTTCATGGAAAAGGTCAGGGGCAGGCGTTCCTTGATCTTGTCCCAGACCGGGCGATGGTCGCCGGAGAGCGAATTGCCGAAATCAAAGCGCACGAGTTTGCCGAGCCAGTCGACGTACTGGACATGAAGCGGCCGATCGAGGCCGTAGAGGGCCTGGAGCCGGGCGCGGGTTTCGGCGGTGGCCAGGGGATTGAGGGTGGTCTGCATGTCGGTTGGCGAGCCGGGCGCGAGATGAATGACGGCAAAGCTCACGCAGGTGATGCCGAAGAAGACAATGGCGACCCAGAGGGTTTTGAGCAGCAGACGTTTGGCCAGGGCGAGCACGTTTTTTGGCACTCCTTGCAGGGTGGCGCAGGGCGCGCGATCACAGGTCTGTTCTATACGGGAAACGGGTCTGGAAGGAAAGGGCGGCAAAAAAAAGTTGCGCGGGCCGAAATTTCCAATTGACTTTTTCCGGGCTCGGCGTAGAAACGGACCTCGCTGCGGGGCTGTAGCTCAGTTGGGAGAGCGCTTGAATGGCATTCAAGAGGTCGTGGGTTCGATTCCCTCCAGCTCCACCACGAAGCAATGCCAAGGGGTTACCGAGAAATCGGTGACCCCTTTTTCTTTGCCCAAGCGCCAACGCGCGCCAACGGGTGCGTTGGCTAGGATGTTAGACCCTGTCCTACCGCCCTCATCAATGTGAGCATTTAACTAAAATAGCTAGAAAGTTACATGCAAGTTCAATCTTTAGGTGACAAAAAAACATATCTTTATTTGAATGGACTAAAAGTTCTTCGCCCTGTTTGTTTAGACAAGCAAGTTGAATTACTGCCAGCCCATTGTGATCCCGACCCAAATGATATTATCGCTGTTTCAAAAACCGAAGTAGATATTGGAATTGCTACGATATTTTTGCGCCGTATAGGTAGTCAGTTGAAAATTGTAGCTGACAATCAAAAGCAGCTTGCGGATACAGCATGGAATGCTCTCTGGATGGTTTCCCTGTTAAGCTCTGTCTTTGATTATGATATTGTTTGCAACTTTCAATCAGATCAGTCGGCCGAAAAATTTTCTAATAAATCTGAAATATTGACAACTAACTATGACATGAGAGGACTTGTTGATCGTAGCTACATTATGACAGAAGATGATTCTATCTGGATTAAGAGATATTTTTGCAATGGATTTGAGTTGCTTGCAAATAGTTCCACATTTATGAACGCTGTAACCGCGATGTGTCAGTATAGATGGTTTCCACACCCAAGGACAAAGATTGCAGTTTTGTGGTCAGGCATTGAAGGGCTGTTTGATATCCATAGCGAAATTTCTTTTCGTCTGAGTTTATACATAGCAAATTATATTTCTCCAGACGATAAAAAAGAAAGAATTCGCCTGTTTAATCATGTAAAATCTTTGTACAACCATAGGTCGGTAGCTGTCCATGGGGCAGCAATAACAGAAAAAGCTAGGAGCAGTGTTCAAGATTCGGCCTTATTATTAAATCGTTTGATTCGTATTTGTGTCGAAAGAAATGAATTGCCTAACACGAAAGAGCTTATTTTGTGACTACTCAAGAAATTGGTGCCCCTTTTTTCTTTTAGAAAAAGCACCTGCCCCACCACTACTCGTTGGCCACGGTGTTGGACCCCGCCCCAGCATCCCCATCTAGATTTTCCCTTCGCTTTGTACGAGAAAGTATCTCAATGCTTCTGGAAAGTTTCCCAAGTGTCTTTTGGGGTATGCTCATTAGATTCTTCCGCGGCCCAGGCAAAGTGGATTTTCCCCTTGTATTCAGGCATAATAGCAAAATCTTGACAGCCAGCCACGCAAGAGGGGCGCTCCATGAGCCACCAGTGTCAGCCGCCTTTCTCCATCACGCCAGCCATCGTCACCCTTGTCGGCAAAATCAGCGAAGCCGTCGGGCGGTTAACCATCCTCCGTGAGCAGGCAATATCGCTCCGGTTGCGGCGCATCAACCGTGTGCGCACCATACGCGGGTCGCTGGCTATCGAAGGGAATACGCTCACAGAAGCGCAGATTACGGCCATCCTGGACGGGAAACAGGTCATTGCGCCACCTCGGGAAGTCCAGGAAGTGCGCAATGCCCTTGCCGCCTACGAGCGCTTTGACGATTGGAATCCTGGCGCTGCAAAGGATTTGTTGGAAGCGCATCGCATCCTGATGTCCGGTCTTATCGATGAGGTCGGAACGTATCACCGTGGAGGGGTCGGCGTGATGGAGGGGCCCCATGTCATCCACATGGCTCCGCCGGCGGATCGCGTCCCGGCGCTGATGGGAGATCTTTTTCACTGGCTGGCTACGAGTGATGCGCATCCACTGATCGCCAGTTCTGTGTTCCACTACGAGTTTGAGTTCATCCACCCCTTCGCCGATGGAAATGGTCGCATGGGACGGTTGTGGCAGAGCCTCATTTTGGCTCGTTGGAATACCTTATTTGCCGATCTCCCGGTGGAAAATCTGGTCTTTGAGCATCAATCCGAGTATTATCAAGCCTTGCAGGAAAGCACGCAACAAGCTGACAGTTCACCCTTTATCGAGTTTATGCTCACGATGATTTTCGACGCGGTTGTCGCCTCTGCCCCCCAAGTCACCCCCCCAGTCACCCCCCAAGTCGGCCAGCTGTTGATGGGCATGGACGGCGAAATGTCCCGGGAAGCGTTGCAAGATTTACTTCATTTGCAAGACCGGAAATCATTTCGAGCCCGCTATCTCAGGCCGGCCCTGGCGGATGAATTCATTATAATGACCATCCCTGACAAGCCCAATAGCCCCCTGCAGCGATATCAAATCACGGAAAAAGGGCGACAGTGGCTGCAACTTCTTCGGGAACGAAAGTAGTGTAGATTTTTTTTCAACAGTTGCGACAACACCGGATGTGGAGCAAACGGCAACGTGGGTATCAGGCCATGGGGTATCGATTTCGAGACGAGAGAAGCTCGATTTAAAAACTAGCTGACGCGTAGACTTGTTGATACGAGAAATTGAATGATCTTCTTTTGAAGTTTAAAGGACGTATGCTTCGAATGGGAGCGGGTAATGGCTGACACCAGCAAACGTGAGCAACTGGCAAAATCATCGACAGAGAATCAGCAATTGGCGCAATAAATCGATCGAAGGTGTCTGCGATTTGTCCGTTGCTTTGTCGGTGAGCAACTTAAACATATTTTACAGGCGCGCGCTACCACTTTACTAGCTAACTTCACGAAGGTGGAGCGAGTTGTATTTCGCACTTCCGAGGGTAGAAGCGTGGAAGGGACAGTTCTGCGGCTCAAAAAAATCAGTTAGCGTTGTTGGCGCAGGTGTTGGACCCCGCCCCATCTCCCTGCCTGGATTTTTCCTGCGATTTGTACGAGAAAGTATCCCAACGCTTCTGGAAAGCTCCCCAAGTGTCTCCCTTGGTTCGGTTTCCAGCTTCGGTGTGGAATGTTATGGAATTTTTGCTGGTGGTGCGCTGTTGTCTCCCAGCATGGAGTAGTGACCCCCTTGAGGGCGCAATCAGCGTCTGGAGAAGCTTCTCATGACGTACCGTTTTTTCGGCTCGATCGGTGGCGGTGTCTTTCGGTTTGTTTTATCTGTTGTAGTGTTCGCCATAGTCCTGCCCGAATCCGGCAATGCCCAGGGCGGCTACCCCTACCCCTGCGACCCCAACACCTGTAATTGTCCACCCCCCTACACCTCGCCTTACACCATCACCTACACCTGCAACGCCGCCAGTCTGACGGTTGGTTTCGACCAGTCGCCGCGAAACGACATCGAACTCGAATCCAGTATGCCCTATGCGAATTGGTACATCCAATCGGACTACAGCGCCGGCGATGTCACCTGGGGACCGCCGCCCGCCCAGTATCCGGCCGTAGCCGTGCCAGCGAACGCCGGCTGCGCTCCGGTCCAATGGATGCGGGAACGGATCGTGGCCACAGCCACCAAATACATCGGCTACTTTTACCAACACCACCACATACCGGACTGGAATCCGCCCGCCGACTGGCCCTACAATCCGGCCAGCCTCGGCTGCCAGACAGCAGGCATCGACTGCTCGGATTTTTCCTCATGGTATTACAACTACGGCTTGGGCATCAAACTGGCAACCGGCGTGCTCACCCAGTCCGAGCCGACCACTCCCATTCCCGGCCCGGGGGGAGACGGCAACATCACGCCCCAAGTGGTGGCTCAATCCGTGAACAACGTGCCGCCTGACTTCAATACCCTGTGCGGCCTGTTGCAAACCGGCGACCTCCTCTACATCAAGGGCTCGCCAACGGGCACGATCACGCACGTAATCATGTGGATCGGCTCGCTTGGCTCCGGCCCGGACCCGCTTGTCATCGACAGCCATGGCGACGAGGTCGTCGACTCCGACGGCGTGCCGATTCCGCTTGGGGTCCATCTGCGGCCCTTCCGGCAAACAGCTTGGTATTACACCAGTTTCGACCACGCCATGCGCATTCTGCCGTCAGGCAACGCCGTGGCTCCGGCCAACATGCTGTTGCTGCAGAATCAATGACCCGAGCGCTTGGCAGCGAAACACCCGGGTCGCAACGTCGAGACTGAGGGCGCAACCGGCAAAGGCAGGGCAGCAAGGGAGAAGTCGTATCCGGTGGGCGGGCGCTTGGCATCCGCCGCAGAAAATTTGGCCCAGGTGAAAACCGCTCCCTCGTTTCTCGCCGCCGGCATCGAAGACCGCTCCTGTTGTAGGGAATGCCTCAGGAACTGGCCGAATAAGGCACAGGGGCTGGGGTGTTGCCGGGGCCGATTGGTCTTCCGGGTCCAAAACCGGACACCGGCTTCAGTCGGTACCCCGGGTACGCCATGTTTGTCGCCGGGGATTTCCAGCTGGTCAGCTTCTTGCCTTCGAGTATCTTTTGTGTGAATATTCAAATGTCGGGAAAAAGCCTGATTGGAGAGTCGAAGCGGGATTGTTGCTGTGTCAGCATGCACCACCTATCTACCGGGAGAACAAGGTATGAGATTCAGGGTTGCCCTCGCGTTGTTATTCTCTTTGATTCTTGCGGCATCAGTTGCTTTGGCCGGCGGGAAAATCCCTTCGCTCGTTGGAAAATGGAATGTCGAGTCCTCCGGCGGAATGATGCTCAATGCTGAAAAAGAAGGCAAAGAAACACATTGGACTGCTGGTCAAAAGGTTTTGAAGGGACAAATTGACATTTCAAGTCAAGAAGATCGCTTTGTGACAGGGACGTATACTTCAGCTCGTGGAACAGAGAAGTTTATTGCGATGATCACTCCTGACGGGAAATTTATGTACGCTTCTGACACGGATGGTTTTTTTGATTGCAAGATTGCCAATAAGGATACACTTGAAATCGTTTACCGTCATGTGAAGGCAACGGACAGCGTTGTCGCTATTGGGGTGGCTAAACGTCAGAAGTAATCAACGTGGCCATATTTTCCAAGGTTTCTTGGATCTAACGGGGTTACCACTGCACGTGGTAGCCCCTTTTTCCTGGGCTCATCCCTCCATCCCCACCCGGCCGCTGCCCTGGCCATCCCCTGGATTTGCGCCCGATGCCCTTGCCTGGGCCGTTCCCCCTGCCCTGGGGCCTTGTTCGCCTGGGTGTCCCCGTTTCAGGCCGGCCCCTGAAGGTGAATGCCCGATTTTCCCATGGGTTGGGCCATCGATAGAAAACGCGCATAAAATTCTCAGCGAATATATTGAGCTTTTTCCAGACTCCCTGAATTCAAAGTGATTCTTTTGAAGCAACCCCCAAAAAAGCACTAGACAGAGTTACAGCCCGGCCCTATATCTTAAGCGTGTCCTTTGTGAAGGTTGATTGCAATCTTAACGGAGGGAATGCCCTTGGGTGAATCAAATGTCGGACAGGTTCCCTCGCAGTAGAGCACTTAGAGGCCAGTAAAAAATAAAATCTGGCAAACTCCACGTGTGGTAAACACGAGTTCTACATTCTTAGTCGAGGCTGCCACAACAACCCATTAGTCATTTTTACATCGCAACTTTACTGGCCCCGGCTTTTACAGTCGGGGCCTTTCTTTTTTGTGCCTTCATGACGGGCCAGCATTGCTCTTTGCTCCTCGGCCGCGACAATAACTACCCGATTTGATGTCATATTTATATCAATAGGGATCAAAAGTCGCTGCGTGGACCTTTCAGGTGCATTGCCTGGGAAAAAGAGCACTCGAGGGTGCGACAGACACATCCCCGGGGCCGCGCATCCTTGGCTGGAGGTAGCGCAGAAACTGGCTGATTGAGGCCCATGGGATCGATTGCCGGCCAGCCTCTTTCGCTGCCTGGGCCGTTTCCCTGGTCCTGCGGCCTTTGTCCCCACGGGGCTTTCCTCCTCGAGGATGTGACCTGCCCGGGACTTTTCGGATAGTCCGAAAAGTCCCGGGCAGGTCACATCGCTTGCGAGCTCGATCAGGAACAGGACATTGCGCGCCGTTTTGTTTTTGGCGTGTTGCTCCACCAATCCGTTTTTTCGGTACTGCGGCTCGCTGGCGGCTGTCTGCGGAAATGTCCGCCATGAACCCGCTCTCGATGCCTCATTGGCCTGGCGTTTCTTCAGTCTGGTGTCGTCTCGTTCCAAAGGCAGCGATTCTATGCTGCCATCGGTGTTCATACTGCTGCGGTATTGCCGTCACTCCTGGCGCATTTGTTGGCTGATGCCGGGGAGCTTGGCAAGACGGGTTGTCGGCTCACGGTTGGCCAGCGCAGGATACCGAGCGACAGCCATTGGGAAACTATTCCCCTCTGTATGGCCCCTGCTCTGGGCGGGGGCCACCTCTTACCGGTTCAAATGGTGCGAAAAGGTCGGGCAGGCCACCATTTGGCCTTGATCAAAGTGAAGGTGTTCCAATCTCAGGGAGCAGACCGCAATTGGCGGTCTGGATCAATATCTCATCGATCTGATTGAATAAATCAGGATACACGAGCACATTTCCTTGTCCAAAAATGTACAATCGGAGTTTTATGCCTGGACACCGATTGCTCACATCGCATAAACCCGTAACCCTGAATCGCCTAACGCGTTGTTTATCCATGATTTGATGGGCAGTGCAGGCCGACATCCCCCAGGGCATCTGCGCGGCAGGCATCACGCCTCCGTTTCCCCCCCGACAATACAAATTTGGATTACGGCGACGGCGACGACAGAGATTGGTGTGGTGCAGGGTACGGGCGGAAGTTCCGGGAATCAGGGATTGGAAAGCGTACCCGGCAGTTTGTCCACAACATATTTACAGTTGGCAAGGAGATGGGCATGCAGTGGTTTCACGATATGCGGGTCGGCTAAAAAGCTCCTCGGAGCTTTTATCGTTATGGCGATTCTCACCGGCATCGTCGGCTGGTTTGGCATCACCAACATGGGCAAGATCAACGACATGGCCGATAAGATGTATCTCCGTGAACTTATCGGAGTTTCATCGATCAAGGAAGCCAATATCAATTTGATCTACCTGGATCGGACGGTCAAGCATCTGCTGCTGGCCTCTGATCAGGAAAGCCGCACCCGGTATCTCGATCGGATCGAAAAATACAAAAACGACTATCTTGCCCAGATGGATATTGCCCGGAAGCTGTATTTTTCGGACAAAGGCAAAGAGTTGTTGGGCAAGTGTGATCGCGCCTGGGAAGAATTCCTGCCGATTCTCGGCAAGATCGTCGAACTGGCCAAAGCTGAAGACCTCCAGGAAAAGCGGGCTTCCGTTGATTTGTCCATGGGGCTTGGCCGCCAGAAGGTTCAGGTCATAGACGATATCATGACGGATCTGGCCAAACTCAAAGAGGATAATGCCAAGGAGTATTCGGAAGAGACCACGAGCATCTATGAAAACAGCCGTATGCTGCTGATCGGCATTGTCCTCGCCAGCATCGTGCTCGGCCTCGGCCTCGGCCTGGCCATTTCCCGGGCCATTGCCAATCCCCTTGCCGCCTGCGTCAATTTCGCCAAGGCCCTGGCCCTGGGTGATACCCAAAAGACCTTGGACATCCGGCGGGCCGACGAGGTCGGACAGGTTTGCGACGCCATGCGGGCCGTGGCTGCGGCCGAAAACGCCGTGGCCGAACTGGCCGGCAAGCTGGCCGACGGCGAGCTGCGCCTGGACGTAAGCGCCCGCTCCGAAGCGGACGGCCTCATGATCGCCCTGGGCGAAATGGTCGAGCGCCTGACCCGCATCGTCCAGGAGGTCCAATCCGGCGCCGAAAACATGGCTTCCGGCTCGGAAGAGCTCTCCGCCTCGTCCCAGTCCCTGTCCCAGGGTGCGTCCGAACAAGCCTCTGCCGTGGAAGAATGCTCTTCGTCCATGGAGGAGATGAGCTCGGGCATCAATCAGAACGCCGACAATGCCCGCCAGACGGAATCGCTGGCCCGCAAGGCCGCTGACGACGCCCGGTCCTCGGGCACGGCCATGACCCAGACCGTGGCCGCCATGCGCGACATTGCCGCCAAGATTTCCATTATCGAGGAAATCGCCCGCCAGACGGATCTGCTGGCGCTCAATGCCGCCATCGAGGCCGCCCGGGCCGGCGACCAGGGACGGGGCTTTGCCGTGGTTGCCTCGGAAGTCCGCAAACTGGCCGAACGCAGCCAGGCCGCCGCCGCCGAGATCACCCAACTGTCCACCTCCAGCCTGGGTGTGGCCGAAGGGGCGGGCGCGCTGCTCGACAAGCTCGTGCCCGACATCCTCAGAACCTCCGAACTCGTCCAGGAAATAGCGGCCTCCTCGACCGAACAAAGCGCCGGCGCATCCCAGGTCAACCGCGCCCTGCAACAGCTCGATCAGGTGGTGCAGCAAAATGCCTCGTCCTCCGAGGAACTGGCCTCCACAGCCGAAGAACTCTCCAGCCAGGCCGAGCAGTTGCAGGCCACGGTGGGCTTTTTCAAGTTGGACGGCGCTGCCTCGGTCACCCGTCGGACCACGGGCCGCACCCCGGCCCCGAAAAGACGGCCGACCCGGCCCCAGGCCCCGCAAGCATCCAGGCCCGGACCTGCGTCCGGGAGGACTGTTGATCTGGACGCCGAGGCTGATCGCGATTTTGAGCGGTTCTAGCCTGACGGCAGCTTGCGGCGTTCCGGGGGACCGCGTTTGCACACGCCCCCGGAACCTGGACCGGCGGTTGCCGGCGCGCCTCTGTGCCGCGTCTGGCCAGCGGACCATAGACCCGGTCTGCTGGCGCGGCGCGGCGGAGAGGCGCTCGGATAACGGCCGACGACGATCATAAGCGCTGCGGTTTCCCGGCTGTTGCCGGCCGGGATGAGGAGTATGACGCAATGCAGGAACAGGCAGCCCATCTGGCCGGACGTTTTCTTTCCCTGACCCTTGGCCGGGAACTGTTTGCCCTTGGCATCGACTCGGTTCGGGAAATTCTGGACTATACGGAAGTGACCCGCATTCCCCAGGCCCCGCCGTACATGCGCGGCGTGGTCAACGTCCGGGGCGCGGCCGTGCCGGTGATGGATCTGGCCCAGAAACTCGGCCTGGGCCAGGTGACCCAGACGATAAACACCCGCATCGTCATCATGGAGGTGGTCCGCGACGGCGCAGTCTCCATGGTCGGCCTGCTGGCCGACTCGGTCAAGGAGGTCCTGGAAATCGATCCGGCGGCCATTACCCCGCCGCCGGCCATGAGCGACAGCGCTGACGCCGCCTGCCTGCGCGGCATCGCCAACCACGAGGGCCGGTTCATCCTGATGCTTGACGGCAATCGGATCTTTGCCACAGACGCCACGTACGATCTCGGCTCCATGCTGGAAACGGCCGGCCTGGACGCCCCTGCCGCCTGAGCCGGGAAGGGGGGACGCGCATGCAACTGGATCAGGGCGCCAAGGCGTTTCAGGAAGAAGCCCTGGAACTGCTGGCTGATGCCGAAAATGTTCTGCTCGCTCTGGAGAACTGTCCCCAGGACTCGGGACTGATCGACCGGCTGTTTCGGGCCATGCACACGGTCAAAGGGTCCGGGGCCATGTTCGGCTTCGACGAGCTGGCCCGTTTCACCCATGAAGTGGAAACGCTCCTGGATCTGGCCCGCAGCGGCGTGGTGGCGCTTTCGAGCGATGTCCTGACCCTGCTGCTGGCCTGCCGCGACCACATACTCAAACTGCTGGCCTGTACCGGAACCGACGCGGCAGACTGCAGCGCGTCGGATGTTCTCATGAACAGGCTGCGTGCGGTTGCCGGGGGCAACGACACCCGGGTTGCGGCTGCGGCCTGCGGTCCGCCGGCGGCCGCGGACAAAGTGGCCGCCACCTGGTGGGTCCGCTACCGGCCCCTGCCCGGGACCTATCTGACCGGCACCGATCCCCTGGGGCTGCTCGACGAATTGGCCGGCATGGGGCTCACCCGGGTCGTGCTCCATGCTGATCATCTGCCGGGTGTGGCCGGGCTCGATCCGGAACGCGTCGCCGTGTGGTGGGACGTGGCGCTGATTGCCGATGTCGGCGAGGCGGCGCTGCGCGACGTGTTCATGTTCGTCGAGGACGACCACGACGTGCTCGTAACCCGGTTGTCCGAAGTGGCGCTGCGCGCTGCTGATCTCGACGAGTTCGCCGCCATTTTGGGGCCGACCGGCTGGGACGAAACCCCTGTCGTCCTGGCCGCCATGAGCGGCCATGTCCATGCCGTGCTGGCCCGGCGCAGCCCGGTCGAGGACGCCGGGACTGCTGCGGCCGGCGAACACCCGGCCGGCGTCTCGTCCTCCTCCATCCGGGTGGAATCCGGACGCCTGGATAAACTCGTAGATCTCGTTGGCGAACTGGTCATCATCCAGTCCCGCCTGCAGCAGCGGGCCGCGGCCAGCGACGACATCCAGGACCGGACCCTTGCCGAGGAGCTTGCCCGGGTGGCCGCCCGGCTTCGCGACGAGACCCTGCAAATCCGTATGGTGCCCATCGGCAGCATCTTCGGCACGCTGCGCCGGCTGGTCCGCGATCTCTCCGGGGAACTCGGCAAACAGGCCGTGTTCGAGACCGAGGGCGGCGATACCGAACTCGACAAAAGCGTCATCGACCGCCTCAAGGACCCGTTGGTCCACATTCTGCGCAACTGCCTCGATCACGGCCTGGAAGATCCCGAGACCCGGCTCGCCGCCGGCAAGCCGGCCGCTGGGGCCGTGCGCCTGCGCGCCTCCCACGAAAGCGGCGAGGTGCATATCGGCATCACCGACGATGGCGGCGGGGTCGATATGGCGCGCGTGCGCCAGAGAGCCCTCGTCAGGGGCCTTCTGGCCCCTGACGAGGAGGCTGACGAGAAACGTGTGCTGGAATGCCTGTTCGAACCCGGCTTCTCCACGGCCAGCGCCGTCAGTAACGTGTCCGGCCGCGGTGTGGGCATGGATGTGGTCAAGCAGGTCATCGAAGGCCTGCGCGGCCAGGTCAGCCTGGAAACCACCTTTGGCCAGGGCACCCGCCTGACCATCCGCCTGCCCCTGACCCTGGCCATCATCGACGGGATGCAGGTCCGGGTCGGACGGGAATTCTATATCCTGCCCCTGTCCTCGGTGGTGGCCTGCCAGGAACGCACCTGCCAGGGGCCGGCCGTGCCGGTGGATTCCATCCCGTGGCGTGACCGGCTGACGCCGTGCGTGAGTCTGCGGGCGCTTCTCGGTGTTGCCGGCGAACGACCGCGCTACGAGCGCATCATCCTGGCCCGGGTCGATGGGGAAGACGTGGGACTGGCCGTGGATGTGGTGGTCGGCCAGTTGCAGGCCGTCATCAAGCCGCTAAGCGACATCTACAAAGGCCTGGACTTCATCTCCGGCACAGCCGTCAACGGCGATGGCGGCATCTCCCTGATTCTGGACGTATCCCGCCTCGTCCGGTTCGCCATGGGCACGGCTGCGGCGCAGCCGTAGGGAGCGTGTGGACGCAGCATGCCGCCCCGGCCGGTGCCCGGGAATTGGTTGTGCTTGTACCGCGGATAGCGGCCAAAGACTGTAGCGTGAAAGAGCCGCCACCCCAATATACAGCCGGAAAGTGCTGGCTTCCCAGTTGACCGGTCCGGCATCTTGCCGGCAGCCTGCCGGTTGCTTGGCCGAGCCTGGACGGGAACGGCATGGCCATACAGGGGCCAAAGGCCCTGGCCGACACCCGGATCATCGCCATAACCGGCCTGAATGAAGGTATTCTATTGCCAGAAACAGGCTTGTTTCCGCGAAGGGCTCGCCGTCGTGTCAAATACTGTGGTAGAAGCGTCACAGCAAATCCGCGCGGCCAAAGGAATCCCCATGGCCAAAAGGGCAGACGCCTCACTGGGAACAGCCTTGGCATTGGAAGAACACATGAAAAAGTTGAGCGGGCAGGGCATCGCCCCGGCCACGGCCAAGCCCCGCCAGGTGGCGGGCCATCTGCACCATGCCCGATACAACCTCCCCCGGCCATGACCGGCCCTTGAACCCCACAGGCCAGTCCACGAGCCTCGTCCAGGCCCATGGGCCGTTGGCCCTGTTGGCGCGGCTGTTCTGTTCGGTGGTGCGGTCGTTTTTCGAAGGCCGCTGCCTGCTTCTCGCCTCAGCCCTGTCCTACACGACTGTTTTATCCGTGGTGCCGTTTCTGGCCGTGGCCTTTTCCATCGCCAAGGGACTGGGATTCTATGAGGCTCCCCGTGTCCGGGAGGTCCTGCTGCGGATCTTCCTCGACCGGGAGGAAGTGGTGGACGGCATCCTGGGCTATATACAAAATACCAATGTCAAAACCCTGTGTGCCTTGGGCACGGCCCTGCTCATCATCACCGCGTTGTCCCTGCTGTTCACCATCGAAGGGACGCTCAATACAATCTGGAATGTTTCAGCCAAACGCGGCTGGTGGCGCCGGTTCACCAGCTACGTCACCGTGACACTGATCTGCCCGCCGCTGCTGTTTGCAGCCTTGAGCGTGACTGCCACGGTGCAAAGCCTGGCCCTGACCCGCTGGCTCCTCGGTTTTTCCATGGTGCATACGGCCTATCTGGCTTTCTTGTCCGTGCTTCCTTATCTTGTCGTCTGGGTTTCTTTTTTCCTGCTTTATAAGTTCCTGCCGTTTGCCAAAGTTCATGGCACTGCGGCCGGAATTGGTTCCCTCATTGCCGGGAGTTTGTGGCAAATTGTCCAAATTCTTTACATAAAGTTTCAGTTTTCATCCACGGGATACAACACGATTTATGGTACTTTCGCCCAGATTCCCCTGATGCTTCTGTGGCTTTACATCAGTTGGGTCATTGTGCTCCTGGGTGCGATCATAAGTCATACGGTCCAATACCATCGCCAGACGGCCATCGAGGCCGAATCCGCCACCCTGAATCAGGCCGACAGGCACGCCATTGGCCTGCTGCTTGTCCTGATGCTGGCCGAAGCCACGGTCCGGCGGGACCTGCCGCCGTCAACCAGGGCCCTGGCCGACCGCCTGTCCCTGTCCCAGGCCCTTGTCGAGGACATCTTTGCCCATCTGGCCGGGGCAAACCTGCTGGTGGAGGTCGTAAACTCCCTGCCTGACCGGGTGTTTGTCCTTCTTGCCCCGTTGGCGACCGTTCCGGGAGCGGCCATCCTCGAAGCCCTGGATGGCCTGGGGCAGCCGCGAAAGGAACCTGCCTATGTGCATCGGTTCCCGGTGGCCGGACAATTGCTGGAGGCGATCCGCGCCCGGGAAACGGGACCAACCCTGGGCGAGTTGTTGGACAGGTTCGGACCGGAACTGACCGCCCGGCTGTGATCGCTCCGGGCGCGCTGCCCTGCAACCGGGAAAAGGCGCTCCGCAGGGCAGGAAGCCAGGGACAGTTGCGCCCGGAGACGGCCAAGACCGCCTCCAGGCGCAACAACGAGCATCCCTGGCAGTTCATCGAAGGGCACGGGTGGTTTGGACCCAAACAGCGGGTTATTGGGTGGTCAGCAACATGATTTCCGGAGCCACGACCCCAGGCATGGACGCGGGGTAGGTCTGCGCCACGCACGCATCGTAGTCCATGGGTCCGGTCGCTCCGGCCAGTCCTGCGCCGTTCCAGACGCAATAATTGAAGGTCCGATTGGGGATGCCTGCGTTGGGAAATCCCAGGATGACGTCCGGCACGACATAGAACTGGGCTTTGGGGGTCGCATCCGTGGTCAGGCACTCGTGGTACGAGGCGTACGCTCCGGTGTTGTCGGCCACGCATTTGCCGAAGGAGGCGCTGTAGGCCCATTTTTGCGCCGGCAGGATGGGGTCGCCGCCATCAGGACAAAACGTCACGAGGTAATCCGGAAGGGCCGCGCCACTGCCGCTGCGGTCGGTGTTCCAGGCAACGCCGAAACCGCCCTGGGCGTCGTCATAGGACCACGTGTAGGCCAGGTACCGCGTCTCCTTGAGCGTCCTGACATAGTTTGTGTAGACCACGGATAAATTACGGTAGTTGCCCAGGATGCCCTTGGAGCACTGCGCGCCCCGGCAGCCCGGATCGGTGCAGGTGCAGGTGGTGCTGCTGTCGACGCAGATGGCCTGGTTGCCGTGGTTGGAGCAACCGTACCAATCCACGGTGTTGGGCGGGAGCTTGTCCTTGGGAGTCGGGCCGGAGGTGTCGGCGTCGGCATTTTGGGCCATGACCTGGGGATTGGTGGGGTTGCCGATGCTGTTGCTGGTCAGCCAGAATTTAGGATGGCTGCAACTGAGAAAGAAGGACTTGGACTGGTTGTCGATGGGATCGGTCTTGGTCATCATGGTGGCCATGCTGATGCCGCTTTTGTAGGCCGGATTGCGCAACAGCGCATAGGTCGAGGAGTATATGGTTTTGTCTTCGCTTACCAGACCAATGGTTTGCAGTTTGTCCCCGTTGTATCCGTATTCCTTGGCGCAGCTGGCCAGATCGAGCATGCTGGTGTCGATGGCGGAGCGGTCGCCGTATTGGAAATCCGTGTGACTGGCGTTTGTCATGTCAAAGTAGACCGGCAACGTGTAGCCGTTGACCGCCGAGACGTCGATGGAGTCCTGGGGGGCGATTGGATAGTACTGGCCGGGCTGGCCCGGAATCGGCGCGCCAGGGTTTCCATTGCACAGCCCTGTGTCCGTGACGTAGGCGCAGCCGGCCGTGATCTCGGGAATGGTGTGGCTCGTGGTGTCCTGGTAATTGATGAGGCATTGGCCGTCGAGGCCGGTGCTGCCCTCGGGGCAGCCGTAGGCCAGCACCATGTTGCCGCTGACCGCTCCGGCCAGGGGGAGATTGAAGGTGACGATCTGTCCGGCCGGAATCCGCGTGGAGCTGTAGACGATGCCGCTGATGGTGGTCGTCGGGCCAAACGTGGTTCCCCATTGCTCGACCGGCATGCTGCCGGATTGTCCGGCGTTGAAGACGAGCACGCCGTCCCGGGCGCATTTGTTTTGGACGTGGAAGCGCGGCCGCGTCTGGCCGTGCGCGTCGCCGGCAAGGACGATGCAGCAGCCCAGGAGGCAGGTCGAGAGCGCGACAATTTTGCACAGCCACTGCCGCAACGCATGGAATTCCCTGCCATCACTCGCCAACAGTGGGACCGACGATCTCATGACGACCTCCATTCTGTAAGACTGTTACAATATCAGTTCATTGCAGCAGCCAGTGGAGCCATCCTGTTCATCGTATTTTTCGTGCTTCCAACACAGCGCTGCCAAACAACACCAGCAGTATGGAAAAAAGAGAGAGAACCGGGGCAAAGGTAGCAAAAAGACGCGCCGTCTACAAGAGCTGTTTTGCCAGAATGATGCAGGTCTGTGCCAGGCCGTCGCGGGCAAGAGCACCTTGGCTGGCACGCCACAGATGCTTTGGCTACAATTGGTCGTAGGTTGGCTGTTGCGCCGCAACCCGGCTGCTGTCTGTTGGCCGGAGCCAACAAAGGCTCAGTTGCTCCCCTGTGATTTTTAAAAATTACAGCATTATTGATGTGATATTTATTTGCTGTTGTTGTGCCATTCAATCGATCGTTGGTTCGATTCCCTCCGGCTGCACCACGAAGGCGGCCAGGGAGTTGCAGAGAAACCGGTACCCCTTTATCCTTGCCCAGGTGCCAAGGCGGCGGCCGCCGGCGCTTGGGCGGTATTCCGGGAACGGTGTCCACTGCGAATCTTGGCCCTTTCGTGCGCCTCGGGAGGCAATTGGTGGAAGACCTCAAGGAGAACGGCTGGGGGCTGCGCCGGGCTGCGATCCAGGATTCGAGCCTGCTTGCGGACCTGATTGCGGTTTCGTTTCACGATGTTGCCACGCGCTTTGGGCTTGGCCGCGACAACTGCCCGAGCCATCCCTCGTTGATTACCAGCGACAGGGTCGAGCGCGGTTTCCGGCTCGGGACCGAATTCCTGCTGGCGTTTCAAGGAACATGCCCCTGCGGCTGCGTCGGTCTGCGGCGGCCGGTCGAGGGCGTCAGCACGCTGGAAAAACTGGCCGTCGCCCCTGCCTTCCGGCGCCAGGGCCTGGGCCGCATCCTGGTCCGCCAGGCCTTGTCCGTGGCCCAGCGGGCCGGCGCGATGCGTGTTGAAATCGGCATCATCGCCAGGCAGCAGGAGTTGCGCGCCTGGTACGAATCCTTGGGCTTTCGCGCCGTGCGCAACGCACAGTTCGAGCAGCTGCCCTTTGAGGTCCTCTTCCTCCAAAAGACGCTGGGGGGCGGGCCGGAAGCCTGAGCGGCATCCCGGCAATGGCCGCCGGCATTTTTCAAGAGGCCGTCCCTGCCTTCCCGCAACCCCGGATGGGCCCGGGCCTGGGCTCTCCAGGGCCGTCTTTCGCCCAGGGATGGGCCGGTGCAGGGGAAAAGGCTGGTTTTTCGGCTGGTTGCGGCATCAAAAGAAGAAGGCGGAAATTTGGGGGCGATTCTATTGGGTTTTTTTAAAACAGGCTGCATTCACTGCGATTGTTTTGCTTGCCGCCGAAAAAAAGCACTAGACAGGGTTCCTGCCCGGAACTATATCTTAGGCGTGTGCCTTGTGAAGGTTCTTTGCAACCTCAACGGAGGTGATGCCATTGGGTGAATCAGAAGTCGGACAGTCTCCCTCGCAGTAGAGCACTTGCAGGCCAGATAAAAATAATCCTGGCAAACTCCACGTGTGGTAAACACAAGCTCTACGTTTTTCGTCGAGGCAGCCGCAATAACCCATTAGTCATTTTTATATCGCACCATTACTGGCCCCGGCTTGTACAGCCGGGGCCTTTCTTTTTTGCGTTTGCAGGTCTGGCGAAACATCCCGCCGCCTTGCCCGCAGGAGCCGGGCGACTTCCGGGACCGGCCCTCGTGCCGTCGCAAAGCTCCCCTGGGCCCTACTGCAGCAGCAACAGGGTGACCGGGGCTGGCGAGGCCGGCGTCTTGGACTCGATCGTGGCGGCCTGGATGCGGTTGTTGTTTGTGTCGGCCACGTAGAGCATGCCGCCTGCGCCCACGGCCAGACCTTGGGGAAAGAAGAATTGTCCGTCTTCTCTGCCCGGGGCATGTCCGGATGCGCCGCCGCCGTAGCTCGTCCAGGTGCCGGCGGCGTCACGGACCTGGAGGCGGTTGTTGCCGGAGTCGGACACATAGATGGTGCCGGAACTGTCCACGGCCACGCCTGAGGGGTTTTGGAACTGGCCAAGGCCGGTGCCCGCCGTTCCGATGGCTGTCCAGTTGCCGGCAGCGTCACGGACCTGGAGGCGGTTGTTGCCCATGTCGGCGACATAGAGTTTGCCGGCGGCGTCCACGGCCACGCTGCTTGGGCTGGAAAATTCCCCCACGGCGGAGCCATCGCTGCCAAGGGCCGTCCAGGAACCGGCGGTGTCGCGGATCTGGACGCGATTGTTCGCCAGGTCAGCCACATAGAGATTGCCGGTTGCGTCCACAGCAAGGCCGGTGGGGATGAGAAACTGCCCGACATTGGAGCCGGATTCGCCGACGCTCGACCAGATGCCGGCGGTGTCGCGGATCTGGATGCGGTTGTTGCCGGTTTCGGTCACGTAGATGTTGCCGGCAGCGTCAACGGCCACGCCGCTTGGGCCCATGAATTGTCCGGTGTCGGAGCCGGCGGAGCCGATGGCCGTCCAGGCGCCGGAGGTGGCGTCGCGGATCTGGATGCGCTGGTTTCCCTGGTCCGCAAGGTAGAGGTTGCCCGAGGCGTCCGTCGCCACGCCGATGGGCGAGGAGAAATAGCCGGCCTCGCTGCTCGTGCTGCCCCAGAAGATCGGCCAGATGCCGGCGGTCGCCACTGTGCCGACGAAAACGCTGCTGTTGCTGGTCACGTAAAGCGTGCCGGAACTGTCCACGGCAACACTTTGGAGGTTGGTGAAACTGTCGATGGCGGTGGTTGTCCAAGTGCCGGAAGTATTGCGGGTCTGGACGCGGCCGTTGTAGTTGTCCGACACGGAGATGTTGCCTGATCCGTCCACGGAAATGCTTTGGGGCCAATAGAATTGTCCTGGGTCAGTGCCGTAAGATCCGTCTGCCGACCATGTCCCGGACGAGGCGTTGCGTATCTGGATGCGGTTGTTGCCGGAATCGGCCACGAAGATATTGCCTGAGCCGTCTACGGCGATGCCGCTTGGAAAGGCAAAGTGGCCGGCGGTTGCGCCGTATGAGCCGTATGCCGTCCAGGTGCCGGCTGTGTCCCGGACCTGGATGCGGTCGTTGCCGGAATCGGCCACGTAGAGTTGCCCGGAGTCGTCAACGGCGATACCGCAGGGATTCTTGAATGCACCGACGCCGGAGCCGCTGGAGCCGAGGGTCGTCCAGTTGCCGGCGCCGTCTCCGACCAAGATGACGCTGTTCTGGCTGTCCGGGGAATAAATGGTCCCGGCAGCATCAACAGCGATCATATTGGCCATCACGCCGACAGTTGCGTCCGGGCCGGGGATTGTTGTCCAGTTGCCGGAGCTGTCACGCTTTTCTATTTCATTATACGTTGCATTGGCGATGTAGGTCGTGCCGTCGCTTTTGATGACGGCATTGACGACCGTCCCCACCCCATAGGTGAATTGACTGGTGTTTACTGGTGCAAGCCTCGTGAAATCCTTCAGTTGCACTGCATGGACGGTCCCGGACCACAGGGTGCAAACAAGGACGAGAAGGATGGAAGCAAGTCGGCGACTCATAGCGTGTCCCATGGTTGGCTCCTGTGCGACTGCCGCGCGAAGGATCTGTCTGGGGAGATGCCGGACGCCCGACAGTATTGACCGGCCCGGCGAACCGTTGGCAGGGGAGCGGGCACGACGGAACTCCATGACCTGGCAAACCCTTGTCCCGCGTCAGTGTACACCGGCACTACGAGAGGTAGCGCGAAACCGGCCCGGGGTCTGTCAGGGCTTCCCATGATATTGTGTGGTGGATTTTGGGGACAGCCCGGCTGCCGTGCCCCGGCCGGGGGCGGAATCGGGCGGCCGCCGGGAGGCAGACGGGTCGGTTCGGGCCGGGTCTGTTTCCGACCGGGCTCCGGCCGGGCAACGGGAACGGGGTCGGCCGGTCAGCCGTGCCGGGCGATGGCGAACTTGCGCAGTTCCTTCATGCAGGAAAGGCCGAGTTTGCGGATCATGCGGCCATAATACGTTTCCACGGTATGGGCGCTGATGGCCAGGGCCTGACTGATTTCGGCGCTCGTTTCGCCGCGTCCGAGCCGGACCATGATCTGTTCCTCCCGCTGGCTCAAGGCCGCCTCCTCGCCGCCGGTCGGGGCAAGGAACCGGCCGGCCAGGCTGCGCATGGCTCCGGGGCTGGCGTAGCGTTGCCCGGAAGAGACCGCCGCAATGCCCTCAAGCAAGACGTCGGCAACCTCGCGTTTGGTGACATAGCCCTGGGCTCCCCGGCCAAAGGCCCGCTCAATGGTCCCCCGGTCCTCGTGCATGGAATAAATGAGCGTGGGAATACCCTGGGCCGCCAGATCGCCGATCAGGTCCAGTCCGGATTCCGTGGCCAGGGACAGGTCCACCAGGGCCACGGCGGCCCGGGAACCATCGAGGCGGGCCAGGAGCTCCGCCCGATTGCCGGCCTCGCCGCAGACCGTATGGCCGACCTGATGCAGCAACAGCGACAGGCCGTTGCGCATGGCCGGATGGTCGTCGACCAGAAAGACGCGCACCCCGGGAGTCAGAGCCTCATCCATCGTCATCCTCCTGTCCGGTCCTGTCCGCTGCGCAGGCGAGGGAACAGGCCACCATGGTCCCGCCGGCCTCGGCGTCGCCTATGGAAAATGCCGCCCCGATCATCCTGGCCCGATACGCCATGATCCGCAGGCCCAATCCTCCGGTGGTCCCGGCCGCCGCCTGCCGGCCGATGCCGTTGTCGCGCACGGTGAGGACCAACTGCCGGTTGGTCCCGCAGCCCAGGCTGACGGCGATATGGCCGGGCCGGGCATGTTTGACGGCGTTGCCCACCGCCTCCTGGGCGATGCGGTAGAACTGGACGAGATGCTCGTTGCGGCAGGGCACGCAGGCCAGATTCTCGAAATACTCGATATGCACGCCGCTGGCTTCGCCGGCGCGCCGGGCCAGTTCGGCCAGGGACGGCCCGATGTCCCCCACCGCGTGCTCTGCCGGCCAAAGTCCCCGGGAGAGCGCGTAGGCCTGGCTGACCGACTCCTCCAGCAAGTGGGAAATCTCCGAGACTTCCGTTGCCACGCCCTGTTCCGCGATGGGCCGGCGTTCGAGGGCAGAGCAGCGCAACCGGGTGGCGGCCAGTTGCTGGCACAGGCCGTCGTGCAGATCGTGGCTTAACCGGCGGCGTTCCTCTTCGCTGACGTTGACGATTTCCCGCTCCAACCGGTTGCGCTCGTCCATTTCCGCCCGCAGGGCGGCGTTGTTGGCCTCCAGGGCCTGGGACAGGTTTTCCACGGCCGTAAATGCGTTGGAAAACCGCTGGGCCAGGGCCAGGGCCTGGGACAGGACAAAGGCGAGCAGGCCAAAGGGCAGGAGGTGCATTACGTTGACGCCAAAAAAATGCCGGTAGATGTCGCTTAGGGATGTTGCCGACAGGATGATGTAGCCCAGGAAAAGAACCAGTGCGCCGTCACGGTTATGCTTGAGGCAAAGGGCCAGCATGACCAGGAAGCAGGCGTGGATGAAAAAGCTGATGATCGCCAGCCATTGCAGGGCGCTGTAGAGGATGAATCCTGGCTGGGTCAGTATGATGAAAACGAATACAACGCTTCGGATGTCGCAAATAATTTGGATACAACGGATGAATTCATTTGGATAGAGCGACCGATAGAACCTGTACAGAATGGAGGCCAGAATGGCGTAGCCGAGCAGAGGAATCTTGCTGACGACGGCGGGGGAAGCGGTCGGGAAAAACAGGGTGAGGAGCCAATCCGAAGAATCCAGGGCCGAATAGGTGACAACCAACACCAGACAGCCGCATCCGAAATAGAGGGCCGAAACATCCTTTTTTTTCAAAAAATGCAGAGCGAAATGATAAACAGCCATGACCAGCAGGCTGCCGGCAAACAGCATGGCCAGGGACCAGGTGCGGATGTGGATTTGTTCCAGCTGTTCCGGGAGGCCCATCGTGATGGAATGCTGTACGCCGCCACGGTGAAAAGAGTGGTTGGACACCTGGAGCACCAGCTCGATGGGGGCCGTGGCGTCCGGCAGTCTGGCCAGAGCCAGGGTCCGGTCCGGGATTTCGGTTGCGGCGCTTTGCCCCACCACGCCGCCTTCGGCGACAAGGGTCCCGTCGGCCCACAGCCGGTAGGCGGCTTTGATGGCGAGGATCCGCAACGCCAGCCGGCTCTCCCGGGGCCCCGGCAACAGGCGCAGGCGAAAGGTGGCCTGGCCCCGGCCGGGCAAGGGACTGCCCTGGAGCACATGTCCTTTCCAGGAGCCGGGAAGGGTCATGGAATCGGAGCGTTGCGGCGGCGGGAGTCCGGGCCTGAAGTCTTCGGGGGCAAGCAGCCGGTCCCAGTAGAATTCCCACTGGCCGTTTAAGGCCACGGGGCCGTCCCGGGCGATGTCCCAACCGGTCAGATCGAGTACGCCGTCCCGGGCAAGGGGTCTGTCCCGGTCGTTTCCGGCCCATCCCCAACCCAAAAGAAGGCACAGGAGGGCCAGGAGTGCGGCCGGCCGCACGTTTGAAAATCTCCCCTTCCCCATGGCTCCCCCACTGTCGGTGTGAGCCACCTTCTCAAGTTTCCCCCGGTCCGAAAAGACCCGGGCCGGTCTGCCCGGCCTGCCCGGCCTGCCTGAAAAGACGCGGGTGCAGGCCGTGTCCGAAGCGGCCTGCAACCGACAGCGCTATTTGGCGCCGAGGCGGTCGAACCAGTCCTTCTGGTCAAGGACGCCGAAAAGAAACGTGCCCCGGTGGTCGGCGTTGTCCCCGGCGTAGACAGCCTCGGCCGGGGCTGCGCCCACCACCTTGGCATAGTCCACCGGAAGGGTGGCCACGTAGGGGGGCATGACTTCGTCGATCTTGCCGTAATAGTAGCGGCTCGGCGTGCGCGAGCGCCACTGGTAGGCCTCGTTGTCCTGGAGCTGCCGGTAGAAACGGCTGAGGCCCATGGAGCTTTCGGCCGCAAGTTCCGGCCGCAGCAGTTCCCTCACCGTTGCGGGCAGGGTTTTGGAGGCCTGTTCCCAATCGATCTTGTTTTCGTAGAGGTCCTTGGCCGTCTGCCAGTATTCCTCCCGGATGGCCGCCCGGGAAAGGCCCGGCAGATCGTAGTAGTGCTCATAGGCATAGAGAAACAGGAGCGGCGTGCCCGGAAGCCAGGAGGCGTCCAGCGGCGTGGGATTGTTGAGCCAGCGGGTCAGCAGCACATAGAGGTCGCAGGGGGTGCTGGCCGTGGCTGCGGCCTCGACCGGCATGTCCAGGGCTTCGAGCTTGTGGCGAAACTGCATCGTGGCCCAGGCTCCCTGGGACCAGCCGCTGAGAAAAAGGCCCTGCTGCGTGAGCCCCAGGCCCGTGCAGACCAGGCGCGAGGCCAAAAGCATGTCCAGGCAGGCCTGGGCCGTGGCATCCTTGACCATGTAGCTGTCCGGCTCCGGGGAGTCGCCCTTGCCGATGTAGTCCGCGCCGATGACGATATAGCCCTGGCCGGCGAACCGGGCGATCATGAGCCGCGTTTCCATGGACTCTTCGGGATGGGACGGCACGGCCGTTTTCGTGAACACGGTGCCGTGCTGGTAGGAAACGACCGGCAGGACCTTTGGCTCCACCTGCGGCACGGCGATCAGGCCCGTGGCCGTGGTCGGCTTGTTGCCGCGCTCTGGAATCACGGTTTCATAAAACACCTTGTAGAGGCTGACGGCGTTTTTCGCCGGCGGATAGCTGATCGGAAACGGGCTGAAGTCCGCCAGTTCCGTGGTCAGGATCGTATTGAGCCGCTCGACGGTGTAGTCGCCGATATGCTCATAGCGGACCGGGGCTTGCGCCGGCGGCAGGGGCGCAGCCAGGGCGGGAAGCGACAGGACGGTGAAAAGTGCAGCCAGGGCCAGGGCAAATCGTCTCATGGCGTCGATCCTCGGCAGCCTTTGCGGCAGTATGACAAGAGCTCCGGAGCATGCTCCGGGACGGCAGGAAGCCGGTGGCCAGTCCGCAGGATGCCTGCAACGGGCCTGGATGAGAAGAGGCTTTTCAGGGGGCGCAGCCGAAACCCCAGGGACGCCGGGCGTCCCTGGGGTTTTTCTTTGATCGGGTTCGATGGAGTCGGACCCGCCGGTTCCGTGGCCTGACGTCCTTGGAGGGGCATGCCGGGGGCAGCCGGAAGGCCTGGCCCCGGCCCAAGTCATGGCCGCTGCGCCTTCTGATTGGTCTGGGCGCAATGGCTACAAGAAGTAGACGTGCCCCCACAAGGAGGCGACAGGCACGTTTGTGGCCCGGTAGCCTGAAACGTGAACCTGTTGGTTGTCGTTGAGGACATCAAGCCATGTGCCATTTTCCGGGAACGGGACATCGATGAATTGCTGGTTGTCGGAAAAGTTCAGGACGATAATGAATCGTTGGAGCCTCTCATCCTCGCCCACTCCCCAACGGTGAAAGATGACCAAGCCCTTTTCCGTGTCCACGCCGTACCCTTGCGGGTTGAAGCGGGTCTGCCATTGTTCCCATTGGCAGGGGTATATGTTGTTTGACCGCAAACCGGCATAGCATTTACGGACTGCAATGAGCTTGGAGAATACCCAGAGCATGCTTCTTCCAATTGCGTCCTGGCTGAAATTCCAACGCAAAGGGCGTGGCTGGACGCGTCTGCCGGTGCCGTGATCGTCCTCCATGATCCAGTAGTCTTCGGCAAACTCCTGGCCATTGGGGATCATCGGGCAACCTGGCATGGTCATCAAGGTGATGGCGTAGGGTTGGATGCGGTACCAGTCAAGTGCGCCGCGATTGTTGCGGCAACCGGCTTGCCAGGCCACATGGGAATGGTCGTGGTTGCCGAGGTAGGTTGTGGCGACACGGGCGGGGTCCAGGCCAAGATGGTTGTCGAGCGCATTCATGATGCCCGGACTGATGCAGCCATGCCAAAGTCCTTCGAATGTTTTGCCATAGAGGGCATCGTTCCAGTAGCTGTCGGCCCCTGTCGCGTTGACGACATTGGCCGCAGTCATGTCGATATGTTCCAGGGTCAGGGAAAAATTGTCGTCTTTTACATGCTGCCGAATGTCTTTGAGCAGTTGCGGCAGCCCTTCGTTGCGTCCCTGGATATAATAATTTGTTGTGTTGTCGAAGCGTATGCCGTCAATGCCAAAATGGTCTATCCAATAGCGACAGACGTCACCGATAAATTCCTGCGTGCAGCCGTTGTTGTAGTCAAGATCGAGCAATCCAGGGAATGTTCCGCCGAAAACGCCGACATAGGGGCTGTCGTTTGGATCCTGGTAGAGCCAGCGATAGGGGAATCCGTGCGCTGCCGCTCCGGCGGCGTCAACGTCGCCGGCATGGTTAAAGACACCGTCCATGATGACATGGATGCCGCGCGCATGGCAGGCGTTGACGAGTTGTTTGAGTTTGGAAAGCTTTTCAGCCGGGGCGTTGAGATCATTGGTGTAGCGGGTTTCGATAGAGAAATACTGGTGTGGCGTGTAGCCCCAACTGTAGCCATCATTTGGCCAGGCGGTCCATGGCATGAACAGGATGGCGTTGATGCCCAGGGTGTGTTGCAGGTAGTCGAGCTTTTCTTGAATCGCGTCGAGTGGTGCGTGGAAACTGCGGTACTCGTCCGTGAAGTCGTCTATCATGAGTTCATAGAGGATGAGATCGCGCAGGTGTTTGCGCCCGCCTTGGACGGGGAGGACTGTATTGTCGCCAGGGCGGCTTCCGCCGATGACAAAGGCTGAATTCTGTTCTTCTGTGCCGCCGTACCGGGCGCAGGGGTCGCCTACCCAGCGTTGTTGCCCATTTTTAAATGTGAGCAGGTACTTGTACTGGTAAAAACCCTCGGGCAATGGCGTTGGTGTGGTGTACGTCCAAAGCGTCCCCTTGGAATGGGCTGTCTGGCTCATCTTTGGTGCGGTACCGGGATGCCAGTCCTGCAACCCCAGGTGGTTCATGAAGTTTCCGGCTACCTGGATGGAAGAAATCCGGGGGTCGCCATAGTTTGGACGGTCGTGCCGGGCTCCGTACTGGCTTTCGTCTTTGGCCCTGTCGGGAAAAAACAGCTTGAACGCAACTTTGTCCGATTTTTGGTCCTCACCAACTTGCCAGGCTCCACAGCGTAGTGCGATGTACATACATCCTCCTTGTAAGTGCTATCAGTGTTGATGCCACTATGGTCGGAGAAATTAACATCTGCATTGTCTGGATCTGGGCAATCGCGAATTTGCCCGCATGGCCAACACGAGGCTGTCTGCCTGAACGTGCCTCCCGTTGTGGGTGGCCTGAGGAGAGCCGTTTATGGAAACAGGAGCCCTGGCCGGGAGGTGAGCGGGGGAGGTGGGACAGTCGCCAGGAGGATAGAATCCTTCAATTTATAATTGTATGCGGATCTCTTTCCGTGCCTGCGCGGATGCACAGTCATGCCGGGCCACATGTGGATTTTTATTCTGTAATAATAACTATTTAACTCCATCGTTCGTGTACAGGCAGGAAGCGCTGCATCGGCCGCCCTGGTATAGGCGTGTGTATGAGTGGGGGAGATAAGCCCATCAATACCCGTGTGGGAAATTTGTCAAGGGGAATGTAAAAAACCGGCATCAAACTTTCTAACAGGCTGAGATAGAACTCATTTATGTGGTGCAAAGGCTGCCGTTCCTCCTCGGTCTTTGCCGGGCACGGATTGCGGCAGCCGCTGCAAATCGTGCACCTGGCAGGATTTGCCGGGGAATGAAAACAAGCGATCCGTTATACTTCCGACGCCGTGGTGTCCATGATGGTTGCCAAGAAGGTGTTTACTCCCTAAGGAAAGAAGATCGGGAAATTTTTCAAGGAGGAATGTATGCGACGTATCGCTTTCATGCTGTCGGCGATAGCCGTACTGATTGCAGCAACCGCATCACCGGGTTTTGCGGGGAGTACGGACCCGCTGTTTATCAGTCTGACGAGCGATGATGCCCACCGCTCCTTGATGGCCATCAGTTTCGGACAGGCTCAGATGCAGCGCGGGCATCCCCTGACTCTTTACCTCAGCGACAAGGGCGTCCTGGTCGCTGACAAAAAAAATGCCGCTCAGTTCGCCGAGCAACACCAGGCGCTGGCCGACATTGCGGCCAAGGGTGGCATGGTGTTCGTATGCCCTGTTTGCAGTCAGAAATTCGGCGTGGCTGCCAGTGATTTGCCTCCGGGAGCCAAATTCGGCAATCCCGACACGACCGGAGCAGCTCTTTTCCAGGATGGCGGCAAGACGCTCTCCTGGTAAAGCGGATCCCCGGCCCGCCTCCTAGCCAGAAGGCGGGCCGGAGCCGTGGAGTGGCTTGACAGCGAGCCCCTCGGGCATCGGCCGGTCTTGAGACCAAACGAATCTCCGGCCGGTCAGATCGTCGCCCTGCCGTCGATGGTGGATCGAGCACGGCAGATGCCAGGGCATGGCTTGCCGGGCGGCAGGCCTCCAACTATTTCTTGCGGGGGATTTTGCACTTACCTGCCGGTCGTCAAGCGCTTTCCGGAGTGTGCACTGCGACGCCGACTCCTTTCCGACCCCTCGGAGGGCCTTGGCTCCTTTTGCCTGGCCATCAGGCAGCATTCGGTTTCGGGTTACGGACAATTTCGCGTATCCAAAGGCCTACAGCAACCGTGCCAATAAGGAGAAGAATCGTAATAACCCAGAGGGCAAATCCCATAGCATCCGTGAACGTGTCGCGGGCCACAGCTTCAAGTTGGGAGGCCTGCGCACCAGCGTGTTGCTGGATCGCAGACAGGGTCGAGCCGATGGCCCGGGCGGCCGGGCCACTCCCGACCAGCAATTGGACTTGTTCCGGCAGGTGTCGGACGTAGGCCCCATTGAGCAGGGACCCGAACAAGGCCACGCCGAATGCGCCGCCGATTTCCCGGGTGAAGCTGTTGATGCCGGTGCCGACGCCAGCCTGGTTCGGCGGCAGGGATACGATGATGGCCATGGAAAGCAACGGGTTGGATAATCCCGAACCGGTGCCGATCAGGAAAAGGATCGCCCCGTAGACCGGATAGGGCGTCGAGCGGGTACAAAATGCCAGGAGTGCCAGGCCGGCAGTGAGGGCCAGCAGGCCTGACGTCAAGGTGAGTCGCGTTCCGTAGCGTCTGGCCAGGGTGACGCTCCGTGGCGAGACGACAAACAAGGCAATCGCCATGGGCAAGACGCACACGCCGGCAAGGAATGGGGAATAGCCTTTGGCGCTCATCATGTACTGTCCGTTTAAGTAGAAGATCGAATACATCCCGATAAAGGAGAGCACGATGCCGCATGCGCCCACGCTCAGACTTGGCAGGCGGAAAATGCGCGGATCGATCAGGGGATGTTGCCGCCGCAGGCCGTGACGCACAAAACAAGCGACGATTGCAGCGGATACGGTAAAGGCCCCAAGCACATGCAGGGACGTCCAGCCGTATTCCGGTCCTACGATGATCCCATAGAGCAAAGAAAAAATTGCCGGCACCAGGATTCCGACGCCCAGGATATCCAGCGGTCTTTTGTTGCCAACCGTGTTCGGAGTTGCCCGCGCGACCAGGGCGAGCGCGATGAGGGCCAGGGGCGCGGCAATGGCGAAGAGCATTTGCCAATCGTAGTATTGCAGTACCAACCCACCGCCGATGTTGCCCAAGGCACCGCCAAGTCCTGTCATTCCCGTCCAAACGGCTATCGCATAGGGCCTCTCATCCGGTGGATAGGCATCGACCAGGAGCGACAAACTATTGGGCAGAATCAAGGCGGCCCCTGCCCCGGCCAGAGCCCGCCAGGCCAGCAGCAACAGGACGGTCGGGGCCAGGGCGGAGGCGATGGAGCCAAACCCAAGAATAAGCAGGCCCGCCGATAGCATCCGTTTGTGCCCGTATCGGTCTCCCAGCGCTCCGGCCGGGATGAGCAGACAGCCAAACACGACCAGATAGGTGTCGACAATCCAGAGGACCTGAGCTGGGGTAGGATGGAGGTGGCTGGTGGCCAGCCTCCCAACTGCGAGGTTCACGCTCGCGCCCAGGCCGAAAACCAGGACGACGCAACCGGAGATGATGGCCAGGATTGCCTGGCGACGAGCCTGCTCTTGCATCAGTCGGCGCTCCTTCCCGTCCAACTGGATAGTTCGAATCCCTGGTAGTCGCCAAGCGACACGGAGATGAAGCCATTGGCGGGATTGCACACGTATTCGAGATACGGCACGGCTCCCTTGCCGAATTTGCCCACATCGTCGGCATGGATCAGGGCTCCGGGACGCAGGTTCGGCTCGACGGCTTGAAGCACCGGGAGGTAAAACTCCGTCCAGCCGTCGAGATAGAGCATGTCCACGTCACGGATGCTCCCCACGGTTTCGATGGCATCGCCTTCAAGGACTTCCGCCCATTCCGCCAGTCTGGCTGTCACCAGGTTGTCGCGGGCGGCCATCACCTTGTCCGGGTGCATCTCCGTAGTGATAAGCCGGCCATGGCCGTTGTCGCGGAGCGCCGCCGCGATGTGGAGGGTCGAAAAACCGTGCCCCGTGCCGAATTCCACGACCGTGGCCGGTCGAATGGCCCGCACCATGGCATAGAGCAGGCGGCCGATCTCAGGCGGCGCGGCAAACGAACCTGCGGCGCACAGGTCCACAAATTCGCTCACCGTAAAGGGTCTCTGCCGATTGGCCATGGCCGCCTTAAGACGGGCTTCACCGGCAGGGTTGACCTGGCTTTGCATGGCCCAGATGCGATCCAATGTTTCGCGAACACAGGGGGCATCGAGAACCATGCTCTCATGATGTACACTGAACATGACAGCTCCTCCTTGGAGTTGGTTTTGCCCAAATGGTACAGGGGGCAGTTCATGAGGATAAGTGCAATCGCGGCAAGGAGTCATTTCACTTGACGCAATGGACTGGCGCGAACACGAAATGGGGGAGGCTGAGCACGTGGCGGTTCATCCACATCAACGGCTGGATAGTGCCGTCCACGACAAGGAAAAAGGCGATGGTCCCTACGCCCACCGGCCCGCCCATGAGGTAGCCGGAAAGGAGCAGCACCCCTTCCAGTATCCCCTTGCCGAGCCAGAACGGCCAACCCCACCGATCGCCGAGGACCAAGGCCAGCAGGTCCATGGCCCGAATGCCGAACCCGCTCATGATGATCAGAGACGAGCCGTAGGCACACAACACCGACCCGACCAGCAAGATGGCCATAGGCGGCAGAGGAAGCCACTGGCCTGCATCGATCCAGCGCAGCAGATCGATGAGGCTGCCGCAAAAGAAAAACGTCCAGAGTGGCGAGAGAAGCGGCCGCTTCCAAGTCCAGGCCGCCACCAGCAAGAGACAGATGATGGCCACCAGCGTCTGGGCTAGGCCGATGGTCAGGGGAACATGGTTGAGCAACCCCAAAGAGAAGACGTCCAAGGGGTCGGTCCCGAGTTGGGAGTAGATGAAGAGGTAGGCTCCGGCGGAGAAGACCGCGCAACCGGCCAGATACATTCCGAATTTCAGGATGCTTTCGCGTCCTCTCTCCGGAAACCGGGTAATCGTGTTACGATTCATGGCAACACCCTCCAAAATTGATGTTGCCAGGACTATGGGCGGCCTTTACGTTTGCATCCAGTGCAACCTAAGTAAGTATATATTTACCACCATGCAATCTATTGATCTGAATCTGCTTGTCGCCCTTGATGCCCTCCTGACGGACCGGAGCGTCACCAAAGCCGCGGAACGACTCAACCTGAGCCCCCCGGCCATAAGTCGCACCCTTGGCCGCATCCGGCATGTCTTCAAGGACCCGATCCTCGTACGGGCCGGACGGAATATGGCGCCCACCCCCCGGGCCGAGGAAATACGGGAGGACGTGCACAGGGTCGTGGAACTCGCCCGGGCGCTCATGCGCCAGGAGAGTGACCTTGATCTCGTGCATTTGGAGCGGGTCTTCACGGTGCGGACAAGTGATGCCCTCACCCTCATGCTCGCGCCACGGCTTATGGCGCTGATTCGGGCTTCGGCTCCAGGCGTTCAGCTCCGATTCGCTCCGGAGGGAGAAGAAGATGTGGAGGCATTACGCGATGGACGCATCGACATCGACGTCGGCGTCATCGGTGAGATGGGTCCGGAAGTCCGCCTCCAGGCCCTGTTCCGTGACCACTACGTCGGCGTTGTCCGCAAGGGTCATCCTCTCGCGCAAGGCCCGGTGACGCCAGAGAGGTTTGCAGCCTGCGAGCATATTGCCGTATCCCGACGAGGACGTGGCTACGGTCCCATCGATGTCCAGTTGGAAGCCCTGGGGCTGTCGCGGGCAGTCGTGGTCATCACCGCATCTGTCCCCGAGGCCCTCATGCTCGCCGCAAGTTCTGATCTCGTGGCGTCCGTACCTGAAGGCTTCGCCAACGCGATTCAACAAGGCCTGTGCGTCTTTCCCTTGCCCGTCCAGACGGATTCGATCACGATTTCCCAGGCTTGGCATCCCCGGTTCGAAGCAGACAAAGCGCACAAATGGCTGCGTGCCTGCCTGCGTCAAGTGCTTGCAAAGGACTGAAGGTTTCCCTGGCCCACACCGGCTGGATGGTGGGCAAACAGCAAGCTGTGAAAGTGGAGGAGACGAGGAGTATGACCGAGTTGGAACGCCATCTCCCCAACGGCCTGGAGACGCTTCAACAAGAATTCACTTCTTCTCAGAAGTCCCAGGGCAAACCGTTGGTCAATCTGGAAGAGCGTCAGGAAGAACAGGAGAGGAAATTGGATCAATTGATAGCGGCATTGGAAAACTTGCAAAAGTTCTTAAATGGTTGAACAAAAGCTTGGAAATCCAGGAGTACAAAAATACAAGGCTTAGGTCTGTCTGACGACAAAGAGATCTTGTGAAGTTGTAAGAGATTGCACAACTATACGAAACGCATCGAATGTTGGAAGAAAAACAGTAAGAGTCTGAATCAAGATGCCAGAAAGAAAGCCTCGACAGTCTTTGTCTCGGCCCGGGGTAAGCTCGCCGTACTGTACGGAATTGCGGCCTCTGGACGGCGAACGCACCCGTTGGCCTCCATTCACCGCGCGGCAGAGGCGATTTGGCGGGGCGACCTGTGCACGCGCATTTTCCTACTTGGCAACTTGGCGTGCTTACGAGCTTAACGGCTGGACGAGGGGGTGAGGTCGCAGGCGAGGCGTACCCCGGCCCGGGATACGCCTTTCGCGTGTTGCACGGCGAACCGGATCAATTCCGCCGAGCTCTTAAGCCCCAGCGATTCGATCATCGTGTACTTGTGGAATTCCACAGTCCGGGAGGAAATCCCCAGGATGGCGGCGGATTCCTTGACGGAAAACCCCTCGGTGATGAGTTGCAGCACTTCGCGCTGCCGGGGGGTCAGTTGGGAAAAGGCATCGCCGGACACGGCCGGTCTTTCCCGCTGGTACTGCAGCAATTCGCCGGCAAGCAGCGGCGTGATGTAGGTCTTCCCCTTGAGGCCGCAACTGATCGCCGTCAGAAGCTCCGACGAGGCGGAATGCTTGAGCACGTAGCCCAGTGCCCCGGCCTCGAAGGCGCTGGCGGCATAATCGACGTCCACATGCATGGTGAGGAAGATGACGGCCACGGACTTGTGCCGCTTCTTTATCTGGCGCACCGCGTCGATGCCGTTGAGCAGCGGCATGGAGATGTCCACCACCAGGGCGTCCGGGCGCAATCGGTCGACGGCCTCGAGCAGGGCACGGCCGTCCTCGACGATCCCGATCAGTTCGTAGTCGGGTTCGAGCAGGCCGCGTACACCCTCGGCCACCATGCGATGGTCATCGGCCAGTAGAATTCTCGGCTTCTTCATGCCGCCTCTCCTCCAAGGGAACCGTCACGTGGATCACGGCGCCCTGGTATGGTTCCGAATGGATGGCGAATTCCCCTTTGGCGTACTGGACCCGCTCCCGCATGCTGGCCAGGCCGATGCCGGGAGTCAGCTTGGCGCATTGCGGCTTGAAGCCGACGCCGTCGTCCTTGATGGTTAATACCAGCTTCTCTTTCGTACCCTGCAGGGAAATGTCAACGCGACCGGCACGGGCGTGCTTGGCGATGTTGCGCAAGCCCTCCTGGACGACCCGGTAGAGGCACAGGGCCGTATCCAACGGAATTATCGCGAACTCGCCCTCAAAACTGCAATCCACCACCAGGCCTTCCCGGTTGGAGAAACTGCCGCACATCGCCTGGATCGCCCTGACGAGGCCGAAATCCTTGAGCTTCGAGGGGTGCAACTCTCGGGATAGTGCATGCATGTCTTCGGAAAGGTTTATGATCTTTCCCTTCGCGTCGATGATTTCGTCCAGTATCCGGGCTCCCGGCTGCCGGATGTGCAGCTCCACGGTACCGATCTCGATGGCGATGGCGGCCAGGCGCTGGACGAAATCATCGTGGAATTCCCGCGACAGCCGGCTGAGTTCCTCTTCCTGGGAGGAAATCAGCCGTCTGGCCAGGGTCTGCAGTTCGCGCTGGCTGCAGCGCAACGCGACTTCCGCCTTTTTCCGCTGCCGCAGGTTGAAAAACAGGCCCACGACCAGCAGCGACTGCAAGGCGAAAAGAACAGCCGCGCCGATGATGTACTTCTTGTAGCGATCCCAGGTCGTCGCTTCCCGGTAGGCGATGAAGGCGTCCGGCGGCAGCAGGTTCTCGTTGAGCTGGAAACGGTTGAGCTGTCGCCAATCGTAGAACGTGACCTTCGTATCCATCCCGTCGTCGAAAGGGATTTCGCCCGCCGGTTGCCCGGCCAGGACACGCAGGGCGATCTTCCCCGCCTGGAGTCCCTGCAGCCGCATGCTGACCATCGGTCCGCCGACGATCCCGTTGCCGAAGTAGGAGTCGTAAATGCCCCAGATCGGGCAGCCGGCGTAATTCGAGACGGACGGAATCACATCCCGGGGAACGAAGAACCGGCCCTTGGCGTCGACGAAGAGCGTCGAGAAGAAGATCAGGGAATCGGCGGGCAGGGACTGGCAACGGTCAAGGATCTCGCCAAGCCCGAGGCCGCCGAGGTCGATGCATTCGACGCGTGGGTACAAGGCCACGATGGCCTGGCGCAAGAGCACGGCCCTGACCTCGTCGTTCTCGAACGCCCCGTAGATGAGCACGGCATGCCGGGCTTCGGGTCGGAAACGCAACGCCGAAGCCACGAGCTGGCGGGCCAGTTCCGCCGGCTCCAGGACGCCGCTGACGCGCTTGCCAAAGGAGGCGGCGAGGATATTCTCCTTGTACGGCTCGGGAATGTCGCAGACCACGACCGGAACCCCCGGGAAGACCTCCTCCGCCTGTTCGATCAGGAAATGCGCCGCCGGTACATCGACGGAGATGACGAGATCAATGGGAATGGCCCCATACCGCTGGTGCAGCAGGTCGGCGAGGGCCTGTCGCTGTTTCTCGTGGCGAAATCGCGATAAGTCCAGGTACTCGGAAAAAATCTGCATTTTGAAGGGGGCTTTCTCCGAGAGCGCCTCCTGCAGTCCTTTCTCCGCCATTTGCGTGGCCGGAAAATCCAGGGGCATGGAGTACAGGATCACCACCCGCTTTTCGGTCCAGGCCGAAACAGGGCCTGGGGCGGCCAAGGCGTCCCCGCCGTGCGACGAGAAAAGCGGAGCCTCCGGGCTTCCCAGACAGGCAAGCCACAAAAGAAGCAGGCACAGGCGTCTTGTGGAAAACTGGGCAGCTGGCGTCCACAGAGGTGTTTTCAGGCGTTTTCCTCGCAACGGGACCTCCCGTCCCAGTCGGCGCTTCTGTCATCTCCGACAAGCGGCGGCAAGGTCAAGGGACCCTGCCGCCGTTCGGCCCGAGCCGCAACCTATTCGATTTCCTCCAGGCTCTTGCCGCCGGTCCGCTTGCCCCACAGCAGCAGCGGAATGACCGGCACCAGGTACAGGATGCCCACGGCGTCGAAGACGCCGGCGAATCCGTAAGCCTGGTGGATCAGCGGAATGAGCGGTTGGGAGGCGGAAACGGACAGCCGGGCCAGCCCGTTCTGAAATCCGGTGGCGGTGTTGCGCATTGTGGTCGGGTAGGATTCGGCCGTATAGGAGAACAGGATGAAGTTCACGGCCATGTTTACGACGGTCACGGTGAATCCGGCGCAGATGAGCCCCGTGAGGCTGTCCATGAAGGCGAAGGCGATGGCGCTTAAGCCCGTGGCCACGCTCAGAAGCGCCAGGGGGATCTTTCGGCCGCCCCGGTCCGAGACGAGGGAGGCCAGGAAGCAGCCGATGGGAACGCCGATGCTGATGATGGTGGCCGCGGTGAGGCTCTCCGTGACCGTGAAGCCCTTCATCTTGAGCAGCTGCGTGGTCCACGTGGTCAGCAGGAAGCCGGCCGGGGTGATGGTGACGAAAAGCAGGATCAGAAGCGTGGTCCGCAGCAGGTAGCGCGGGGTGAACATGCCGGTGATCACGCCCGTGACCTTGACTTTGGGTTCGACCTTTCGGCTGGCCGCGGACAGGTCGATGTCGCGGTGGGTCATGAAGGCGACCACAGCCTCGGCTTCGGCGACGCGCCCCCGGGAGACGAGCCAGCGGGGCGATTCCTTGAGATATTTGAGGCCGAAGAAGAAGGCGACCAGGCCGACGCCGCCGGCGTAGAAGATGATGCGCCAGGCCTCGGGTCCCATGGGGATGATCAGGCGGCACAGGAAGGCGACGACGGGCACGGCGCAGAACCCCACGGCCGCCACCTTGCCCTGCCATTTCCCCCGGCTCTCGCAGGGCGACATCTCCGCGATATAGGTCTGCGACGTGACCATCATGCAGAAGACGCCGAAGCCGGTCAGGGCGCGGAACACGGTGAAGACCGCGAAGCTGTCCGTGAAGCCGGTGACGATGGAGGAGATGGAAAAGACCAGGATGGAGCACAAAAACGTCTTGCGCCTGCCGATCAGGTCGGAGATGACCCCGCCGAGAAAGCCTCCCGAGGTCATGCCGATGAAATACCAGAAGACGATGGTGGCGATGTCGGTCATGGCCAGGTTCCAGGACTGGGACAGGGCTGGGGCCACGAAGCCGAAGTTCCAGTTGTCGAGCTGCTCGAAGAAGTAGGCGGCCATGATGATGAAGAACAGGAACTTATGGACGCCGGTGACGGGAATGCCGTCGAAATAGTTGTTGGCGAAACGACCCTTGGGCAGTGGCCCGCCGACGCTGTCCGGTGCCGGCGCGCAGGCTTCGTCCTGCCCCATGGACGCCGCGTTCCCGGCGTTTTCGAGGACCTGGTCCATGTTGTATTCGGCCATGATGCTTTTCTCTCCTTTGCGGGTAACAGGCTGTCGTTGGCCCGCCGTTGCCGGGTGCGTCCCGGGGAGTCTCCCTGTGCGTTGCGGGTTGAGAATGCAAACGCCCGTCGCCTCGTTTCCGCCAAGCGTCCGCTACCGGCAGCGCAGAAACCGTTCCGCCGACAAGGCGGCCACGGTGCCGTCGGCCACGGCGGTGGTGATCTGGCGGAAGGGCTTGTCCACGATGTCGCCGGCCGCGAAGACGCCCGGCAGGCTGGTGGACGCATCCGGCGCGGCCGGGATGTAGCCGGCCTTGGTCAGTTCGATCTGATTTTTAAACAGCGCATTGTTGGGGAGCTGGCCCAGGAAGACGAAGACGCCGTCCACGGGCTCGCGCCAAGTCCTGCCTGCGGCGGTGTCTTCCAGCACGGCCGCCGTCAGCCGTCCGTCGACCGTTTCCAGGTCCACCACCCGGGTTCCGGTGTGGCCCTCGGCCTTGCCCGAGGCGAACAACGCCTCCTGGGTGGTGGCCGCGGCGAAGAACCTGGGCATGATCTCGACAAGGGTGACGTGGGCCACGCCGAGGGACAGGAGGTAGAGGCTCTCGTCGAAGGCGCTGTTGCCCCCGCCGGTCACCAGGACCCGCTTGCCGGCGTAGGGCGCACCGTCGCAGATGGCGCAGTGGTGGATCTGGTCGCATTCGGTGGGGACGTCGAGCGGCACGGGCTTGCGTCCGGTGGCCAGGATGACGGCCGGGGCGCGGTACACGGCCTCGTCGGTTTCGGCCGTCTTCACCTCGCCGGCCAAGTCCAGGCGCTCGATCTCGCAGACTTCCTCCACCGGCACGTCCAGGCTGTCCATGTGCTGCCGCATCCGGTCCATGAGCTCCATGCCATGGATGGACGGATAGGAGGGGAAGTTCTCCACCGTGTAGGTGGAATTGGCCAGGCCTCCCGTGATGTTGGATTCGAGGACGATGGCCTTGAGCTTGGCCCGGGCGGCGTAGATGGCGGCGGTCATGCCGGCCGGCCCGCCGCCGAGGATGAGGCAGTCGTAGTGGTATTCCGGTTTCATGGCGTGGCTACCCCATCTGGTACAGGGCCAGAAGTTCCTTGGGATTCATGAGACCGGTCTTGGTCCGTCGCACCGCCCCGTCCTTGATGACGCACACGGTGGGGGCCCGCTCGGCTCCGAGCGCCTTGGCCGCGTCGGGATTCTTCTGGATGTCGAGCCCCAACAGCACGGCGGCGGGCATGAGCTGGCCGAACTTTTCCAGGACCTTCTCCATGTTCTTGCAGTGGGGGCACAGTTCCTTGAACACGATGCACACGCCGGCCGGCGTGGCCGCGATCGTTTCCTTGTAGTCGGTATTGGTGATTTCCTTGATCATCGCATCTCCCTGATGGGGCCGGGCCTGCCGAGGCGCGGCCCCGCGTGTTGTCTTAGAGGGTCTTGAGCTCACCGATGTACAACTTGATCTTTTGCAGCAGGTCGGCGGCCAGATCCTTGTTGTCGGCGATGATGTTCTCGAGTTGGAAGGGATCCTTGCGGCGATCATAGAGTTCGTCGCTGTCGGGCACTTCCTGCTTGGCCCCGGCGGTGCAGGACCACATGGCCTCGTCCTTCATAATCTCCTTGGCGGGGCTGTCGGCACTGACGTAATCGCGCTGGCTGGCGTCTTTCAGCAGCCAGTGGATGAAGGTGTGGTCTTCGGTGATAATGGACCAGGACATGCCGTAGTAACCGGCGATGGCAAAGTCGCGCACTTTCTCGACCTGGCCGCGCATCATGGGAAGCAGATCCTTACCCTGCATGTCGATACAGCCGTAGACCGGGAAACCGTGGCCGCCGTCCAGGTCGTTGACATCCTGATGCAGGCCCAGGGCGCTTAGGATCGTGGGCGCGACATCCACGTTCTGGACGAAGCCCTTGAGGCGTTTGCCGCCCTCAAGGCCCGGGACGTGCATCAGAAGCGGCACGTGTACGAGTTCCTCGTAGGGCCAGGGCCGGCACTTGCGCATGATGCCGTGGCCGTGCTCCCCCTTGCCCATGGGCTGGCCGTGGTCGCTGGTGATGATAACCATGGTCTCGTCCCACAGGCCCTGGTCGCGGATGGAATCGAGGAGCTTGCCGATCTGCTTGTCCACGAGCTCGATATTCTCGGAATACAAGGCCCGGATGTGGGCGCACTCCTCGTCGGTGATGCGGCCTTCGACAGGTGTCCAGGGCGCGAGCAGCAGCGGGTTGCCCGGCCACTCGGGATCGTAGGGACAGGGCTCCTTGGTCCAGACCGATGGCGGATCCCAAGGCTCGTGGGGATCGAAGGAATCGATCCAGAGCATGAAGGGGCGACTCTTGATGCGGATGTCACGCAGCCAGCGGTCGGCCTCGCGGGCCACGACGCTCACGTAGTTGTCGTCTTCGCTGCGCCACTGCTGCCGAAACTTGAGGAAGCACTCGATTTCCTCGAGCAGAGCCTTGCTCGCGTCGTCGATCAGTTCGCCCTTCTCGTTGTAGACCATGGTCGGCGACGTGTAGTCGATGGGGTGCATGCCAGGGTCGAGGGGCTCGTCGGCGTAGGTGGTGTGGTCGAGTTCGTGGCCGGGGCAGAACTTCACGTAGTCAAAGCCCCGGGAGTAGCCGTATTTGGGCAGGCGCATGGGCGGGGTGTCATAGACCAGGGCGGTCTGCACCTTGCGGCCCCACAGGATGTCGGTGAGCGTCGTGTCGTCCTGGGACAGGGGCTGCCAGCCGGCAAAGGGCAAGGTAAAGCGGCCGGTCATCAGGGCCCGGCGCACCGGGACGGTGGGCAGACCCTCGCTGTAGGCGTTCTCGAAGAGGAAGCCGTTGCGCGCGAAACGGTCGAGGTTCGGCGTCTTCACCGTTTTGTTCCCGTAGCAGCCTAAATAGTTGTACTGCAATGTATCGAGCATGATGAAGACGACATTTTTGATTTTCTTGTCCGCCATGCCAATCTCCTTTGCAGCCGCCCCTTTGATGCAGGACTAGGCGGCCGCCACATTGTATCGACGCCAGGGCAGACAGTTTTTCGTCTGCGGCCCGACGTCCGTTTTCGTTTGTCACAGCTAATAAGAAAGGCTTTGGCACAACAACTCGTAAAATTACGAGGTTTGCCGTCTTTGTTTTCGGGGCCGGTTTTCCGGGAAGACAAGGTGGGGTGGCATCTCCGCCCCGCGGAGAGGTGGAAAGGCTGGGGCCGGCT